>JBBSPK010000001.1:0-72571 GCA_038258875.1 Chitinophagales bacterium
GGATCCCAAAAACAAACAATTACATAATTTGCATTAACCGCATACAGGGGAATGGATTTTCCAGCCGAATCAACCATTTCCAGGTTAGCGGCCTGCTCGCCTATCAGGTTTGACATCAACATATACGCCCTCTTGGACATGGCAGTTAATTGTTTTTCATTCAACCAGGAAGAGACGCCTTTTGAATGATACTTTTCAAACAGGTGCACAAAAACTGCATCCTGTCCCATATATTTCGGGTTGATATATTCATCGGTAAGCCAGTTCAATAAAAACTTATACATTTCAGGAGCTGTTCTTGCCCTCAACAATAAGTAGTCCGATTCCGTTATGATTGAATCCGGTGCAGGAGGGACAACTTCTCTAAAAAAGCGCTCTAACTTTGGCAAAAAGAACGGGCTGCGTATAATTCGGTCATCAGTAAAACTAATGCCGTCCCAATAATGCTTCTTATAATATTGGTAGTTATTTACTGAATCATCCCTGGAAACAGGTGTCGAAGTTAAAACCTGTGGTTCCCGCATACCGTTTAGCAAGTTCGCCAGCATAGATTCAGGGTGTTGCTCTATAATTTTGTCCCTGTAGTCATTTAATTCTTTTGACAGTCCTTTATAATTATTTTCATGAAGATTACTATCGCTTTTGTTTTTTGAATTTTTGAAAGCATTGAGTTCCTTTTGCAGGCCATCGCTTTTTGAAGCAATAAATTTTTGATACTGCTGAAAAAGAATATTTTCTTTTGATCCTGTTACAACTGTTTTATTTACCAGGTCAGAAGTATCAGCTTTTATTGTAATTATTTGCTCTTTATCTACAAGAAAATCAAACAACTTATTTTTTCCCGGAAATACTATCGAATATACGCCCGGAAGGAGCTTATCATTTTTTTGAAAAACCGCAATTCCTTTATTATTAATAACTGTCGAATCCTCTATATTAATGTTTTTGCCGTAGTAATAGGTAAGATAGGCCAGGCCATTGGTGCAATTGGGCGTTTGTAATGTAACCTTATACCCCTGGGCAATTGAATTGGTGGATAGAATAACAAAAAATCCTATAAAAAATATTTTCATTGGCTTGTGGGAAATAGAGACAAAAATATTCAAATTGATTAAAAAGAAATATTGATGCAAAATACTTAACATTTTGCGTGCAAGTATAATTTCAGACTCAACAACAAGGGGTATTTTTACGCTTGTCCATGATTTCGGGTCAAAACCACTCAGCATGAAAAGGAAGAAATTTATACTTGAGAAGCTGGCAATCACCGGTTATGCGGCAGAAGGTAAAGCGCTGGCCAAAATCGATGGCAAAGTAATCTTCGTTGAAGGCGTTGTGCCGGGCGATGTAGCCGATGTTCTTGTTACGCGAAATAAAAAAGACTGGGCCGAAGGAAGAGCAATAAATATAAGCGAATTCAGCAGCGAAAGGGTAGAACCTTTTTGCATTCATTTTGGTGTTTGCGGCGGCTGCAAATGGCAGATGCTTCCCTACAATAAACAACTCGAATATAAACAGCAGGAGGCTGCAGATGCTTTTAAAAGAATTGGAAAACTTACTGATGTAACAATGCTTCCCATCATTGGCTCAGAAAATACTATTCATTACAGAAATAAACTGGAGTTCACTTTCAGCAATAAAAAATTTTTAACACCGGGTCAGTTAAAGGACTTAGGGGATGGTGTATGGCCTGGTGGTGCATTAGGTTATCATGTTCCAAGGCTATATGATAAAGTGATTGATATCTTCGAATGCTGGCTGATGGATGATATTAATAATTCAATCCGGAACAATGTCCGTGATTTTGCTTTGGCAAATAACTATAGTTTTTATGATATAATAGAGCATAAAGGATGGTTGAGAAATATTATTGTTCGCCATTGCACCACAGGAGAACTTATGGTAAATCTTGTTTTTGGATATGATGATGAAAAAGAAAGAGAGAAAGTTTGCAATCATTTATTAGAAAGCGTTCTATCTATTACAACCCTTCTATTTACCATTAATGCAAAATGGAACGATAGTATTTATGATTTAAATCCCCAGGTATTTTCAGGAAAAGGATATGTAGTTGAAAAGCTTGAGAATTTCAATTTTAAGATTTCTCCTAAATCTTTTTTTCAAACGAATACGAAGCAGGCAGAACGATTGTACAATATCGTAAAAGAATTTGCGGCCCTTACAGGAAATGAAATTATTTACGACCTGTATTGCGGAACAGGCAGTATCGGAATTTTCTTAAGCAGTAATGCAAAAAAAATTATAGGTGTAGACGTTATAGAGGATGCCATAAAAGATGCCAAAGAAAATCTTAAGCTCAATGATATTAACCACGCATCTTTTTTTTGCGGTGATGTGATTGAGATATGTAACGATGAATTTTTTGCTCTTCATGGCCACCCCGATGTTATATTAGTTGACCCCCCACGGGCAGGGTTACACGCAAAGCTGGTGAATAAAATTTTAGAAACAGCTCCTGAAAAAATTGTTTACGTAAGCTGCAATGTGGCAACACAGGCAAGAGATTTGCAATTGCTCGGTGAAAAATATTTTGTAGAAAAATTGCAACCGGTAGATATGTTCCCGCATACCCACCATATTGAGTGTGTGGCAGCATTGCGGAAGAAATAAAAGGATTTTTAAAAATTTATTCGATTTTCACAAATTGATTTTCATTTTCCTGTGTCCAGGTTGCCCTGGTAACTTTTCCATTTTCAATTACAAAGTCAATTGTTGTTGTAATTCTTCTCACATCGGGAAGAAGAAACTTTGTTTCAGACTGTGGCATCAGTATCATATTGACTCCTGTGCCGTTGGAAAGGTCACAAAACAACTTCCCATCCTTCTCGTAAATTCTAAGAGACTGATTAATTTTGGAATCACCCAGATATTTATAAGTACCGATATACGTTTTCAAAACGGCATTGTTTACTTTTATCCCATCTTGTAAAGACTTCCCAATACTTAATGTTGCAATATCATTTGATAATTGTATCCAGTTATTTTTATATTCGAGGCAATTAAATAATGTCGCAACAAAAACATCTTCACCCGGTAAATAAATTTCATCCGCTCTAAACCCGTCAATTGCTCCTGCATGTTCAACTGTTTTACTACTATCTATTTGATTAACATACCAGCCATAGCCATAACCGGTAGAAGTTCCATCTTTCAATTTAAAAGAAGTCGTCGCTTTATTGAGCAGTTCCTGGTTTATTAATTCATGTTTATATAACGCCTCATGCCACTTGAACAAGTCTTCAACATTTGCCATTAGTGCACCTGCAGCATACGCTGTAGTCATACTTAAATAGTCGGCATTTTCAAGTGTTGAATCGTATTTTGCATATCCGGTAACCCTCCCCGGAATAATTTCTTCCTGTTGATTATAGTATGTATTTTTTAGATCCGCGCCTTTAAAAATATTTTCCTTAAGATATTCCTGGTAACTTTTTCCAGTCACTAATTCAATGATATAACCAAGCAGAAAATAGTTAGAACTACTATATTTAAATTGAGTGCCAGGCTCAAATTCCAAAGGCTCATTTTTAAAAAAATCGACACCCTGCTTAGGTGTATAGTCCTTTCTTTCGCCGTTAGGCGTAGTATCATTTATTGCCTGGTATTCTTTTATACCTGATGTGTGCGTCAATAAGTTTTCAATCGTAATAGTAGACACCTTATGTGGATAATCCTTTACATATTTCTGAACGCTGTCCAGCAAAGAAATTTTTCCCTGTTCAACTAATTGCAAAATTGCAACAGATGTATATTGTTTAGTGATTGAACCTATTCTGAAAATCATTTCTGGCTTCATGGACACATCCAATTCTATGTTAGCACTGCCAAATGCCTCTTCATAAATTATCTTACCTTTTCTTGCCACGAGCACAACACAACCTGGTGCAATTGTCTTATACCTTTCCGCTATCAAGCGATGAAGCTGTTTTATCAATTGCTTATCCTGCCTGCTTTGTGCATTTGTTGTCTTTAGAAAAAATAAGCAAAAAATTAAAATTAAAATTTGTTTAAACATGTTAGTGATTATAGTAAATTAAAACGCCTGGCTTATTCTTATACCGGGTGTTACTCCTTTAAAAAAGTTATTAAAGTACATGGAAGGCTCGATCGTTGTTTTTAAAAACTGCAACTTGCCTGCACCAAACCGAAACGTATTTTTATCAATGAGATCTCCCTCCCGGCGAATAAGATAGCCTAAAGAAAATACGGCGCTGAATGAAAAATCTTTTCTTGGATCATGATCTGTAGTACCACCTTGCCCATAAATTAAGGTAAGAAAATCATTGCGATAAGTCTTTGGTTTCCCCTGGGCGTCCCTGGCAAACAAAAAATGAGGCTCCCACAATAATCCCGGCTCCCATTTAAAAGTCCTGTCGCGATTGGTTAATGTAAGCCTGGCTCCCAAACTAAAAGAAGGAACAAAATAATTTTTATAGTTCTGCAGGTTGACGGTAATAAAACCTGTAATATAGTCCCCCGTTGCCTGGGGTGTAAAACCTTTAGGTTTGTCTGCGGATATGGTTTTATCTTTTCCAAGGGAATGTGAGCTACCTCCAGGTATCAGGGGCCATTTAGCGTGTATATTGTTTTGTATGGTCGCAATTTTTTCTCTTAGAACTCCATGCATATAACCCGCTAATTCGTTTAGGTCGTTTAGATAAAAAATAAGGTGATAATAACGGGGATTGGTAAGGCTTATCTTTTGTTCAGCCTTTGGTGGATTTGCGATAACCCCAATTATATTTATAGTGTCCTGCTCCGTTCTTAATGAAGCAAGCTCTCCATTATTGACAAGGAATGATGCCCCCTTTGGTTGAAATTGCTGAAGCCTTATTTTTTTCCTGCCTTGTGCGTCAGTAATATAGTCTATACGTTTGGACGTAAGAGGATCAGAAATTGAATCTTTCAATGGTGTGACATCATCGATGAATATTTGCAGAAGTGAATCAATGTTAGCAATCTTCTCAAGGTCTGTTATATCCGTTAGCTCTACTTCAAGCTTATTTCCCTTTTCAAGATTAATATAAAATCTCCTGTTAATAATGATATTATCAGGAACCTCAAATGCCTTATGTGATTTATTACTCGTTTGTGCGCAAAGGTTTGGAAGGATGCTTACGAAAAGCACCAATACGCTTACTAATTTTTTCATTTTATTTTAGTTTGGAGAAGGTTTTGCTTTTATGAGGGTAACTCCCTCTTTATTATGTGAAGTTGAAGAATTGGTGTACACGACCTGGTCGCCAAATTTGAATTGAAAAGAATGCACCTCCCGGCCATGGCTCATATCTTGTGGCTGATCAAAAGAATCACCTAATTCATTAATGTGAATGACTCTTAACTTCTTCTTTTCGGGTCTTATTGATGCTATATTTGATGAATTCTCAACAGGACTTATTGTATTTAGATTTTGCAATTCTTCCGCCATTCCTCTAACAGTGTCGGTTACATGAATTGATTTGTTGACTTCACCGGAAATTACAGATTTGCGAATTTTATTTTCATTCACGATAGTTACTGTTTCACTTTTTTTAGCTGAAGAGGGGTTTATAATCTTAGCCACATCTTCTTTAATAACAGGCGGGGATGCCTTTATATTTCCAGGTCTTTTACCTGCGACTTCACTCTGTATAACCTGATGACGCCCTTTATTTAAATTTATAAACGGCAACATCAGCGCCAATAAAAAGCAGGCTGCTGCCATCCAATACCAAATGCTTTTTTTATTACTTTTTTTTCCGCCAAGCCTTTGATGAAGGTTTCCCCACGAAACGCTTTTATTAAAGATTTCTTCGCCCGGCAAACTGCTTAATTCATCCAGGTTGCTTTTCCAGTTATCAATACTATTGCGATTTTCGTTTGACATATTCTATTCCTTTAGCCAATAACATTTTTTGTAATAAATTTTTTGCTTTATACAACTGTGATTTCGAAGTGTTTTCTGAAATATTAAGCAATGTTGCAATTTCATTATGTTTCAAATTCTCTATCTCATATAAGTTAAAAACTGTGCGGTAGCCAACCGGAAGTTGAATGATCAGATTAAAAATTTCCGCGGCAGATAAATTATTTAATGCCTCTTCTTCCAATGGAATATCTCCAATGGTTGTATCAGAAACAATAGTGAAAACATTTTTCTTCCGCAAAAACATAAGGCATTCATTCACCATTATTTTTTTTACCCATGCAAATAAGGCAGCCTCTCCCTGGTAATTAAATGAGGATAAATTTTTAAAGAACTTATAAAATCCATCGAGCATAAGTTCTTCGGCATCTTCACGGGTTTTTATATAACGCCAGCAAATCATCAATAATTTATCTGCCATTAAATCAAAAAGGCATTTCTGTGCTGCCGCACTTCCCTGTTTTGCTTCTTTAACCAGTTCTGCAGTATCCATGTAAAAATCTACAAATATTAAAATCGTTTATAAAAGTATAAATGCACTTTACTAAAAAAGGGTTGCCTGCGACAGGTATAAATTTTTGCTCATGAAGAACTAATTTAATTTCAAAAAGAAAAATTACGATACTTTCTCAAATACATATTTGTCCTTAATATTCCGGTTGAAATATGTTCCCTTACTAAAAGCCGATTTCATTTGTAAATACTCTTCTTGGGGAACATTTTTATAGTCGTACCCCCATTCCTGAAACGAATACTATCCTTAGTGTTGATGACGACGAATCATATCGTATTGCCGAAATTACAGAAGAAGGCATAACCTTTTTTTAAACCGCTTGATAAAATCATGCCACTATTAACAAGAAATATCTCAGGAATCAATTACTAAAGATTCATCTTTCTGAGTAATGCTTTAAACCCGGGCTCGCTTCTTATGGGATCAAACGTAGGGTCAACATTTACAAAATACATTGGAAGTATTCTTCTCTCATAACATTTTTCAAGTTGTTTTAAAGCGCCATTGAAATCATTCAGGCTTACAAAAACGCGAATTGCGGAGTAGGGATTTTCATCCGGGTGCAGGGTTATGGTTTTTTCAAGCTCGCTTCTTGCACGAATTGTATCGCCGGTGAGCGCATATGCATATGCCAAATACGCCGCCTGGAAATCGGCTGTCCTTGAAAGTACATGTTCCGGAAATTGCTTTATTAGCTGAAAGGCCTCTGCGTATTTTTTTTGAGCTAAAAGAACGAGTGCTAAAGTGCCTTTAGCCAGGGCATTTGAGGGGTCGAATGCCAATGTTTTTTTGCTTTGCAAATAGGCTGAATCATATTTATGATCGAGCCAATAGTTTCTGGCCAATACCCAATTTATCTGTACTGACAAAGGATCCAGCTCTAACGCTTTTTTAACTTCGTTAATGCCTTGTTCTGCATTTTGGCGGGTATACTGTAATAAGTTGCCATAATACATGTGAGCCAGTGCATAATTTGGATTAAGTCTAATCGCTTTTTCCAGGGTGTTTTTTGCGCCTACCCAATTATAGTCAAAGGCAGACTGGATAAGGCCTATTGTTGTAAGCGCTTCGCAAAGATTGCTGTCTAACGACAATGCTTTCATCGCATAATCACGCCCGATAGGAATTGCTTCCATTTGCGTCAAACCTTTCTGGTTATACGTATAACAATCAGCAAGCCCCGCGTAAGCCAACGCATAATCAGGATCAAGTGATATAGCTTTTTTATAATAAGCTTCCGCACTATCAAAGCTGGCCTTAGTTCTGGTATCCCAAAAGTAACGGCCCTTACGATAAAAGCTATAAGCCTCTATATTATCAGTATATCGCTTTGATAATCCAATTTTTTCTTCAGGCGTTATTTTAGTTTTAAGCGCTGAGACAATTTGAGTGGCAAGCTCCGTTTGCAAATCAAAAATTTGTTTATTTTCTCTCGTATAGTCATCGGCCCAAATGGTATTTTCATTCCTGCTGTCAATCAATTGAGCGCTTACACGAATGGTATTCCCGATTTTTTGTATAGTTCCCGTAACAAGAAAAATAACATCAATTTCCTGCCCGATTTGTTTTAAACTTTTTTTAGTATTCTTAAACTGAAAAGAGGATTTATCTGAAATAACCTTGCTGAACTCTTTAATTTTTGAAAGGCGTACAAGAATATCCTGCACGAGTCCTGCGGCAAGATTATCGTCGTTATCGCCTATTATTTCAAAGGGAAGAATTGCAATAGATTTTTCCTTGTCTGAAAAACCTTTGGCACCCATGTTTTTATAAATAAAAAACAAGGCAACGATAAAAATTAAGGAAGCTGCAACGAGGATTACTTTTCTTTTTGGGGATTTTTTCTTTTTTAGTTTTCCGTCAATTTTATTTCTCCTGGGTACAAACAATCCTTCATTGGCCAATGCTAAAATTTCAACAGGGCCGTCCACATTTTTAAATTCAAACGTACCCAACGATACAGATTTGAATTCAGGTTGATTCCTGATCTTATCACAAATCTCCCTCGAAAAAAGTATGCTGTTAGCCTGCCCCAATGATTGAATGCGTGAGGCAACATTTACGCCGTCACCTAACACCTTTCCTTCTTCAAAAAATATTTCACCAACGTGGAGGCCTATACGCAATGGAACAACCGGTTCAGCCTGTAATTGCGTTTGAATTGCTATCGCACATTTCATCGCCTGTGTAGCGCTGGAAAAAGTACAAAGGCTTCCATCGCCATAATCATTTAATACAGTTCCTCTGTGTTCCGATACTGTTTTTTGCAAAACAGATATATAATGCTTTACAATTGCAACCGCATTCTCTTCATTCTGCTGCATCATTGCAGTATAACCGACAATATCAGTGAATAGAATAGCTGCTAACTGACGTTGCTGATTGGACATGACAATTAATGGTAAGTGGCAAATATACTTCCACACAAACTCAAAAAAAAGTCATCCTTTACGGGGATGACTTTCAAGTTTATTTATTCCAAAATTTATCCGGCATTCATCTCAGCAATCTTTGCCCTGATTTTCTCTTCGAGTTCTTTTGCAAGTTCCGGATTGTCAACTAAAAGTTGTTTAACCGCATCACGTCCCTGGCCCAGCTTTGTGGTATCATAGCTAAACCAGCTGCCACTTTTTTGGATAACGCCCATTTCAACACCCATATCAATAATTTCACCGGTTTTCGAAATGCCAGTCCCAAAAATTATATCAAATTCTGCTATCCTGAAAGGAGGTGCGACTTTATTTTTAACCACTTTTACTTTTACACGATTTCCAATTGATTCATCACCATCTTTGATTTGTGCCATACGACGAATATCCAGGCGGACTGAAGAATAAAACTTGAGGGCATTACCACCGGTTGTTGTTTCAGGATTGCCGAAAACGATACCTATTTTATCACGTAATTGGTTTATAAATATGCAGCAGCAATTTGTTTTACTAATTGTTGCTGTTAATTTTCTTAAAGCCTGGCTCATAAGCCTCGCCTGCATACCCATTTTACTGTCTCCCATTTCACCCTCAAGCTCACTCTTGGGAACGAGGGCAGCAACAGAATCTATTACCACCACATCCAGGGCTCCGGAAAGAATTAGCCTGTCGGCAATTTCTAATCCCTGCTCTCCGTAGTCCGGCTGGCTTATTAGAAGATTGTCAACGTCTACGCCAAGCCTTTTTGCATATACACTATCAAACGCATGCTCCGCATCAATTATGGCACACATGCCTCCTTTTTTCTGTGCCTCAGCTATCACGTGAATCGCCAGTGTAGTTTTACCGGAAGATTCCGGACCATAAATTTCAACGACTCTTCCTTTTGGCAATCCGCCAATTCCCAAAGCAACATCAAGACCTATTGAACCTGTAGAAATTACAGCCTGTGGTTCCTGTGAACGTTCATTCATCATCATTACACTTCCCTTACCAAAGTCTTTATCAATTTTGTCTATCGTAAGCTTCAATGCTTTCAATTTCTCGGAATTTTTTTCTGTAGTTTTTTCTGTAGTGGCCATAAAATATTATTTATTTATCCTGTAAAGTTATTAGTTGCGTAAAGATAGATAATATAAGTTATCAACACTAATATTTTTAGCAAGTAGATTTTAATATCTTTAGCAATTTGCTAAATAAGCCCGGTACTAAAGTCGATTTTTAAATATTTGACGGGTTAATTTTAGGAGTATCCATTATTCGCCGAAGCCGGAAAAAACAAAAAATTGTTTTGATATTTTATTCTATTTTCATGAAAATTTGGCCGATGAAGACTTCGTTTTCTTTTTTGTTTTTTATAGTTTTTCTTTTCTCTTGTAATGAAGGGGAGGTTAAAGATGCAAATGTTTCCACTGATTCAACGATAGTGAGGGACACCAATAGAGTACAGGATACGGTAATTTTTTTAAAGGATTCCACACTGGCCACAACATTTGCCGATAGTCTTCCTTCGGGTGCCTACCAGGGGATGTTTCCATGCACAGACTGCGAGGGTGTACAACAAACTGTTGTTTTTAATAATAACAAAAGTTATAAACAGGAACAGGTAGTATGGGGCGGAAAAACGACGCCGAAAACCAGCATGGGTGTTTGGCAAAGAAAGGATGGCAAGATTGAGCTATTACAAAATAATAAAACCTCATTTATCTTACTGAAAAAAAAGGATACCCTTTTTGGAATCAGTATAAATGGAGTTCCGGTAAATGATTCATCAAAATATATGCTTACGAAAAGAAAGCTTGCTTTAACCAACCCGTTATGGAATAAAAAGCGCTCCGAGGGAATTGATTTTGCCGGTCTTGGGAATGAGCCATTCTGGAATCTTGAAATTGATAATGAAAAGTTTATTTTTTTTAAACTGGCCGACTGGAAAAAACCATTGATTGTACCTGTGGAAAGACCGCATATAACTAAAGACAGCACTTTTTATAAAATTAAAACAGATACTACAAAATGGACTATCACCATTTTTCCTCAATTTTGTAATGATGGCATGAGTGATTACCTGTATCAATATAAAGTGAATGTTGATTATAAAGGAACGCTTTACAAAGGATGTGGGATTATGCTAAACAAAAAAGAGATTCAATAAGGTATGTAGTAATTTAATATGTTAACCCTTAAATATTAAAAAATGCAATGGCAGGGACGAAGAGAAAGCGATAACGTTGATGACCGTAGAGGTATAACCGGCGGCCATGTTGCAGTAGGCGGCGGTATAATCGGTGTTATTTTTATATTGGCAAAATTTCTGCTGGGTGGCGGGGATGTGAATGAATTGCAACATGATTTACAACAGCAGCAAACCCAACAGCAGGAGATGACTCCTGAACAAAAAGCTTCTGATGACAGAGAGGCCAAATTTGTAAAAGTCGTTTTGGCTGATACGGAAGATGTATGGACAAAAATTTTTGGCGATATGGGAAGGAACTATAGCAAGCCCACCCTGGTTCTTTTCAGGGATGTAACCACTTCGGGTTGTGGAAATGCAAGTTCCTCATCAGGTCCTTTTTATTGCCCCGCCGATCAGGATCTTTATATTGATCTTTCTTTTGCACAGGAACTTAACCAGCGATTTAACGCTTCAGGAGATTTTGCAATGGCTTACGTTGTAGCCCATGAAGTGGGTCATCACATTCAGTATTTACTTGGCACAACTCAAAAAATGGATCGAATCCGCCAGCAGGTAAGTGAGGGCGAGTATAATAAATATTCTGTTCGCCTGGAATTACAGGCCGATTTTTATGCCGGTGTTTGGGCACACTTTGACCAAAAAATGAAAAATGTGATTAACCCTACGGATATTGAAGAAGCTCTAAATGCAGCAAATGCGATTGGTGACGACAGGCTCCAGAAAGAAGCTACAGGCACAGTAATGCCTGATGCCTTTACACATGGCACTTCTGCGCAAAGAATGTACTGGTTTAAAAAGGGTTATGAAACCGGAGATATTAACCAGGGAGATACTTTTTCAGCCACCAGTTTATCAATGAATTGATAAAGCATCAATGCCTTTTGAAGTATTGAATTTCCTGTTCATGTTTTTCTGCCGCCGAATTTGTTTTAAAAGTCCCAAGATTAATGCGCTGATAAGACAAGCACGCAACTATAGTTTTGATTTTTTAGAATGGAAGAAGAAATTTGTTTTGAGAACGCATTGGCTGGCGTATGCAAAAAAAAACTGCCGAGAACTGCTTCTTTTAAAATAATAATTGAAGGCCTTTCAGGCATACCTATTTTTAGATAATCCCATTCAAAAGGCAAGCCAATAAGTTATTGATTTACGATTTTCATCATTGCTTCAGGATAACGCATACCTGCAGCAGCATTTAATGGAAATGCATCATTAATTTTTTTTAATTCCTCCGGTGTTAAAATAATATCTGTTGCCGCGGCATTTTCTTCCACATATTTTATTTTTTTTGTACCAGGTATCGGAAAAATATTGTCCCCCTGCGCAAGCACCCATGCAAGTGCAAGTTGCGATGGAGTACAACCTTTCTCTTTAGCGAGAAGTTCTATTTTTTCTACAAGGGAAAGATTTTTATGAAAATTTTCTCCCTTGAATCGCGGTGACATTCTGCGATAATCGTCTTTCGCAAAGTCTTCAAACTTCTTTATTTGTCCAGTCAAAAAACCACGACCAAGCGGGCTATAGGCTACAAACGCAATTCCCATTTCTTTGCAGGCCGGTATTATTTCTTCCTCTGCCTCGCGGCTCCATAAACTGTATTCAGTTTGTAAGGCGGTAATAGGATATACTTCATGCGCTTTTAATAATGTTTCGAGATTTACTTCACTCAATCCAATGCCCTTTACCTTTCCTTCTTCCACCAGTTCTGCCATTGCACCAACCGTATCCTCGATGGGTGTATCAGTATCACGCCGGTGTAAATAATACAAATCGATCACTTCAACATTTAATCTTTTCAAACTAGCTTCGCATGCACTTTTTACATACTCAGGCCTTCCGTTGATGCTCCTGGCATTGGAATTTGCAGGATCTCTTACGATTCCAAATTTCGTTGCAAGTGTTATTTCATTTCTAAAAGAACTAATGGCTTTACCTACAAGTACCTCATTTTTATAGGGGCCATACGCATCTGCCGTATCAAAAAAAGTTATGCCAAGTTCATAAGCCCGTTGAATCGCTTTTATAGATTCCGTATCATTTGCTTCTCCATAAAATTCACTCATGCCCATGCATCCAAGTCCAAGAGACGAAGCAACCAACCCCCCGCTTCCTAAAGATTTAATTTTCATATTTCGAAAAATTTTTACGGTTATGCTGGACACACGATTACTCTCTAAAATTTCGGGGAGAAAAGTTTGCCAAAAGCAATTGCGGCAAAAATTAATAATCTCACTTCTCCTCTCCTGAAGATTCACTTTGGCGGGCGAGGGTGTCTGCTAAAGGATCTTCCGTTGATTTTGGTGGTGCAGGATTTTTTTTAGGAGATTGCTTTACTGTTATTTTATTTTCTTCATTATATCCCGCATCCGTTACGGAGCCTTTTTTTTCGCCACTATCGTCTTTTCTTTTCTGGTAATATTTCTTAGACCTGGGTTTCATTTTTTTGAGATTTCCAGTGTATAACGTTTAAGGCCATTTCTAAACCTTCGTAAGTTGTCTTAATTATCCACAATATGACTTAATGAAAGCTTTGAGTTTTAAATATTACGAGTAGCTAAAAATTATTGCCCGTCAGCAGAAGTTTCCTTTTCCTTTTTTTTAACTACAGTTTTACCAGCATCTTCAGGTGTAATATTTTTTATCGACAACTGAAATTTAGTATTAAGACTAACTTCATAATTTTTATCCCGAATGATTTCTTTGGCACCATCATCTTCCATTATTACCGCTGCAAGATGCATTGCTAAAGTTGAGCCACTTATAACATTTCCAACCTTTCCATCAGTGAATTCAATTGTAAACTTATACCCAGCTTTACGTCCAGTGCCAGCCCGCTCAAAATCAACACGATTAAGGTCCAGAACCTGATCCTCACTGGCTGATTTCTTCATTAAAATTTTAATAATCGGTAAATATTTTTTCCAGATGTGATTATACATGTAAGAAATCTGATTTAATTTTTTTTAGAAGCGGCATCCGGAAAAAGGTAAAACCGGCAACCCGATGTAAATATAGATTACCTGTAATTATTATAAAATTAATGTAAATTTCTTCTAATAAATTAAATGAAAGAAAATTTGATACATCTCGTGTGCAAGGATTTGATAATAAACAAAAAAATCCCCTGACAATGTCAGGGGAAATCCTGATTAAAAACTACACACCCTTTTATTTTTAGTTCTTTGTAAAAATTTTAGTTTTAAAGAAAACAAAAGCGTTTCGATATGCTAAGATTTGTTTATTTTGGTAAATATTTTACGGTTGTTTAGTATGTGGTAGCTAACACTTATTAAGCGGAATAATTTTTTGCTTCGTTTATTTCGGTAAAAAATGGATTCAACGGAAAAAGCTGCATTTACTAATATGCCGGTAAATTGTAAGATTTATTGTTAAAATTCCTTATTTAAACCAAGCTTGCTTATAACCATTTGTAAATTAATTGCTACATCTGCATTTAGTATTTATTAAATTTGTTGAAGTCCCAACTTTCTAACTGAATGGCATTAATCGAATTAAAATTTCCTAAATCTCTTTCCCGGGCATTGAACATTCCCTTCAGTTCTCCCAAGCGTCAACAATTAAGAGTACTTATAAAACTTTTAAAAAAATCCCGCTTTACAGAATTTGGCCAAAAATATCATTTTGATCAAATTCTGTTAGACAAGCATCCCGGCAAGGCGTTTCAACAAATGGTGCCTACTTATAATTATAGTAAAATCTTTCATGAATGGTGGCACAGGGCTCTTGATGGTAAACCAGATGTTTGCTGGCCTGGCATCATTAAGTTTTTTGCATTAAGTAGTGGCACCAGTGAGTCGTCCAGTAAATATATACCTATTACCAAAGAACTCATAAGGGCTAATACGCTCACCAGTATAAGACAGCTTATTAGCCTGGCGACTTACACAAATGTTCCCAGGACATCTGTTGGTAAGGGCTGGCTGATGTTGGGAGGCAGCACGCATTTGCAAAAATCTGCTACCTATTACGCGGGTGATTTAAGCGGTATCCAGGCCAAAAATATTCCTTTCTGGTTCCAGGGGATGTATAAACCTGGGAAGAAAATTGCAAAAGAAACAGATTGGTCAAAAAAACTGGACGAGATTGTTGAAAAAGCGCCGCAGTGGGACATTGCATTCCTGGTAGGTGTGCCAGCCTGGGTGCAACTTTGCATGGAAAAAGTAATAGAGAGATACAATCTTAAAAACATTCATGAAATATGGCCCAATCTTGCTTTCTATGTTCACGGTGGAGTAGCACTTGAGCCTTATAAAAAAGGATTTAATAAATTATTGGGCAAGCCGATCACTTTTATTGAAACCTATCTTGCCAGTGAGGGTTTTCTCGCTTATCAAAACAGGCAGGATGCAAAGGGCATGCGTCTTGCAATTAACAACAATATTTTTTTTGAATTTGTTCCGTTCGATTATAAAAATTTCGACAGTGAGGGGAACATGGTTGACAATCCTGAAGTTTTAATGATTCATGAAGTTGAGGAAAATAAAAATTATGCCATTCTCATAAGTACAAATGCCGGTACATGGCGGTACCTGATTGGTGATACTATTCAATTTGTGGATATCGAGAAAAGCGAAATCATAATCACAGGCCGTACCAAGCATTTTTTGAGCCTTGTGGGAGAACATTTAAGTGTTGATAATATGAATAAGGCAATAAAACTTGTAAGTGAGGAACTGAATATTTCTATTGGAGAATTTACAGTTGCGGGAGTGCCGTATGGAAGTTTTTTCGCGCATCATTGGTTTATCGCTACCGACGATATTGTAAATTCAGAAAAGCTGAAAATAATGATTGACGACAAGCTTAAAGAACTCAATGACGATTATGAAGTAGAAAGAAAACATGCGCTTAAGCATGTATTCGTTGATGTATTAAGTGAAGAAACTTTTATGAATTTCATGAAAGCAAAGGGCAAAGTTGGCGGCCAGCATAAATTCCCAAGAGTATTAAAAGGAAAAATGCTTGAAGACTGGCAAAAGTTTTTAAAAAGTGAAAGGGTTTAACTTTTTCATTATTTAATCAATATAACGCAACTGGTTGCGATTTAAATTGTAGTTTTATTTCCCTGCAATTTTGTTTATTTCTAAACGCTTCTTTTTTAATATGGAAGATGTTATTCAGGCAATGCTTAAGGGTTTTGCAATGGGATTGTTACTGGTTATTTCTGTTGGTCCTGTTATCTTCACCATAATCAAACAAAGTATTAACAATGGTAAGGAAGGTGGTTTTAGTTTTATAATAGGCGTTTGGATTAGCGACTTCGTTCTCGTGTTATTTAGTAATGTCTTTTCTGAACTTGTTACGCATCTTCTTAATTTCAAAAAGCCTATTGGGATAGCGGGAAGTATTTTTTTAATAGGTATGGGTGTTTATTACATGTTTTTCAAAAAAGTATCACTTCATCCTGAAGATATTTCACTACCGCCGCTCAAGGCCAGTGACCATGCCAAAATTGCCTTACAGGGCTTTTTATTAAACACCCTTAACCCGGCAGTAATAGCTTTTTGGCTCACAGCAGCTACCGCGATAGCTATAACCCACACAATAAAAGAACGCATTATTATTTTTACCACAACACTTCTTATTAATATGTCGGCAGATATAGCAAAGGTTACACTTGCAGGAAAATTAAGGTCCAAACTTACTATCAAAAACATAAGGGTTATTAATAAAGTCTCCGGCTTAATCCTGGTTATATTTGGTACTGTATTGTTTGCCGGCGTTTTGTTATTTGTAAAAAAACATGGAAACCCATGAAGCCGGCGTTATTTTTTTCTATAGCTGTTTTTTGTGCGGTTTCCTGCACTGCGCAACCTTCTGATATACTTATCCTGAAAAAAAATAACCGCACGTTGCATACTTTTTTCCCGGGAAACGAAATTAACTTCAGTACATCCGCAAGATATTTCAGTGCGATTATTACTTCCATTAACCATGATTCTTTATTTCTTATTCAATATGATGTAAGGCAGATGCCAACCAACCTTGGTGTATACGTGCTGGATACCGTGGGCATTTATCGCTTCGCAATTAATTATAAAGAAATAATCGCCCTGGGGGAAATTAAATCCAATAAATTCAATTGGAGCGGTTCCGGTGGGGCTCTTTTTGGTGGAGGCCTTCTTTTAACAACTGTTGGCCTGGGAACATGGCTTTTTACCAAACCTAATACAAGATATTATGCGAGTCCATATCTTATTGGCGGTGCCGCGATTCTTGGTGGTATCGGCTATCTCATTTTGAAATCGGGTAATAAAAAAATGGCGCTGGGAAAAAAGTATTCTCTTGAATACATTAATGTGAAATAAAAAAATGTTTTGGCAACTAAAACAAAAGTAAAAAAGAGGAATCTTCCTGTAAGAATAGTAAGGCTCATTGTAAAATTTTTTTTGTATGGCTTCCTTTTCTCTTTGTTGTATATTCTTTTTTGCAAATGGATAAATCCTCCGATTACTGTTACTCAAATCGGCAGCCTAATTCGTGGCAATGGCCTCCATCGAAATTATGTGGGTATGAAAGAAATGAATTCAAATGTAAAACTTGCTGTTATCGCCGGAGAGGATCAATTATTTCCAGACCACAATGGCTTTGATTTTAAAAATATTCAAAAAGCCATGAAGCATAATCAAAAAAGCAAATCTCTTCGTGGAGCAAGCACTATAAGCCAACAGGTAGCAAAAAATGTTTTTCTATGGCAACATGGTGGGTATTTTCGCAAAGGCCTTGAAGTATATTTTACTTTTATGATTGAAAATATATGGAGCAAAAAACGAATTCTCGAAATGTATTTGAACGTGGCTGAAACCGGAAAAGGGATTTTCGGTGTCGAAGCAGCAGCGGAACATTACTTCCATAAATCTGCTAAAAATTTATCCAGGAAGGAGGCTGCCCTAATTGCCGCCTGCCTGCCCAATCCTAAAGGCTTTACAATACATCCATTATCAGTTCATGTAGCTTCGCGGTATCCATGGATATTAAGGCAAATGAATAATCTTGAAAAAGATCCGGACATCCAGTTATTGTTGAAATGAATTTCAAACCGCCAATACTTTTTCTGTAAAAGTTATTGCTTTTTCCAATCGCTCTTTATAGTTTCCGCTTATGTCAATCCAGGGGACATTTTGATTGACTAAAATATCCTTATAGAAATGATATAATTTATTTCTTGTTTCAGCATCAGGATATTCCCGCAAATTATCTGCGACCCAGGGTAAATCCGTATTGCACAGCAAATAGCCATCATATTTTCTTTCAACAATACGATTCAATATCCAATTGTGGCATTTATCAAAAACATATTCGCACCAAACTTTCATCACGTACATATCTGTGTCAATAAAGAGAGGGGTGGCAAGATGTATGATGTCCGATGTCCGATGGCCGATGTTTTTCGATGCAGGTTCTTTCCAGATACCTGATACCTGATACCTGATACCTTCTTCTTCCAAATCAATTTGCCCTTTAGCGATAGTTAGTAAATCATCATAGGTATAATTCGTTCCATTTTTTTCAAGGTATTCTCTTGCATACTCAGGAACCCAAACAGTATGATAATGGTCGGCAAGCTGACTGCTTAGAGTGCTTTTCCCTGTTGACTCCGGACCAATGATTACGATTTTTTTTATTGTTTCCATTCGGGGATTTCTTCTTTTTCACAAGAGCGCCTGTTCGCTCTTTTTATCCATTCGTATAACCCGGAAAATGCCATAATGAGTAAAATGAAATAATACACACTTGTAAAAACATAATGTTTTACAAAATATAAAGGAATAGATGCGATGTTGGTTGCTATCCACCAATACCAGCTTTCTACTTTTTTACGGGCCATCAGCCACATTGCGGTGAAGGCTGTAGCACTTGCAAAGGCATCGGCCCAGGGAATAGCGCCTGGTGCAAAATCTTTTTTAAGATATGTGAGCGAAAAAAAAATTGCCATGTAAAAGGCGGCAAAAAAAAAGAATTCCTGCAACCACTCCTTTTTATCGGACCATGTAATAAGCACGATGTGCTCCTGTTGCTCATTTTTTTTTGTCCAAAGTATCCATCCATAAACACTCATAATGGTATAGTACAAATTAACTGATGCTTCGCCAAACAAGCTTCCCTTAATGCTAATATAAACATAGGTTATTGTATTAACTAACCCCACGGGATACACGAGAATATTCTCTTTACGACTATACCATACGCTTGCAATTCCAAAAAATACAGCAATATATTCCAACAGTGTGGTATGCTGCATATCCAAAATAAACTGGTAATAAATTTCTGAAAGACTCAAAGAAAAAGTTGAGTATCAAAAATAGTTTAGATTAAAATAAAAACGGCACCTGTTAAGGTGCCCGAACTACTTTTTTGAAATTATTTATTTAGTCTGCTTCTGCCACCACTTCTTTTACTTCAGGTATCATACGCTTCATCATGCCTTCAATGCCTGCTTTTAAAGTAATCATTGATGAAGGACAACCACTGCAACTTCCCTGTAACATCAAATTTACTTTTCCGTCTTCGTAGCTCTTAAATTGTATTGCCCCTCCATCCATTTCAACGGCTGGTTTTACATAATTTTCCAACAGTTCTTTAATACGTTTTACCACATCCCCATCATCTGCACTTACTGTATTAGAACTTTCTGTTTTTCTTGCTGCAAGCTCTTCTTCATTAATTACAGGTTTACCTTCTTCAAGATATTCTTTTAAGAATTGTTTTACTGATGGAATAACATCCTGCCAATCTTCGGTTTCATTAGTTTTTGTAAGTGTGACAAAATTGCTTGCTATAAATACAGATTTAATAAAGGGGAAGCTGAATAATTCCATTGCAAGTGGTGATGCTGCTGCACTCCCTTCTTCCTGGAAATCTATACTTTTGCCCGGGTATAACAATTTATTCGCAACAAACTTCATTGTTTCCGGGTTGGGTGTCATTTCAGTATATATACTTATTACCGGGTTGCCTGTTTTAATCATAATAAAAAAATTGAGTTAACAAAGTTAACAAGAATTATGCTCAACAACGATACAGATCTGTTAAGCATTGCCTTTCCCCCAGCTTTTTTCGTTTTTCGAAAGTGTTATTATATAATTTTATTCAACAATACGCAATTTGGC
Organism: Chitinophagales bacterium; assembly: GCA_038258875.1. Lineage (GTDB taxonomy): Bacteria > Bacteroidota > Bacteroidia > Chitinophagales > Chitinophagaceae > Ginsengibacter. Next base: position 20,195 of record JBBSPK010000001.1, read on the forward strand.
ATAATTCAACATAATCTTCTTTTCACCATTATGCTCAAATCTTACAGTTGCTATTGGATTGTGGGCAGCGCCTTCCAGTTTTACGACTTCTCCAAAACCAAATTTTTGATGCTCAATCTTTTGGCCTTCCTTTAAATCCCTAGTATCACTAGGAGCAAAACCAGCTGTAGGAATATGTTCTTTTATTTTAATAGCCGGAGTTGACAGATAGGCCGGTTTTTCAGCAGCACCCGTCCTTCCATTTATCTGTGGCTTTGAAAAATAATTTTTTGCTTTATCAAAAGGATTCCAAAGATTTGTTTGATTGTTTCGCATATTCCCACCCGCAAATGACCGGTCAAGACGTTCTTCGGGCAGTTCATCGATAAACCTGCTCGGTTCATTTTGAGTGAGATTTCCAAAGCGATAACGCGAATTTGCATATGTTAACCACAGCTTTTGCTTGGCACGGGTTACCGCTACATAGAATAACCTTCGTTCCTCTTCGAGTTCTTCCCTGGTATTAATCGACATTGAATTGGGAAATAAAGTTTCTTCAAGGCCACCAACAAAAACAACGGAAAATTCCAGGCCTTTGGCCGCATGTATCGTCATAAGCTTTACTACATCGCTCTGGCCCTTATCTTCATCTGCATCGGTTAAAAGTGTTATTTGCTGCAAGTAGCTGCCCAGGCTCTTGTCAAGCAATTCTCCATCTTCTGTGGGAGTTTCAGTAAATTCTTTTATAGAATTTAGTAGTTCCTGGATATTCTCATAGCGTGCAAGCCCTTCGGTAGTTTTATCATTGAATAGCTCCTTCACAATGCCGGTATTTTTCCCAACGAGAATAGCAAGATCATATGCATTTTTTTTCTGCATTTCACTTTGAAACATCTTTATCATTATTACAAAGTTGCCAATAATCTCAAGGGTGGAAGCCCGGTAATCAAATTCCGAAGCCCGCTCAAGCACCTGCCACATCGAAATATTATTTTGATTGGCAAAAAGAATGGCTTTTTCAATACTCGTTTTTCCAATCCCTCTTGCCGGAAAATTTATAATTCTTTTTAAGGCTTCTTCATCGCCCGGATTTACAATAACTCTTAAGTAGCATATAAAATCTTTGATTTCCTTTCTTTGATAAAAACTTATTCCTCCGTAAATCCTGTAGGCGATGTTCATACGACGCAGGCTTTCTTCAAAGCTCCTGCTCTGGGCATTAGTCCGGTAGAGAATTGCAAAATCGTTGTTACGATAATGATTCCGTAGTTTTTGCTCTTGTATGGCATCTGCAATGTATTTACCCTCATCATTATCCGTTGCGGTACGAACTAACTTTATCTTCTCTCCCTCATCATTACTGGTCCATAATTTTTTAGGCAGCTGTCCTTTATTATTTGCAATTACACTATTTGCAACATGAAGAATACTTTGTGAACTCCTGTAGTTTTGTTCAAGCATTACAATCTTAACGTCGTCATAGTCTTTTTGAAATTGTAAAATATTTTCAATTGTAGCCCCCCTGAAACTGTAAATACTTTGAGCGTCGTCGCCTACTATGGCAACATTTTCATGCATAGCACCCATTAATTTAATAATCTGGTATTGGGCGGTATTTGTATCCTGGTATTCATCAATCATTATATACCTGAATTTGCGCTGATACTTACTGAGGCTTTCCGGGTGGATGCTTAACAATAAATAAAATTTCAAAAGTAAATCATCAAAATCCATAGCACCGTTTTTAAAGCAGCGCTTACAATAGGCATCATATACCTGGCCAAGCATTGGCCTGTTTGAACGCATGTCCTCCTGTTGCAAACCATAATCACTGATGTATTCTTCCGGCGTTATTAAGGCGTTTTTTGCTGAAGAAATTCTGTTATAAACTGTACTGGGTTTATAATGTTTATCATCAAGATTCAATTCATTTACCACTGTTTTCACAACGCTCCTGGCGTCATCAGTATCATAAATTGTAAAGTTTCTGGGATACCCGAGTTTATCGGCTTCTGCCCTTAAAATTCTTGCGAAAACCGAATGGAATGTTCCTATGTAAATATTCCTGGCCTCATTATTACCAAGTATTTTTTCTACCCGTTCTTTCATTTCTGCCGCAGCCTTATTGGTAAATGTGAGTGCAAGTATATTAAACGGATCCACTCCCGTGGCTAATAAATGAGCAATCCTGGTGGTAAGAACTTTTGTTTTTCCGCTTCCTGCTCCAGCCACAATCATAATTGGCCCATCACGATGTAGAACAGCTTCCCGCTGTGGTTCATTTAGATCCAGTAAATATTCCTGCATAACGACGAAGTTACAGAAACCTTCAAGGTTTTTAATGCACAAAAAATTACCTTAACAAGTAAATGCATAATTATTATTGCACGTAAAAAAGTTTCCTGTTCTTATTCTTATCAACTGCCATTTATCCAAAATTATTTCGGTTATAACAATTCATTTTTTGTTTTTAGGGTGTTATAAATAAGGTTTCACTAGTAAAAAACATTACTTGAGTTTATTATTCCAATGCTTCAACTTGCCGTTAACTTATTATTAACTAAAGCCGCTCCCACACTGCATTACCGTCAATACGAATTCGGTAGTAAGGAGCTTGAAACAAGCTTAGCTTTATACTAATTCCTTAACCAATTAAAATAAAAATTTATGAAAAAAATTATTTTTGTATGCCTTGTAGCATTCATTTCAGCAACATCAGCTTTTGCAACTCCCACCTCGATTGTAACAGAAAAAGTTTTAAAAGTTTTCCATGACGCTTTCCCGGAAGTTAAGCAGCCAACCTGGTACACTTTTGATAATTATTATGAAGTGTATTTTACAAATCCTGATAACACTTCATGCAGGATCGATTACAGTCCTGAAGGAGTTGTTTTAAGCACCACAAGATACTATAGCCAGCAGGATCTTTCTCCCGCAATCAGGGCTAAAGTGAGCGCAAAATACCCCGGCAAAAAGATCTTCGGAATTACCGAGGTTTCAAATAGTGAAAGGGTGACGTATCATATAGTTCTTGAAGATGACAAATATTGGCTAAATATTCAATCTGACGCAACAGGAAATCTAACCCTTGAAAAAAAGTTAGAAAAATCGGAATAGAACCTCGATCCGCAACTATTTAAAGCAATTTGATATACATTCAAGTTGCTTCTTTTATTCTATCACCCGCCTGGGATCATCTTACTAATTGAAATCCCGCTGACTTATTTAAACAATAATTTTTAAATATATCGCGTTATGATTTTCTAATACCTATTTTATGAATATCAAAACCATTATTACTCCCGTTAATTTATTTAGAAACCTCGCAAGAACCTTTTTTGATAAATTGACCCAAAATCCAGGATTTTATAACATAAAGCATTATACAAAAGGCCGGGGGCGAGGTCATTCAGAGCAAGGAACCTGGTAATTGCGGAAAATACGGTAAATAAAATGAGGGGTTGTTCTATTGCAGAATTATAATCTCTGACGTTACTTTAAAGTACCAAAACAATAATTATAAACCCCCTTTAATCAATGTTTATGAAAAATCAGGTTTACCAAAAAAAAACAGGACTCACAATCTTCTTCAGCAGTCTTTCAAAAAATTTCATTGCTCTTTTTGAGTCAGGCAACAAAAAAGAATTTCAAAGGTTGAAAGATTTTATTAGTTCTTAAATTTAGCTGAAAAGATACTCCACATCCTCCTTACTGAGACTTTTAACAAAAGTCTGATCATCGGTAATTAATTCTTTAGCAAGGACACGTTTGCGTTCCTGAAGTTTTAAGATTTTATCCTCAATCGTGTCTTTGCATATCATTCTGTACGCAAAAATATTTTTGGTTTGTCCTATACGATGCGTACGATCTATTGCCTGTTGTTCCACCGCAGGATTCCACCATGGGTCAACAATATAAACATAATCTGCAGCGGTTAGGTTAAGACCCACACCGCCTGCTTTCAGAGATATGAGAAATACGCGGCAATTTTCATTTCCCTGGAAATTTTGAATTGCCCTTTCTCTCTCATGCGGAGGGGTACTGCCGTCAAAGTAATCAAACTCAATATTGTTATCTTTAAGCTTTTCCTTTATTAACGCCAGCATTCCCAGAAACTGCGAAAAGATAAGGGCTTTGTGTTCGCCAATATTTTCCGTTATTTCCCTCGTAAGTTCATCAAGTTTTATAGAATGATTGGGATATCTCTCTTCCTCATTTAAAATCGCCGGGCTATCACATATTTGTCTCAGTTTCATGAGACCTTGCAAAATAGTCAGCTGTGACCTGTCGATTCCTTGTCCTTCAATAACTCCCATTATTTTATCACGGTAAACATTGCGATAGGATTCGTAGACATTCCTCTGTTCTTCTTCCATTTCACAAAAGAGAATGGTTTCTGTCTTTTCCGGTAGATCTTTAGCGACCTGCTCTTTGGTTCGCCTAAGAATAAATGGATACAAAAGCTTACGCAAATGATCTTTTTGTTCCTGTTCGCCAAATTTATCAATAGGCGTAGAAAATTCATTTCTAAAAAATTCTACCGAGCCTAATAAGCCCGGATTCAAAAAATTCATTTGCGCATAAATATCAAACGTATTGTTTTGTAAAGGAGTGCCACTCATGCACAACCTATTCTTAGCGGTAAGCAGGCAGGCAGCTTTTGTAACTTTTGAAGAGGGATTTTTTATTGCCTGCGACTCATCAAGTATGACATAATCAAACATTACTTTCATTAATAATTGAATATCGCTTCTTAAAGTTCCATAGGTTGTTATGATAATATTACTTTTTTCAAAATCAGCAGTGCTTCTCGTCCGAATACTACCATGATGTATGCACCAGGTAAGTGAAGGAGTAAATTTTTTTATTTCATTTTCCCAGTTATAAATGAGTGTTGTTGGGCACACTACCAAAGCCCTCAAACTTCCTTCCTGCTTCGCATAATGGCTTAACATACTTAACGCCTGTACTGTTTTCCCCAATCCCATATCATCTGCCAGGATTCCTCCCCAGCCTACCGTGTTCAAATAATTAAGCCAATGATATCCCGAAGTTTGATAGGGTCTTAACCTGCTCTCTAATTCCAGCGGTGTATCGATCTCCGGAATACTTTTGAAATTTCTTAGCTTTTCATACTTTTCATCCAGTTCAAAAGAAAGTTCTGTCTCATCTCTTTTTTCATATAGATCATCTATAACGCTCAAATGAAACTTCGAGAGGCGCAGCTTATTATTCTTTCCTTCACCAACTTTAAAAAGGAGGGAATATTTATTTATCCATTCATCCGGAAGAATTCCAAGTGAACCGTCATTTAATTGTACAAATGACTGTTTATTTGCCAGCGCCTTCTTAATTTCAGAAATGCCAATCCTCTGCTCGCCGAAGGAAAGCTCAACTTTTGCGTCAAACCAATCCAGTCCGCTGCTTAAATGAATCTGGGTGGAAGGTTTTGCAGTATTAAACCGAAAGTTTTTTAAGGCATCGAAACCGTATACAGGAACTTTCATTTCCTTCATGGCATCAACAAATAAAAAAAACCAGTTATTTTTTAGCACGTCAATACCCTTCAACACAAGGCTGTTATTTTGCTTTTGTATAATAAATTGCGAGTGCAGAGCACCAAGTTTATCAATGAAATTTTGTTCTGTTTCTTTATTTCGGTAAACAATTAACACCTTATCTTCGGCAGCGACGATCACGGTATCTTTATCACCTGCTTTTACATCAAATCCCTTATAACTAAAAACCGGCTGGAATAAAAGACAATCTCCTTTTTCAACTAGCACAATTTTTATCTCCGGCTCACCTCCTTTTATTTCCTTTATTAAGGTTTTATCAAATGATACAGTATAGTCGAGGGTGAGGGGCATTACAACTTCTTTTAAGAAAGCTGGCCATTTATCTGCTGGAATGCGCAATGTTTTGGAAAATTTTTCGGCAATCAGCGCAACTTCTGGCTTCTCCCATATAAAAAATGTTTCATCGTATAAATACAATATGCTGCTATTCCAGAGATTATCAGAAACTTTCAATAGTTCATTATCAAGAAGAACTAAACTTTCCATTATGTATGTATGCCCGTCATTTGATATTTTGAACTGCGGGGCTGGAATATCTTCGGATGTAAAATACCGCTGTAGATTTTCAGAATTAAATTTTTTTCCCGGCGCCAGGTATAAAATGACATTTGTTTTTGAAAATATTTTCTTCAATTTGGGATGAAGAAATTCCGACATTAACAATTTAGTTTCTTCCGGAAGTTCCTCATTTTCATGATGAATTATATTTTCCCAAAATCCACTGAACGGTGAATTGCGATTTAAATATTTATTAATTTCTACTTTCTGAACTTTCCTGGCTTGCTGGATAAGCAGTTTACCCTCATCCGGAAACATATCTGTATTTATATACTTACTAAGATCTAGCTTTTCAACATTACCTATAAATTTCTCGTCCTCATCGTCAAATTCTCCTTGCACCACATCAATTGAAAAGAAAGGAAAATCCTTTTCATTTGCGTTGAAAACAATTCCTACTCTCTTATGCTTAAGAGCTATTACTGTATCTGCAACTTCTTCAGGTTTCCTGCTTGAAGTAAAATTATTCCCAGTTATAATGGCGGGTGTTACTCTCTTTATTGATGGATCAAGTACTTTTAAAAAAGGCTTGCCCTCTTTATAAATAAATTCAAATTTACCATCCAATTCTTCATTCAAACTGTAACCATATAGTTCAAGCAGTTTGTTTTTTTCTTTATCCCAATTTCTTATCGAATCGAAATAATGAGGGCCATACGCATTCAACAATTGCAGAAATAAAGCTGTCTTGTGTTTGCACAAAGAGTGCCCGGTTTCATCACAGGAGCAGGAGGTGTCAAAATTTCTTTCTTCGTTTTTTTGCAGTATTAACCTGAATTTTCCTGCTTCTAAATCGAGTAAAGCTTCCACTTTTTCATTACCGGCATAAACGATACTGGCCTTATTAATCCTCAATATTTCCTCGGCGTCATTATAATTCTCGGGACCTGCCAGCATCCTGATGATCTTAAGATCTATAAACTTCATCTTAATTACCGTATGCTTCTGGTTATAAACCATGGGGGCATTTTCCGTAAATAAATTTTTATCAATGAGATCTTGCAGTTGAAATAGCGCAGCTGCTTCATGGCGGCATATATCGCCCAAATTATAGGGACAGGTACACCTGATTAAAAGGGTTTTAGGATCGTCATATTTTTGAACGTGAACTTTATAAAAAGTTGAATAGCTATCGTCTTTAACCCGAAAGGTTACTGAATGAGCCAAATCTTCGTGCTCAACCAATTCGACATACCCGAAAGAATGGATTTTTTTTCCTCTGCGAATTACTTCATCAGTTCCGGAATTATAGACATATTTGATTAGATGCGGTAGGGCCAAAAATGTATTGTTTCGTTTTTTAGAAGGGTAATTTGCTTACAACAAGAGTTAAAAAAGGACAATTTGCAAAAGTAAATAAAAAATATGTGTGGGTGAAAACTTTAAGCCAGGAGTTTTTTATGATAGCGATATTTTTACATTTAGTTCTGCAAATCACTTAAGAACCCGCTATCAACCTTCCGGATTCGTATCGCACGAGGATATTTGCATTATCTGTAGTAAGGCAAAAACGTATATCTTCTTCAAGCCCATAGTCCATTAATCTTTGATAATGCGAAGCATTGTGTTCTTTCATAAATTCGAAAAGATCATCTTTTGCCTGGTGATACAGTGTTTCTGCAATTTGGGTACCATCGCAATTTTGTCGAAAATTATCCTTTATACGACTTGCTACTGCCCCGGCAAATAATGTATCTTCAATATTAACGCGGTCTTTCCAGGCTGCACAAGCCAGAATTACATTCCTATTCTCCTTCACCAAATAGTCACACACAGCTGAAAGGTTGCAAAATGAACCTGTAATTATTCCCAATGCACCCTCTGCCAAGGCCATATGCAAAAGCCTTGTTCCATTTGTAGTAGTCAGTACCAGTGTTTTACCCTTAATAAATTCCGGGATATATTGTAGTGGTGTGTTTCCATATTTTAGGCCGTCTGCTATTCTACCATCCCTTTCGCCGGCGGTGATAACATCCATTTGCTTATCAAGCTTTATGCATTCCGCAACGCTGTCCACCGGTATTATACTTTTAGCACCATTATAAAGTGCATTTGCGATTGTAGAGGTGGCACGCAATACATCTATGATGACCACAATGCTGCTACTTACATCGTATAAATGCAATAAAGCAGGAGAGAACGACGTTGAAATGGTAGGAGCACTGTTTTTGACTAATTTCATGTGTTGGTCTGGGGTAAATTTTGATTCCGGAATTTTTATTCAAAAGGCATCTTAACCACTTTAGCTACCAGGAGTTTGTCCCGTACTTTAATATAAACCTGGCTATCGATTTTTGAATATGCAGATTGAACATAACCCAAAGCTATCGGTTTGTTTAGTGAAGGTGATTGAGTTCCACTTGTAACGCGACCAATCGTGTTACCTTCATTATCCTTTATCTCATAATCATGGCGCGGTATACCTTTTTCAATCATTTGAAAACCAACAAGTTTTCTTTCTATTCCCTCACTTTTTTGCCGTTCCAGGATATCCCTTCCGATAAAATCTTTTGTAAACTTTGTAATCCAGCCCAGGCCAGCTTCCAGGGGCGTTGTTGTGTCATCAATATCATTCCCATACAGACAATAGCCCATCTCAAGCCTCAATGTATCTCTTGCCGCCAGGCCAATAGGTTTTAGGCCTGCGGATTTTCCTTCTTCAAAGATTTTGTTCCAGATTATTTCTGCCGCATTATCTTTAGTTTCAAAATAAATCTCTATCCCTCCCGCACCTGTATAACCTGTTGCGCTAATTAAAACATTGTCAATACCGGCAACCTTTCCCTTTACGAAGGTGTAATACTTCAGATTCATTATATCAATGTCAGTAAGGGGTTGTAATATTTTTGTTGCGTTAGGCCCTTGAATTGCTAGCAGGCAGGTACGATCAGAAATATTATGCATTTCGACATCTTCCTTGTTATGGGCCTTTATCCAGTTCCAGTCTTTTTCAATATTGGCCGCATTTACAACGAGCATATACACTTTATTCTCTTCAATACAATAAACAATCAAATCATCAACAATACCCCCATTTTCATTTGTGAGGCAACTATATTGTGCTTTGCCCGAAATTAGTTTTGCGGCATTGTTACTGGTGATGCTTTGAATTAAATTAAGAGCTTTATCGCCCTTTAGAATAAATTCTCCCATATGGCTTACATCAAAAACACCGGCATTGTTTCTAACGCTTGCATGTTCATCATTGATACCTGTATAACTTATAGGCATATTATAGCCGGCGAATTCCGCCATCTTTGCCCCAAGATCAATATGTTTTTGAGTGAAGGGAGTGCTTTTCATAAATGTTTTTAAGAGTTGCAAATTTAGGCGAAATTCAGGTTAATGATATTTTAAGATAATTTATACCTGCTCCATTTATTACAGAAGAAAAGAATCATAAAAACAAGGCCCCATGCATAAGCATGAAGCCTTTCTATTCAACTTCAACCTTTAAAAAACACCTTTGCCTTATATATGCATAATAAAATTGTAGGATTCGCTTGCCGGCCGGAGATATGCCTTGGCTGAAATGGCTCTTTGTTCATCAAGTTTCTCGATTTTTTGCTCCACCTTTTCTTTAACATTTCGCAAAGAGTCTTTTTCCTTAATTATCTGCTGCTCTTTCATGTGTTTTAATGAGTCTACCGTTTGCTGCATTTTTTGAATCTGCCTCTCTTTATCATCCCTGAGTGAATCCAGCTTGTTACGATTGTACCTGTAAATTTGCTGATTTGAGTCAGAGCTTCCGGAATTATAGTCCTCATCATTTGAATTCCAGTCATCTTCTTTTCCTGCCTTAATTCCATCTAAAGTGTATAACCCGTTTTCCTTCATGATGTATTCCACGCCGTATTTAAAATTAAAATCTTCGTCATCCCAATTATACCAGTCATCGTGGCGCCAAGGACCATTTATCCATACGCGGTTGTACGCCATATTTTTATTGACTTTAATGCGATGGCCAACCGGCACATAAATTATCATCTCTACGCTTTGATTACGAAATTTGTCCGTAGTATTAATAGAGATCGCCCTGTCGGCAAGGAGTAAAGAATCGTTTTGTGAAATATTGAAATTGATAAGGGCAGCAAGGGTATCTGCATGTCTCCTTGTATCACCATTACACATTTTTATCAAGCCAATCTGGAAATTATCATTCAATGATTTTTCAATTTTTATCCTCACATTTCCTATAAAGACGGTGTCATCGTCAAAATTTGCGAAGGGCTCAAACCTGAACCATCTATTATTTCTATAGTACCTGTTATTATTAAGAGAACTTACTTCAAGGCTTTGAACACCCGGATTTGCCAGGAAAACCTTTTCTTCATTTGGCGAACTTGTTCTTCTAAAATCACTACTTACTGAGGCAATAAGGGAACCAAAGCAAACAATTCCGAGGAGCCATAAACCAATAAACGAATAGCGCATCATTCGATTATTGCTTTTTATCCTGGCGATTCTCCTTATTATGAAAGTAATAACACCTATAACCGGAACTCCAATGAAGAAGATAAGAGTTCCCCACGCCAGTGCACTTTGCCATCCATCAGTAAGTACAAACTCTTTTAATGGAAACAGGCCAATCGAAACAACAGCGAGAGAAAATAAAGCAACAATAAGCGCCAATGCGATACAACCCAGGACAAAATAAGCAAAGACTTTAAACAGCGTAACAATTATATTTCCAAGAACGCCGCTGGTTCGTTTTGCTGCAAATTTCATTTCCTGCCCCATTTCTCCTCCTTTTTCTTTAGCAAGGCTGCCGGCCTCTTTGCCTAACTTTCCAACTCTCTCTTTTACGCCTTTCATTTCTTCTACAACGGAATTTTTAATAGAATTAAGATCTACTTTTTCTCCCTTCATTTCCAGTTTCTCAGAGGTTGTATGTGCCTCCGGAATTACCAGCCATAGAATTATATAAATAATAAAGGTGCCAGGGCTAAAGGAAAAGGTAATAAAATTTGGAAACGTTAGCGGACCAATGTGCCCCCATCTGAAAAAGAAAGAAATAAAAGGAATCAAAAATATTATTCTAGGAAGCCATGGATTAAAATTGAAATAACTGCCGATGCCACTACATACACCTCCAATAATTTTTCCGTCAGGATTGCGATAGAGCCTTTTACGAACACCGTTGACCAGCATATTGCTGCCAGGAACAAAAATCCAGAGAAGCAGGTAAAGTAAGAAACCAATTCCCGAAACAATAAACAATACTCTTACTATTACAGGGTCAATGCCAAAATAAGCCGCGATACCACTGCACACTCCACCCAATATCTTATGATTTTCGTCCCGGTACAATCTTTTTCCTTTCCAGTTCCAATTATCCTGGTGATTGCTTTCCCTTTTTTCTTTGAATTCATCTTTAGTATTTGCAGCAGAATTAAATTGCTCTCCGTTTTCAGCCTCTTCTAAATCCTGGGGCCTTCCCATATTCTTAATAATGCTGTTTACATCATCATCAGAAATACAGGTAGATCCTTTTTTCAAACGCTCCTGGAACAATTCACTAATGCGACTTTCAATATCATTGATAATTTCATCGCGACCTTCTTCATTTGCAAAATAATGACGCAGGCTTTCTATATATTGTTTCAGCAACTCATAAGATGTTTCCTCAATGGGAACTACGGCACCCTGGAAATTTATATTAATTACTTTTTTCATGTCGATTCTATTTTAATATTTGTTGAAGTTGTTAGGGTTAAATTTTTTTGCCTGTAATTTCATCTACCGCATTTGCAAGTTCCATCCACGTAGATTCAAGCTCGTTATAAAACTCTGCGCCCTTTTCAGTGAGTGAAAAATATTTTCTTGGGGGGCCGCTGTTACTTTCAACCCACCTATACGTTAGAAATTCTGCATTTTTAAGTCGGGTAAGAAGCGGGTAAAGAGTTCCTTCCAAAATATTAAGATTGGCCGCCTTCATTTTATCTATAATATCACTTGGATAGGCTTCGCCTAACTTTATTATAGATAAAATGCAAAATTCCAAAACTCCCTTTCGCATTTGGCTTGCAGTGTTATCAATATTCATTTTAAAAATTTTATGTCTTAGAAGTTGTAAGATTTTCCGTCTTGAATACAAAGATAACAACTTTTACAATACTATGCAATACATAATACCTGCTTTTTAAAGGTAGCATTTATACTATATCTCCAAAATAACGTCCAAATGCAGTAGGAATAGGGATCTTAGGAATATTGGGTGACAATAATAATTTTTAAAAAAATGTATCAAAGGCAATTTATCGTGATGGGTGGTTCAAATTTCTTTCTTCCAGTGTTTTAAATCATCTATCTAGGATTTTTTTTAAGTCTCTAACTAAGTATTAAACTTTTATTATTATGTTTATTGTGTGAGTTTAACCCACTTAGCAATGAATAAATGTTTTTATATACTGACACTGGTTTTTTGGTTTAGCTCCTGCAGCACAATCAAAAATTCTTTTAACGCAACTGCTGAGGATAAGGCATTATTAAACGCTATAAAAAAATTTGATAAAAATCCTGCGGATACTTCACTTGGGTCGGCCCTCACAGATTTATATAAGGATGCTGCACAAGTTCATCTCGACAATATAGAGGTTTATACTACGACTACTAATGTGGATAAGTGGGACAAGATCATTAAAGAGTATCTTACACTACAGCACCTCTCACAGGTTATAAAAACGTCTGATGCTGCATCAAATTTTCTAAAAGTTCCTTCTTACGATGCAGAATTAGAGGTTGCAAAAGAGAAGGCTGCGTCGGATTATTACGACCTGGGCGTTGAATATTTAAAAGCCAGCGACAAAGATGCCGCACATAATGCATATTACTCCTTTAAAAAGGCAACCGAATACGTCCCGGCATTTAAAGATGCCCGAAAATTAATGGATAAATCTTACCCGGCTGGTGTGCTTAATGTTGTGGTAAATCCTGTTACTGATAATTCATCTTTTTATGGTAGCCTTGGATTGAACAGGTTTGGTAATAGCTTCAATAACGATTATTTGCAACGCAATCTTGTAAGAGACCTTGGAGGAAGTTACACAAAAAATGCTCCTGCACGCTTTTATACCGACCAGGAAGGACGGCGAACAAACATAAATCCTGACCTCTTTGTTGACTTAACGTGGATTAACTTTGACGTTCCGAGACCTTATACTTCAAAATATTCCAGAAATGTAAGCAGGCAAATAGAAAAGGGACGTGATACATCTGGTCATATCAATTATGAAACAGTTTCTGCTACGCTATTTATTACTAAAAAATATTTTACTGCATCGGGGGATTTGGAGAGTCGTATAACAGATGCGGCTACCCGAAATGTTATAAATACAAAAAGATATTCAGCTCAATTTAACTGGCAGCAGGAATACGCAACGTTCACGGGAGATAGAAGAGCAATAACAGGAAATGACTTTGCTATGCTAAGTAATACAAATTTTATTGTTCCAGACAGAGACGATGTATTAAATGAATTGTACAAGAAAATTTATCCCCAGGTAAAAAGCGGGATTTATAATGCGGTACGATGGTAAATCACTTGAATATAGTAAACGCGATAAAACTCATTATATAGGCTAACCCTGTCATATACACAAGTTGTATTGCAGGCCATTTCCAGCTGCGGGTTTCACGTTTTACAACTGCCAGTGTGCTCATACATTGCATCGCCAGGGCATAAAAAACAAGCAAGGATAAACCTGTCCCCAAAGTATAAACCTTTGTACCATCTTCACGCACTGCCGCATCCATCTTTTGCCGAAGTGTGGCATTATCACCATCATGGTCTCCCCCAACACTATACAATGTAGCCATGGTACCTACAAACACTTCACGTGCTGCAAAGGATGTTATTAAGGCAATCCCAATTTTCCAATCGTATCCTAAAGGCCTGATGACAGGTTCGATAGATTTTCCCAAGATACCAGCATAAGAATTCTCGAGTAATTCTGTTCTTTTTAATTTTTCAACTTCTTTGACATTACCAGGTTGCTGCTGTTCAATTAAAGCGTATTTGGCAGAAACACTTCTCATTTTTTTAGGAGGGCCATAAGAGCTCAGCACCCAAAGCAAAAGACTTATTACCATAATTACTTTCCCCGCATCAACAACGAATATTTTTGCTTTTTCTATCATGGTATAGAACATATTCTTCCACCGTGGCTCGCGGTAAACCGGGAGTTCAAGTATAAAAAAACTTTTCTCCTTACTCCTGATAAACCATTTCATAACATATGCCGATAGAAAAGCCATAACAGTCCCCAGAAGATATAATAACATCATTACTAATCCTTGCAAACTAATAAAACCCAAATAGATTTTATTGGGAATTACCAACGCGATAAGTATTGTATAAACAGGCAGCCTGGCACTGCAACTCATTAGCGGGGTACACATAATAGTGAGCAGTCTTTCTTTTTTATTTTCAATATTTCTTGCGCTCATAATTGCGGGCACGGCACATGCCAGACCGCTTATCATCGGCATAACGCTTTTGCCATTTAACCCCGATTTTCGCATAACCCTGTCTGTTAGAAAACTTATGCGGGCCATATAACCTGAATCTTCGAGTAAAGTAATAAGCCCAAACAATATCATGATTTGAGGAACAAAAACTAATATCCCGCTTAATCCTGCGAGTATGCCATTTATGAAAAGATCACTGATCCAACCCTGGGGTAAAAAGTTTCCGAGCCACCCACCTGCTTCTGCAAACGTCCATTCTATTGCATTCATTGGAAACTGTGCAATTACAAAAATGCTTTGAAATAAAAGGAATAATACTGCAAATAAAATTACATAACCCCATGTGCGGTGTAGTAAAATATCATCAAGTTTCTGTGTAAATAATGCCTTTTGCAGTGGATCGGTTTCAACAACCGTTTGCTGCATTATAGTTTTTATTTTCCCATAACGCTGTAGAATTTCTTCCGCCTGTGTTTTTGTGGGATTAAAGTTTGTTTCGGTTTCAATATTTTCAATGGCTTCCTGGATTGTTGGTTCCAATAGAAAGCTTTCATGATTGATAAGGTAGTGTATTGCCCGGTAATCACTGATGCCCGGAAATATTTTTTGCACTTTTTTTATTGCCAATGGTGCAAACGAGAGCGTATTAATAAAATCACGCTCAGGAATATTTTGAATGTTTTCTGCGGTTTGCTCAATAGCTTTTTTGAGTTGTAAAATTCCCTTATTCTTCCGTGGATTTACAGGGATTACGAGCACTCCCAATTCTCTTTCCAGCCCTGCAATATCAACTTCTATCTTGTTTTTTTTCGCAATATCAGTCATAGTAAGGGCCACAACCACTGGTCTTTTCAGGTCGATTATTTGTGAGCAGAACAGAAGATTTCTTTTAAGATTTGAAGCATCCGCAATCAAAACTATAATGTCTGCCTTCACATCGCGATCCTCATCTAGCAGCACTTTGTATGAAACCCATTCATCGCTCCTTTTTGGATAAAGGCTATACGTACCGGGGAGGTCTATTATTTTGGCTGTAATTTTTTCTGATATCCGGCTTAAGCCGGTTTTTTTATCAACTGTAACTCCTGGAAAATTTCCTACTTTTTGATTCAAACCCGTTAAAGAGTTAAACAAAGAACTTTTTCCGCTATTTGGATTTCCTACTAACGCAATATGTAATTGGGTATTCAAACTTGTTTAATAATAATCTGTAAATTTAGAATGAACTTACACGAGAGCCTTACGAATTAAGAAAACAGATTATTCGCCTAATATTTTTATCATTTACTTCACTGGGTTATTCATGTTAAATTTGCGATGTAACATTTAATTATTATGAAAAACGGTTTAATTTTTTTATTGCTTTTATCACAAGTTGCTTCAGCCCAAAGATTAAAAAAATCAGATAGAATTATTATCGATAGTCTTCAATCAGAAATTGGCTTTCTCGCAAGCGACCAACTTGAAGGAAGAAGAACCGGAACACCTGGTGAAAAACTCGCTTTTGAATACCTGGCTGATCGGTTTAAGAAAATCGGCCTGTTGCCAAAAGGAGATAACAATTCTTTCATTCAGTCCTTTATGATAAATGAAGGAAAACAAATCCTGCCTGCGACCCACCTGATTATTAATGGCAATGATTTGGTTTCAGAAAAAGATTTTTTCCCTTTTATTTTCAGCGGTGATGGCTCGATCGACGCTTACGCATCGCCTGCTCTTCTTGAAAAAGGTATGCCATGGTTTTGGGATATAAAAGAAACGATGGAAAAGAATAAAAGTAATCCTCATTTTAATATTGAAGATGCCGTTAAAGCAAAAGCAATTGAATTCGCTGGTAAAGGCGCGTCAGGAGTAATCGTGTACAATAGTGGCAAAACCGATGATGAATTAATGTTTGAAGGCAAAGAAAAAACCGAAAGGTTAAAAGTACCCGTTGTATTCATCACCAGGCAGGCTGCAAAAAAATATTTATCTGATAACTCTTCAAACTTTGAAATCAAATGTAAAGTCGCCATTGGAGATAAAAAAAGGGAAGGTCATAATGTGATCGGGTATATTGATAACGGTGCCGCAAAAACGATAATAATAGGAGCGCACTACGATCATCTTGGTTACGGAGAGGATCACAATTCTTTATGGACCGGCGCACCTGAAATTTTTAATGGTGCCGATGATAACGCCAGCGGCACTGCTGCTGTTATTGAACTCGCCCGTTTGCTGAAGGGATCGAAACTTAAAAACAATAATTATTTATCTATTTGCTTTTCTGGTGAAGAGCTTGGGCTATATGGATCAAAATATTTTACCGAACATCCAACCATAGAACTTTCGTCGATCAATTATATGATTAATTCCGATATGGTTGGCAGGTTGAATGACAGTACTCATACCGTTACAGTTGGCGGGTTTGGCACTTCTCCCGTTTGGGAGAATATCCTTGACAAAAAAACAAAAGCCTTTGACGTAAAATTTGATTCAAGTGGTATAGGCCCAAGTGATCATACCTCATTCTATCTTAAAAATATTCCTGTTTTATTTTTTTTCACGGGCACACATAAGGACTATCACAAACCTACTGATGATGTTGAAAAAATAAATTTTGCCGGCGAATTGCAAATAATTAAATACATCTATAACGTTATCGGGGAGACGAATAAGTTGGGTAAGCTTTCGTTTACAAAAACACGTGAGCCGAAAATGGAAGGCAAGCGCTTTACGGTAAGCTTAGGCATTATGCCCGATTACACATTTGATGGTAATGGAGTTCGTGCAGATGGAATTATAGATGGAAAAATTGCTCAAAAGACTGGAATACAGGCAGGAGATGTTATTACAAAACTTGGCGAAAATTCTTTTTCCGATCTCAACTCGTATATGACGGTTTTAAGTAAATTTAAAAAAGGTGATTCGACTACCGTGACTGTTATGAGAGGAAAAAATGAACTGACATTTAATATTGTTTTTTAAGTATACAGGAATTTGTTTCTATAATGAAACTACGTATTGATAACGATGTAATGGTAGAAGAGTTTTTTGCTGACACCCGTCTCCTTGGCATTGTTGCGCCTATTGAGCAATACCGCTTCTGCTGGCATCTTAATCAAATGCTGAATTTCGACTTCAGGATTAACAATAATATAGAGATAGAATTAAATAAAAAAGACCGAAAATATTTTTTTCCTATTTATGAATACGGAGAACAGGCGGGTACCATAAAGCATTATTTATATAATAATGAAGACGATGGCGAGTACCTGCTTCCTGAATTTAAGCACCTTGATTTTTTATGGCTGATAAAAGATGATATTATGCATGATAATGAAGTGGCCATGCTTACCAGCTCAATAAGAACGATTCCTGCGGTACAACTTATCACCGAAATGACCAATGAAAAAATTAAAAACAAACAACACCTGATTTTTTAAATATTAAACCTGATGTTATGTGGAAGGAACAAAATAATAAACTTCATAAAGAATTTGAGTTCAAAGATTTTTCAGAAGCTTTTGCCTTTATGACACGCGTTGCGCTGGCCGCAGAAAAAATGGATCATCATCCTACATGGACAAATGAATATAATAAAGTAGAAATCTGGCTTTCATCGCATGATGCCGGTAATAAGGTAACCGATCGTGATCATAAACTCTCAAAATTGATTGATAAATTAATATGATCCAGCCATTTTCGCTTTGTAGAATTTCCACAGCCCAAGCAACGAAGCCGACATCCACGCCAGCTCTAAAATAATGAAAGGAATATATCGAAGAAGGTAAGATGCGATTGCTGCAAGTGCGCTGCCTGCAAAATTCATTAAGAGATAAGTGATACTGTCCTTTGAGATTTTATTGACTAGTGTCAGTACAAAAGCAATTAATAATAATAATACACCTGTACTTCCGATCCAGTCAGTTAAATTCATTGCCCGATTTTATAGTTATTACCTTATTTCGCCTGGCAATCATTTCCCCAATTGGATTTGCAAAATTACCAAGCCCTTCAATGCTTAATAATTCCTGCACTTCGCCAACTTGTTTGGGATCTACCGCAATCAGCAAACCGCCGCTTGTTTGCGGATCTGCTAACATACTTCTTTCAAATTCAGTAATCGTTCCGATTTTATTCCCATAGCTTTCCCAGTTTCTGGTTGTACCTCCAGGCACACATTTTTTTTCTATGTAGCTTTTTATGTCTCCGGTAATTGCGGGTACCCTATTAAAATAAATCAATGCACTCACATTACTTCCCTCTGCCATTTCAACCAGGTGGCCCAATAAACCAAAGCCCGTAACATCTGTCATTGCATGTACTCCTTCAATTTCGCTTAATTTTTCACCAACTTTATTCAATTGCATCATTTGTTTTGAGGCCAGGCCAATGTGTTCTTTTTTAAGTAATCCCTTTTTCTCGGCTGTGGTTAAAATCCCTACCCCGAGTGGTTTGGTTAAGAACAACACATCGCCCTCTTTAGCTGTATTGTTCTGTTTGATATTCTTAATGCTCACCAACCCGTTTACTGATAATCCAAAAATGGGTTCGGGAGTATCAATGCTATGACCACCGGCTAAAGAAATTCCTGCTTCCAGGCAAATGCGTCTTGCGCCTTCAATAACATTTTGTGCAATTTCTGGTGGTATTGTATTTACCGGCCAGCCTAAAATAGCAATTGCAAGTATTGGCGTCCCTCCCATTGCATATACATCACTAATTGCATTAGCTGAAGCAATTTTTCCAAACTCGAATGGATCATCAACAATAGGCATAAAAAAATCTGTAGTAGAAATTAATGCCTCCCCGTTTCCAAGATCATACACTGCTGCGTCATCCTTTGAATGATTACCTACAATCAATTTCTTACTATCCGGAGCAGTGAGGTTACTTGATAATATTTTATCTAAAATAAGTGGCGAGATTTTACAGCCACACCCTGCACCGTGAGAATATTGGGTAAGCTTTACTGATACTTTTTTCTCTTCAACTTTAAGACTACCGGTCATGCCTAAATGCTTTATCTTTTAATTCTTCCGTTTCCTTTTTAAAATAATGGCAGAGTTTTTTTGCAAGTCGTCGCTGAAACGAATTTCATAAATCCCATCTCCGTCGTGAACAACAAGAAGGCCTGTATTGGGTGGAATGCTCCCAAGATTTTCCGCATACATAATTAATACAAGTGAATCTCCCATTTCGGGTGTAAGGTAAATAGTTTTATTTATTCCTTTTGCTGTCAGCCCCTTGCAAAGGCATTATTACTTTACCATTTAATAACACACTTACTGTGTCACCGTCGATTTCCCCATTATCATAAAGTGTAAGCAAAAGACTATCGCTTTTAATTTCTACACTTCTAACCGTTTCAATTTTTCTTGTGGAAATTCCTGCTGCTGCTTTGGAAGCCGGTTCACTTTCTTTTTTATTATTTTCCGGATTTTTTTTCTCTAATTTCTTCCCGGCAATTGCTGTAGCATTTATTAGTTGTTTTCCGTCCTGTTTCGTGTCGGCCATTTGCTTGTTTGGTATATCCTTTATGTCGGCTGACTTTTTCTCTTTTATACTACTATTCTCTTCGCTATCATTCTTCGAAACCACAACATCACTTTTATCAGCTTGGGGCTGTGTCTCGCTTGTATTGACTTTTGATTTATTAGGCTTCTTGTCCTTTAATGCCGCCTTTTGCGTTTCATCTTTTAAGCAATCCCAATATTTGATGCCTGAATATTTCTTTCTACTTTTTTTTCTTGCAAAGAATCATTACCCTCGAATTCTTCCGCAGAATTTTTTCCTACCGGTCTATTTTGCGTACTATTTTGCGGGGATTGAACACCTGAAGATTTGTAGGTGTTTCCAGCAATATCATTTTCTTTCTTAGTGGGTCTATTCAAACCAGGAACCGGCTTATTTTAACAACTATCTCATTTGTTTCATTCGGCGGTGGCATGACGGAAAGTGTACGGATAAGTCCTATTTTCTCCAATTTGGGTATTATCAACGTTTGATTTATTTCTTTCCTTTTTTGCAGAAAAATGTTGCCTGTGATCGTTATGAAAATATTCCTTGCATTTGTTTTCCACGGGCCGCTTAATATCATCGCGTTATCTTTTTCAGTTAATTGCAGTTTACTAAACATTCGTACTCCTTTTGCAGGGGGCTCTGTATAATTATTATAAAGAAGCTTTTCATCCTCTAAAAAATATTCTTCTCGCGATTTTTTTATTTTTACAGATTTGACACCAATATTTTCTATGTTGTCGATTACAAAAATGGTATGTGAATAACCTGTGAGCTTTCCGTTATATTCACTGATTGCCAGTTCGTACTTAAGGAACTGTTTTGTTGTATCATTATATAAAGTTCCCGTCCATACACCGGTGATATCCTGGGCAAAAAGTTGCAGGGGAAGAAGAAAGATTACGAAGAAAAATTTCATGAACAGTTGGATTTAAATAAACACTCATGCCTTTTGGTTGAAAAATCTTTGAGCATTATTTATATCAACGGTTTTACAAGGTATTTTATTTAATAACGTGTCGATATTTTCGCGTTTATATAAACTGTTTGCATATCGCTTATCGTAGTAAGAAAGCAAAATAGAAAAGCTTTCTGATACTTTATTTTCCAATAAATAATTGATCGCATTTTTGGTTTCGAGGCCGCCGAGTTTTTTTTGAATTTTCATAATAGAATTCACCAGCTCTTTTTTATCAAACACTCCATAGGTTGAAAAGATATGCCGTAACCGCTCTTCAAAAGGAATGTCCAAAAAATATAAGGTGCTTTCCCTCATCTGTTCCCAAAATTTTAGCGGAATTCCAGCCGTTCCAATATGCCTGCTTTCATCTTCAAGCCAAATCTCCCGGGGGTGCCTTTCAGAATTAAATTGCTGATTTAAACAAGATGCTTTGTATAAATCAAGGGCAAGAAGATTTTCAAACATTTCCTGCCCTGGTTGTGCCTTTTGCCCTAAACCACCGAATGCAGAACCCCGGTGATTTGCAAGTTTTTCGAGATCTATTACGGTATTCCCAATCCTTTTCAATTCCTGTAATAACTCTGTTTTGCCTGAACCGGTATATCCTCCTAAGATATTAATCAGGTATTTTTTTTCGAACTGTGCCAGCGCCCAATTACGAAAAGCTTTATATCCACCCTTAAGTGTATAGGTCTTAAAGCCATATAGATCTAAAAGCCATGCAACTGAGCCACTCCGCATTCCTCCACGCCAACAATGAATCAATAGCCGGTTTGATTTAGGTAATATGCTCTTGTCTTTATCTTGCTTTTGAGTATCCCCAATTAGCTCTTCTACTTCGGCATGCAATTCCCTCATCCTTTCGGAAAAAAAATCGAGTCCCTTTTTTACGGCAACCTGCCTGCTTTGCTGCTTATAAGCGGTACCAATAATTTTTCGCTGTTCATCAGTAAAAAGCGGCACCGGCCAGGCACCTGGAATATGCGCATGGAAAAATTCTCCTGGACTTCTTACATCAAGAATCGGGCATTCTTTCGAAAGCTGCAAAAATTTTTCTATATCAATTTGATCAATTGCCATTAAAGGATTTCTACATAAACAAAAAAACCACTGTGATAACAGTGGCTTCATAAATTAAAAGTATAAAATTATTTCCCGGATTTTACATCCACTTTTACATCCTTGGTACTAACATTTGCCCCGCCACTGCTAACCTGGACTTCGGTGCTTTTACTTTTTACGCCGGCTCCGTCCGGGGATAAGGAAATCGTCGTTTTTTTGACAGAATCTACTTTTTGAACTTTCGTCTCTGATTTCGTTTCAGAATTATTTCCATTCGTTGTATCGCTACATGCTGTTAAAAACAGTATCCCGGAAATTGCAATAAATTTAAAAAAGTGTTTTTTCATTTGATTGGTTTAGGTGAGGTTATTATTCTTAGCCATTCATTGACGTAAGAAATTCCATATTATCTTTTGTTCCTTTCATATTTTTCATCAAAGTGTTAATGGCTTCTTCGGGATTCATATCAGCCATGTGATTACGCAATACCCACATACGTTGCAATACTTCTTTATCAAGCAACAAATCATCACGTCTTGTAGAGGAAGCAACTATATCAATTGCAGGGAAAATTCTCCGATTTGATAACCTGCGATCAAGTTGCAATTCCATATTACCTGTTCCCTTAAATTCTTCAAAGATAACCTCGTCCATTTTGCTTCCTGTATCTACTAAAGCAGTGGCAATTATAGTAAGAGACCCTCCAAATTCAATTTTACGCGCCGCACCAAAAAACTGCTTTGGCTTCTGCATCGCATTTGCCTCAACACCCCCCGATAATACTTTTCCGCTGGCGGGAGCTACTGTATTGTGTGCCCGTGCAAGACGGGTAATACTGTCCAATAAAATCACAACATCATGCCCGCATTCAACAAGTCGTTTTGCTTTTTGCAAAGCCATTGTACTTACCTTGACATGCTTTTCAGCCGGCTCATCAAAGGTAGATGCAATAACCTCTGCTTTTACGCTACGCTCCATATCAGTAACCTCCTCCGGTCTCTCATCAACCAGTACAATCATTAAATAGCATTCGGGATGATTGGCGGCAATTGCATTAGCAATCTCTTTAAGCAACATTGTTTTACCGGTCTTGGGCTGTGCAACTATAAGACCTCTTTGCCCTTTTCCTATCGGGGTAAACAAATCGATTATCCTGGTTGAAAGATTATTTGGAGTCAAAAACAAATTCAATTTCTCAAAAGGAAAAAGAGGAGTCAGGTAGTCAAAAGGCACGCGGTCACGTACCTCATCAGGACCTTTACCATTAATAGTTTCCACTTTTAATAAGGCAAAATACTTTTCGCCTTCTTTTGGTGGGCGTACAGATCCATACACTGTATCACCGGTTTTAAGGCCAAATAATTTTATCTGTGATGGCGAAACATAAATATCATCCGGAGACGAGAGGTAGTTATAATCACTGCTTCTTAAAAAACCATACCCGTCAGGCATCATTTCCAAAACACCTTCTGCCAGAATTACTCCATCAAATTCAATATTAAATGCTGCATCCTTTTTTTGTTGATACGGTTTTTGCTGGTTTTGGTAGCCATTACTTACTGAAGGCGGTTGAATTTCTTCTTCATCTTCATCATTTAATAATTCAACTAAGCCCGGAGCTATAGATTTTGGGTCTGAGAGAATAATATCGTCTGCCGATTCCGTTTCTTCTTCATCTTCTTCTTGCTCAGGTTCTTCTTTTTGCTTTTTTACAGGCTTTTTCTTTTCTTCCGTCTTTTTATGTTTTACTTCCTTGAGTTGATCTTCGGCTACAACTGTTTCTTCAGAAGGTTCCTCTGTTGCTGCTTTTCTAATGCGCTTGCGCTTTGGTTTATCAGCCTCAGCCTCTTTTTTTTCATTGTTATTCATTGTAGCTTGTTTGTCAAGAATTTTATCAATCAATTCCTGTTTTTCTAATTTTTTTGCGTTGGAAATACTTTGTTGCTCCGCTATATCCAGCAACTCCGGAACGAGCATATCGTTCAGTTGTGAAATGTCATACATAAAAAGACGTGTAGATTAATAGTCAAAAAACAATCTTGAAAAATTGTGAAATCTAAATTTTGATGATTTATTTAATATGGATCGGATTTTAATACCGTAGAGACCGTAGCAAAGGAATACCAGTCAGCTTCTAATGCAATAATACACCAATTTTACAAAACTATACAAATATTTATTAATTAAGCATCGTTGAAAATAAATCTTTTTTCTTTTCTGAAGGGTATTTTGTTATGTTTTCTGTTAAAATCGGCCCAATCACTCTATTAGTGTTGCTTTATATTTGCAACCATAAATCAAAAAAATGTTTAACACAAGGACTAGGATAAGCGAGGTTTTAAGAAATGAATTGACCAACCAGACAATAACAGTAATGGGATGGGTACGCACATTTAGGAATAATCAATTTATAGCTCTGAATGATGGAAGTACAAATAATAATTTACAAGTAATTGCTGAACTTGGAAAATATAGTGATCACGTCATAAAAAGAATTACCACGGGAGCCGCTTTAAAAGTCACAGGAGAAATTATTCCTTCACCTGGAAAGGGGCAGAAATTTGAACTGAAAGCCGATACCATTGAAATTCTTGGGGATAGCGATCCTGACAAATTTCCTCTTCAGCCGAAAAAGCACAGCCTTGAGTTTTTACGGGAAATCGCACACTTGCGTTTTCGAACGAACACCTTCGGCTCCGTCTTTCGGGTACGCCATTCCCTTGCCTTTGCTGTTCATAAATTTTTTAACGATAATGGTTTTATTTATCTGAGTACGCCAATAATAACTGCCTCAGATGCTGAAGGCGCCGGCGAAACTTTTCATGTCACTAATTTTGACCTTGAACAACCTCCTAAAAATGCAGATGGCTCTATAAATTATAAAGAAGATTTTTTTGGCCGTGCAACGAACCTGACAGTAAGCGGGCAGTTAGAAGCTGAACTGGTTGCGCTCGCTTTAGGTGATGTCTATACTTTTGGACCAACTTTTAGAGCCGAGAATTCAAATACCACGCGGCATCTTGCAGAGTTTTGGATGATTGAACCAGAAATGGCTTTTTCCGATCTGGAGGATGATATGAATGTTGCGGAAGCGTTTATTAAATACATCATCAAATTTGTGTTAGAAAAAAATGGTGATGATCTTGAATTTTTAGCTTCACGTCTTCTCGACGAAGAAAAGCAAAAACCCACGAATGAACGGAGCGAAATGGGTTTGCTTGAAAAACTGCATTTCGTTGTCAATAACAATTTCGAGCGAATCACCTATACAGAAGCAATTGATATTTTAAAAGAATCCAATCACAACAAGAAAAAAAAGTTTCAATATCCAATTGATAAATGGGGGGTGGATCTCCAAAGTGAACACGAGCGTTACCTGGTAGAAAAACATTTCAAAAAGCCAGTGATCCTTTCAAATTATCCAAAGGAAATAAAGGCTTTTTATATGCGGCAAAATGATGATGGTAAAACTGTCGCCGCAATGGATATTCTCGCCCCGGGCATTGGTGAAATTGTTGGCGGTTCGCAAAGAGAAGAGCGATTGGAAAAACTTGAGCAACGTATGAAAGAAATGAATATCCCGGTTGAAGAATTGCAATGGTATCTCGACACCAGGAGATTTGGTTCCTGTCCTCATGCCGGTTTTGGCCTTGGCTTCGAACGGCTGATTCAATTTGTAACAGGAATGAGTAATATTCGGGACGTTATTCCTTTTCCAAGGTTCCCCAAAAACGCAGATTTTTAACTATTCAACCTGCGGGTTTTTTTCCAAATATGCCCGGATCCTGGTACCTACGTTTTCTCTTATATTATTGTAAAAGAGATTATAGTCTGCAATATGATAATTTTTAGTTGTAAGGAAAATATTGCCAAAAAATTTTGGCTTATTTACCCATAAAATGTTTCCTTGTACCTGCGAATTCACAAGACCTGGAATCACCTTATTAAAATTTCTAAGAATCCCGCCTTTATTTAATGTAGCGGGAGCAAAGGTTGTATCCAACGTCCATGTAAGTGGATTAGTTACATACGCCTTCTGGTTTTCTGATTGTACATATGAAGCAATATAGTTTTGTTCGAATGTTCTCCAAGTTATAAAGCAACCCGTTGATGTTGAATCCTGGCAAGGTTCTATCTGAGAAAAATAGCCTGCAAAAACCGGCAAACCAATAATATAAGCACATACGAATTGCATTTGCAAGGGCTTATTCTCAAAAAATTCTTTCAACAATTTTCCTGCATGCAATGTGCCCTGGCTGTGTGATGCTATAATAATTGGCCTGCCCTTATTATAACTTTTTAAATAAAAGATAAAGGCTGCCTTTATATCTTCATAGGCTGTGTCGAGAGAGGCATTTTCCTGCTCTTTATCGCTTGTAAAAAAAACTTTGATGTTAGCCTGGCGATATCGCGGAGCATATACTTTGCAGTACTTATTGAAGATGCTGGCCTGGTATAGTATTGTCGACTTATCCGTTTTTTCATTAAGGTCTGCGTTATTAATATCGGCATTCCAGCCCATCGGCATCTTTCTATCGGTATAAGTCGTTGGGTGAATAAAAAAAACATCGGCTTCGGTTTCTTGAATTTCACTTTGTAAATCCAACGGAATTTCATCTGAAGGATCAGACTTAAACGGATGTGCCGCCCAGTAATTTAAGTTTGCATAATCCGGTTTGCGTTCGTCACTCTTGAAGTTATAACTAATTGAACTCGTATAATTTTTTTGAGAACAAGAGAGTGTGAAAATTAAAAATTGAAATAAAAAAAAACTTATCATTTCTCTCAATAAAAAATTTCTTTTGTAATTTGACATATTCAAAACTACGTCACAAGTTTAATTCAAATAAATACTATGACAATTCCAGTTGTTGATTTAGATGACTTTGTAAATGGAAGTCCGGAACAGAAATCAGTTTTTGTTCAAAAACTTGGTAAAGCATATGAAGAGGTTGGCTTTGTGGCAGTAAAAAATCATGGCATTCCCGGAGATCTTATTTCGGATTTATATAAGTATGTTCAGCAATTTTTTTCTCTTCCTTCTGAAAAGAAAAAAAAATTTGAAATCCCTGAACTTGCCGGACAACGTGGTTATACTTCGTTTGGCAAAGAGCATGCAAAAGGAAGTGATGCGCCGGATCTTAAAGAATTTTTTCAATATGGCCAGGTAGTTCCTGGAAATCATCCATTAAAACCGGAATATCCTGACAATGTAAATGTCGATGACATTCAAGGATTCAATGAAACTTTTTTTAAGGCATACCGTGCATTTGAAAAGTCCGGCAAGGCTATGTTGAGGGCAATCGCGTTATACCTCAATTTAGATGAAACCTATTTTGATGATTTTGTAGAAGAAGGCAATTCAATTTTACGGGCCATACATTATCCCCCTATCACTTCGGAACCAAAAAGTGCAATACGTGCGGAACAACATGAAGATATTAACCTCATTACGTTACTTGTAGGTGCATCCGCCGATGGTTTACAAATTCTAACAAAACACGACGAATGGGTGGGAGTTACCTCCCTGCCGGATCAAATAGTTGTAAATGTAGGTGATATGCTACAACGGCTTACAAACAACAAATTAAAAAGCACAACCCACCGTGTTGTAAATCCACCACGTGAACTTTGGCATACCTCGCGTTTTTCAATTCCTTTTTTTCTTCACCCTAAATCTGCAATGAGTCTTACTGCACTTGATAGTTGTGTTGATGCAAAACATGAAAAGGCCTATGAAGACATTACTGCGGGAGAATATCTAGATGAAAGGTTAAGAGAAATTGGGTTAAAAAAATAAAACCCAAAAAAATTAATTTGAAGAGGGACCGGCAATTGGTTCTTGGAGGCTGTTTAGGATAGTTTTATTTCATAGCTATTATTAATTCAAAATGGTATTGTTCCGGCATGTCCTTTTTTTAAAAGCGGTTTTTTACTATACAATCTCTGCCTTTGGCGGCCCACAAGGCCATTTGGGAATGATGATGAAAACTTTTGTTGACAGGCGAAGAGATGTTACAAGGGAAGAATTAATGGAATACGTCGCTTTCTGCCAATTGTTACCGGGAGCAACTTCAACTCAAACAATTACTTTAATCGGCTATAAACGCGGTGGGGTTCCTTTAGCGGTAATCACGCTTATAATCTGGATACTTCCTGCCAGTCTGCTTATGGGTTCTTTTTCTTTTCTTATACATTATGTAAATACGAGTTGGGTTAGTCTTAATTTATTTACATACGTTCAGCCTATGGCAGTAGGTTTTATTGCTTTTGCCGCTTACAGGATGTATAAAATCTCCATAAAAAACACCATCACCTATATTATTATGATGGTTGGATTATTTTCTACTTACTTGCTTTTTAAAACTCCATGGGTATTTCCCATACTCATTATTTTAGGAGGTGTTGTTACCAACTTCAGTGATAAACGAATTCCCGAAAAAGAAGCCATCACGCCTAAACAAATTAAATGGACTAACATTTGGCTCTTTGTTTTGTTGTTTGCCATAGTTGGTTTCTTAAGTGAAATAGCCAGGACACATAATTGGGAACATCGAAGGGCTTTTAATCTCACTGAAAATATTTATCGCTTTGGTAGCCTGGTTTTTGGTGGTGGCGATGTTCTAATGCCAATGATGTATGAGCAATACGTTGTCAGGGAGAAGACCAAATATATGAGTAAGGAGGAATATTTGACGGGGTGGGGATTGGTAAGAGCTATTCCCGGACCCGTTTTTTCGGTAGCTTCGTACACGGGCGGAATGGTATTAAGAGATACGGGCAAAAAAATGCAGCTATTGGGATGCGTGATTGGTTGTATTGCGATTTTCTTTCCAAGCGCTTTACTTGTATTATTCTTTTACCCGGTGTGGCATAACTTAAAAAAGTATGTTGTCGTATTTCGGGCACTTGAAGGCATCAATGCTGTCGTCGTAGGAATTATGTGGGCCGCTTCCTTATACCTGCTGAAGGATATCTCAATTACAGATTTGAATACGGTGAGCTTTATAGATATATTCGTAATAATCGGAACATTTGTTTTACTTACTTTTACAAAAATACGCTCACCATATATTGTTCTTGGGTGTTTATTACTTGGCCTGATTTTCTAATTGTAATACTGATGGCGCTCAATCTCTTCCTTAACAACATCCGGAACAAGGAATCGAATGGATTTCTTTAAACGAACAAGCTCACGGATACGCGTACTCGAAATTTCGAGAAGTGGCGCTTTAAGAAGGTTGATATTGGCATTGGTATTAACCCCAACTTTGAATCCGGGTCTTTCATATACATACATGAAATAATTTTTTAGCAGAGCCTCATAATTTTTCCAACGTCTTATGTTTTTGAAACTATCACTACCCATAATTATCGAAAATTGGTGCTGAGGATGTTTCTCCGATAAGTAGGTTAACGTGTCAATCGTATAAGAAGGCTTGGGAAGGCTGAACTCAACATTAGAAGTCCGCAACTTTTTCTCTCCTTCTATAGCAAGGTCTATCAACCGCTTGCGATGATTCTCATTCAGAAGTGAATTATTTTTTTTTAAAGGATTTTGAGGCGAGACAACGAACCACACCCGGTCCAGCAAAACATTATCAGCAATATGGTTGGCTATTATGAGGTGTCCTATATGAACTGGGTTAAATGAGCCGAAATATAATCCAATTTTCACCTAACAACTATTTATCAATAATTTATAATATTTCTACGTAAATCTTTTCAGCTTCATCTGCCCGAAGACTTAATGAATAGCCTGATACCATAATATAAATTGGATCCCCAAATGGGGCTTTTTTTAAAACCGTAATCTCTTCCTCGGGAAGGCAGCCCATTTCCATTAATTTCAAGATAATTTCGTCGTTTTCGAAAGCCTTAATTTTTACTTTTGTACCCGTCTTGACCTGAGATAGATTCATAAACATTAATCAAGGCGTAAATATATCATTCATCTTTTATACCCGATTCCGATTTTAGGAATACTCTGGCTTGGAAAAAATTTTATTTACAAATCATGGCATATCTCCTGGTATCGAAAATAAGAAAGCCTTAAAAGCTTTTTTGATTTCAGTGTTCAAAAAGGAGCAAACCCAATTTGAGAGGGTATCATACCTTTTTTGTAAAGACCAGTACGTACTTGGGTTAAATCAAAAATACCTGAACCATAACACACTAACTGATATCCTAACCTTCACCTTATCGGGGATGTCCTTACCTATTATTTCTGAAATTTATATTAGTGTGGAAAGAGTTAAAGAGAATGCCGCCACTTTAAAAACAGTTTACCAAACAGAACTCGCTCGGGTAATGATCCACGGAATTCTACATTTGTGTGGCTACGCTGACGATACGCCACACAAAAAATCACTAATGCGAAAAAAAGAAGATATTTATCTCTCTCAACTTGATTCCTATTTGAATCGTTTCACGTGAAACATTATTCGGAATACCATTTTGGTAAATTTGCACAATGTTCCCAAAATATGATGTCATAGTGGTAGGTGCCGGGCATGCCGGCTGTGAAGCCGCAGCCGCAGCGGCAACAATGGGCAGTAAAGTCTTGCTTATCACGATGAACATGCAAAATATGGCCCAAATGAGCTGTAACCCGGCAATGGGTGGCATTGCCAAAGGGCAGATAATAAGAGAAATAGACGCATTGGGCGGCTTTTCGGGTATTGTTACCGACGAGACCATGATTCAATTTAGAATGCTAAATAAAAGTAAGGGGCCAGCAATGTGGAGCCCCCGGGCGCAAAGTGACAGGCAACAATTTTCAATTAAATGGCGTCTTGCCCTCGAAAACCTATCAAACCTTGATTTCTACCAGGATTCCGTCGTCGGTTTGCTTAAAACCGGAAGTAGCATCTCTGGGGTTAAAACTGCCTTGGGTCACCATATCTTTTCGAAAACAGTAGTATTAACTAACGGGACCTTCCTGAATGGGATTATTCATATCGGCGAAAAGCAACAGGGAGGAGGAAGGATGGCTGAAAAAGCTTCTACTGGCATCACGGAACAACTGGTCGGGTGGGGCTTTGAAAGCAATCGACTAAAAACAGGGACGCCACCGCGCCTTGACGGCCGCTCGCTGGACTATTCGCAAATGCAAGAACAGAAGGGCGACAATTTAATACCGGGGTTTTCCTATACTAAAACCCGCAAGCCAGCAAAACAATTGAGCTGTTGGATCACCTATACAAATCCTGAGGTTCATAGGGTTTTGCAATCAGGATTCCATGAAAGTCCCATGTTTCAAGGTCGGATCCAGGGACAAGGTCCAAGGTACTGTCCAAGTATTGAGGATAAAATAAATAGATTTTCCGAAAGAGATCGACACCAACTTTTTGTAGAACCGGAGGGGTGGAACACAATTGAAGTATATGTGAACGGTTTTTCTTCATCCTTATCAGAGGAAATACAGTATAAAGCGCTGACAAAAGTTCCGGGTTTTGCAAATTGCAAAATGTTCAGGCCGGGGTATGCCATTGAATACGATTACTTTCCTCCTACCCAGCTAGGTTTGAGCCTTGAGACAAACCTGATAAAAAATCTGTTCTTTGCTGGCCAAATAAATGGCACGACAGGTTATGAAGAGGCTGCCTGCCAAGGACTTATGGCAGGAATTAATGCTCATTTAGCTGTTAACTCGAGGGAGCCTCTAATTCTTAAAAGAAATGAGGCCTACATAGGGGTTCTCATTGATGATCTTATTAATAAAGGCACCGAGGAGCCCTACCGAATGTTTACAAGTAGGGCCGAATTCCGAACGCTTTTGCGGCAGGATAATGCAGATTTGCGATTAACTGAGAGAAGTTATCAACTAGGCCTTGCCTCAGAGGAAAGAATGAATGCCTTAAACCGTAAAAGAGAAGAAATACATCAAATAATCGCTCTTCTTAATAGTACTCATTTGCTGCCGACCGAAATAAATAACTATCTAAAGGAAAGCTCTTCTTCGTTAATAACTCACAAAACAAAAGCTGCCCAGCTGCTTCTTCGCCCCGGGATTAATTTAAATGGACTAATCGAATCATTGCATTCAATAAAAAAGGAACTTAAAAACTTTATCCCCGAAGCCCTTGAACAGGCGGAAATACAGATTAAATATGAAGTATACCTTGAAAAAGAAGAAGAATTGGTAAAAAAAATGAATAGCCTTGAAAACCAGTTGATTCCCGATAACTTCAATTATGACAAACTTGTTTCTTTATCAAACGAGTCACGTCAGAAATTTACCAAAATAAAGCCCAGGACCCTTGGCCAGGCTAGCCGTATCAGTGGGGTGAACCCGAGTGATGTACAAATACTGATGGTTTTTATGGGGAGATAGTTCGTATAGCCGTACCCGTTATATTGTCGGGGGATGCTCTAAGCATGAGGCTTCGTTTAATCGTATGCGTTAGTGTGCTATTTTTCCCGGCAATTGAAAGCAGGGCCAGCAATTTTTACCAATTCGCACCTCACTTAAATAGCGAATGATGGAAATAAACACCGAAAATTTACCTGGGGCCTTAAAATTCAATTGGTATATTTGCGCTCGATTGTGGCATATTACTTGCTTATTGCCAGAACGTTAACCCCTGAAATAATTTATGAATACAATTCCTCACCTTTTCTTTCGTTTACATAAACCTCCTTTCCCTCATTTTAAAATTTTTAAAAGTTTCCTACTATGAAGACAATAAATTACTGCTCCCTGTTGATTCTTCTTTTGATGTTTAACGCTTGTAAAAAAGAGCAGGCGGTGACCCGTGAAGTAAAGTTTACTTCAACAACCTATAAAACCTTAGGAACCTATAGTTCATTAGGAAAACCCGATTATTTATTACCCAAGGACACCATTACAGGAAATTTACTGTCCTTTATAGAAAATAATCTTCCGGAAGGCCAGGATTTAAGATCAACACATCCTAATTTGCTTGCAAGTTCTGCAATTGCGGACATCAAAATAACCCAACAATCCGATGTCTTCGTTATTTTTGTTTCACAAACAGGAGGGTATACTAATTCGATTGCTTTTTATACGTATTCTACCGGATTTCCGCCAGCCACAGCTAAAGACATTCCGATAATGACCTATATCTTTCCCAGTTCTGGAAATTTGACTCCATTACAGGCGGGTGACAAAGTTAAAATTGGAAGATTCGATCCAGGCACTTCAATCGGTTTTGTTTTATTACAAAAAGGCTGGGATAGCACTCGTCATGTTCTCGATAATAATGCTGTCCATTTTCTTTCAAATGACGTTTTAAATCCAGAAGTTGACCCCAATCTAAAGAAACACGCAGTTTTAATTAATTATCCGCAGGAAAATAAGATATTAATTGGATTTGAGGATCTTGACAGAACGAATCCTTATTGTGACAATGATTTTAATGATGTGGTGTTCTATTGCACCGTTACACCATGACGTTATATAAAGAATAGCACTAATCCTTCTGGTTTGTATTGATGGCAAAAGGGGGGTTGTAAAAAATACAATCCTGATAAGATTACTTGTCCTTTTTTATCTCATCTTATTTTTGAAGAATGATATTAATTCCGTGGAATGTTTACTGGAGGGTTGTTTCCACATATCACAACAATATTTGTAGAGTCTTCCGAAAGAACTAAGTGTAGGCTGTTTATATATTTGGTATCCATTAGAGTCATTCGTTTAATTATTTGGTAACCCCCATCTTTTAAGATTGCTTCAACATCACCTGCATATTCATAACCGTTCGAATTAAACGCAACTGCTAAAATGAGAGATTTATTATTAATATTATTTGTCCTCGCATAATTTTCTATTCCTAAAATAATACGAACGGGATCAATGGTAAGATGAGGTTCGCGCTTACCAGAGGAATCAAAAGTGAACGTATTGTCTCTCATTACTAAACCTTCAATATTCGCCCCCTCGAAATTGAGCATTATGTTACGGTTATCATTTTTTCTAGTTATTGCTGCTGACTGGATTTTTTTTTGACCAGGTATCAAGCGCAACTTGTGTTAGATGGTCTGTCTGTTCTGCCGTAAAGCCTTTATTGAGCGATATTTCGCAAATTCTAAAGAGTATCAGGTCCAAATCTAAGCCATCGGATGTATAGTCTGCCAGTCTAGTGACTGTTTGGGTAAGTCCTAGGTCAAGATTCTGCGTAGGTAATTGTACTACGGAATCAATACTAGCCTTAACTTTTAAATCGAGACTTTTAGTATATCTTTTCGGTGGATAGGTACATTTTGTATTTACTGATCCCTTTTCAATTGCTCCATCTTTACCATATTTAGCTTTCCCCATTTTTGAAGTATGGCAAGAGAATAAAAATATTATTATCGAGGCGGGGACTCGTAAAAATTTTCATTCAATTTAATTTGATTATTTCTTGCTCGCTCATATCAAATGCATTAATTAAACTGCCAACTTAGAACGTATACCCTGATATAACTAACTGGTATTTAAGTGGTATGCAACTAACAAAGTGGTGTGGGGCGGGATCGAACCGCCGACACAAGGATTTTCAGTCCTTTGCTCTACCGACTGAGCTACCGCACCATCGGGCGGCAAAAATAGAATTATTCACCAGAAATAAAAATTCATTTTATTTTCCAGTCAAAAAAATAACTGCTAAAAATAATTTAATTCCCGTATTCACTTAAAAATTTTATCCGCATAATTTTTAATTGCTCGAAGCTATAATTACCGTCAGCAAGTTCTTCGCGGGCTATTTCAAGACTTGACGTTTGGCAACCCTTAAAATAATCAATGATTTCCTCTCTTTCATATTCTTCCACCAAATCTTCTATTGCATAATCGAGATTGAGCTTTGTACCACTGGCAACAATGGTTTCCATTTCTTCAAGCAGCTCCTCTAATTTTAGAGTTTTATTTTTTGCTATCGTTTCCAGTGGCATTTTTTTATCTACATTCTGGATAATAAAAACTTTGTTGCTGTTTTTATTGACAACACTTTTCATTACAAAATCATCCGGCTTCTCAATATCATTTTCCTCCACATACTTCTCAATAAGATCAACAAAGGGCTTTCCATATTTTATAGCTTTCCCTACACTAACCCCCTGGCATTTTTCAAGTTCTTTTAACGAAGTTGGATATAAAGTTGCCATATCCAAAAGACTATTTTCAAGAAAGATTACAAATGGGGGAAGATTACGCTTTTTGGCCTCCTGCTGACGTACTGTTTTCAATAATTCAAAAAGCTTCTCATCAGCCGCAACGGTTTCTGTATCGCCATTCTCGTCGTCATCGTCACCTGATTCCTCAAATACATGATTTAATGCAATCTTAAAAGACGTGGGTTTTTTCAAAAAAGATTCTCCCTTTTCTGTAATCTTCAAAACTCCGTAATCCTCTATATCCTTCCTTATTATATTTCCAAGCAACATTTGCCGTAATAGTGAATTCCAAAAATGTTCATCCTTATTTTTCCCTGTACCAAAAACCTGCAGTTCATCGTGCCTATACATTTTTATCTGTGGATTAGGCTTCCCTAAAATGATTGCAATCATATATGTAACAGGGAAGCAATCGTTTAGGGCACGTATGGCTTTTAGAGCCAGCAATGTTTCTGTTTTTACCTCGATTAGCTGTCTTGGATTCTTACAATTATCGCATTTGCCGCCACAGTTATCTATTTCATATGGTTCGCCAAAATAATTAAGCAACATTTTTCTCCTGCATACAGCGCTTTCAGAATATGCAACAGTTTCATTAATTAACTGTCCCCCGACTTCTCTTTCACTCAAAGATTTATCACGCATTAAATGTTCCAGTTTCGACACATCTTTATGTGAATAATAGAGTATGCATTTACCTTCTAACCCGTCACGGCCGGCCCTTCCGGTTTCCTGGTAATAATTTTCAATTGATTTAGGAATATTATAATGAATCACAAATCTTACGTCCGGCTTATCGATTCCCATTCCAAAGGCGATTGTTGCAACAATTACCTGAACTTCTTCGCCAAGAAACTCGTCCTGGCGTCTTGCCCTCAGCTTAGAATCGAGACCCGCATGGTAGGCAACAGCTTTAATGCCATTTGCCATAAGCATTTCGGCAAGTTCTTCGGTTGTTTTTCTATTTAACGTGTAGATAATGCCGCTTTTCCCTTTATTTTGAGAAATAAACCGCACGATGTTTTTTACCGCTTGTTCTTTTTTAAGTTTAGGCTGCACTTCATAATAAAGGTTCGGCCTGTTAAAAGAAGAAATAAATATTTCTGGATTTCGTAACCCAAGATTTTTTACAATATCACTTTGAACTTTTGGAGTCGCCGTTGCTGTTAATGCAATAACCGGAACCTTTTCATTTATCTGGTCCATAATTTCCCGAAGTCTCCTGTATTCTGGCCTGAAGTCATGTCCCCATTCGCTTATACAGTGCGCCTCGTCCACAGCAAAGAAAGAGATTTCAAGGCCTTTGAAAAATGCAACGTTTTCTTCCTTCGTGAGTGTCTCGGGTGCAACATACAGCATCTTTGTTTTCCCTGAAATGAGATCTTCTTTCACAAGCTTTTGTTGCCCTTTATTCAAACTGCTGTTAAGAAAATGTGCGATATCATCTGCGCTACTGTAGCCTCTTACGAGGTCCACCTGGTTTTTCATAAGAGCAATGAGCGGAGATACTATAATAGCACACCCCTTACTGATTATTGCCGGGAGCTGGTAACAAAGACTTTTACCCCCACCGGTTGGCATAATTACAAATGTATCTTTACCGGCCAGCAGACTTGCAATAATATCTTCCTGCTGTTCTTTAAAAACATTAAATCCAAAATTTTGTTGAAGGTGGGTGGTAAGCGATCCGGATTCTTTTTCCTTTTTTGTATTGGTTCCCCTGGCTTGTTTTACCCCGTTCTTGGGGGATTTTAATTTTGTAGTAGACATGAGTTTCTTTTCTGCTGCAACCTATTTATTTATGGGTTTCAAAGTTAAATCAAGAGTAGTGTAAAATCGGTTGTAAAAAATGCTTTCTGAGATTATAACCTTTTTTTAAATATTTTCTTGTTGTTAAGATACGAAGAAAAATGTTAGCCCGCGAAATCCTTTTTACTTTGTCCTACCATCCAATTAGAGTAGGTTTGCTTTCGCTTTTTAACCCTCCTCGATTAAGTATGCGATAATAGGTTGGAGGCTTTACTTATACTTGTTTGAATGAAAAATATTATTTCCTCGGCAAAAAAAACAATAGAACTGGAGGCCAGGTCTATTTATGAATTATCTGATTTAATAAATGGAGCTTTTGAACAGGCGGTCGCCACCATTAATCAATGTAAGGGAAGACTTGTTGTAAGCGGAATTGGTAAAAGTGCCATCGTCGCCCAAAAAATCGTTGCCACTCTCAATAGCACAGGCACCCCATCAATTTTTTTGCATGCTGCTGATGCAATTCATGGAGATATAGGTATGGTACAGCAAAATGACGTGGTAATGATAATCAGCAAAAGCGGTGACAGCCCCGAAATCAAAGTTCTTATCCCACTAATCAAAAATTTCAAAAATCCGATCATTGCCATGTGTGGCAATATGCATAGCTACCTGGCAAAATGTGGAGATATTATATTGAATACAACTGTTAGGGAAGAGGCCTGCCCTAATAATCTGGCTCCTACCAGTAGTACGACTGCACAAATAGTTATGGGCGATGCCCTTGCGATTTGCCTTATGGAAATGAAAGGATTTGGTACCGAAGATTTTGCAAAATTTCATCCGGGTGGCACCCTGGGAAAAAAATTATACCTGCATGTTAAAGACCTTTTTATCAACAACGAGAGGCCGGTTGTAAAACCGGGCAGTTCTTTGAAAGATGTTATTGTTGAAATAACAAAAAAGCGTTTAGGCGCTACCGTTATTGTTGATGATGATGAAAAGATCCTGGGGATTATAACTGATGGTGATTTGAGAAGAATGCTTGAGAAGGACCTTTATCGTGCTGAGGTAAAAGCCAAAGATATTATGACCTTGAGTCCCAAAACTATTGAAAGTAGTGAACTTGCTGTTGATGCTCTTGATATCATGCGCAAAAAAAATATAACACAGTTAATAGTAACCGAAAACAGGAGGTATGCAGGTATAATACATTTGCACGATCTTGTGCGGGAAGGAATTATTTAATTTTACCGGATTATGAATGAAAATAATTATGTAGCGATTATGGCCGGTGGAATAGGAAGCAGGTTCTGGCCCGTAAGCAGGTTGGATTACCCAAAACAATTTCTGGATTTATTAAATATAGGTAAAACGCTGATTCAGTCAACCTATGAGCGATTTACGCAATACATTCCTATTGAAAATATTTATGTTGTAACCTCTTCCCTGTATAAAGAAATTGTAAAAAACCAATTACCAGAACTAAGGCCCGAAAATATTTTATGCGAGCCTTCCCGAAAAAATACTGCCCCGTGTGTTGCTTATATTTCTTATAAACTTCACGCGCTAAACCCAAAAAGCAATTTGATTTGTGCGCCAGCCGATCATCTCATTGCCGATGATATTTCTTTTATAAAAGTTAGCCTTGAGGCTCTTGGTTTTACTGAGAAAAACAATGCACTTATTACGTTGGGAATAAAACCCTTTCAGCCTAATACGGGGTATGGATATATTCAACATGAGGAGCACACAGTACAGGATAATATTTATAAGGTTAAAACTTTTACAGAGAAACCCGACATCGAGCTTGCCAAAAAATTCCTCATAAGCGGAGACTTTTTATGGAACGCCGGTATATTTGTTTGGCGTACAGAAAATATTATAAAAGCTTTTGAAAAATATCTTCCGGAAATCCATGAGGTTTTCGATGGTGCAAAAAAAGCTTTGATAACGTCGGCCGAAAAGTCTGCAATCGAATTAATTTATCCGCTTTGTGTAAATATCTCAATCGATTATGGAATACTTGAAAAGGCGGATAATGTTTATGTAATTCCATCTGGGTTTGGATGGAGCGATCTTGGAACTTGGGGCAGCGCATATGAAAATCTCGAGAAGGATGAGAACCAAAATGCTGTTATTGGTGATAATGTTATCTTATTCGATTCCACAAAAAATGTAGTCCACTCCCCGAACAAAAAACTTTTGCTTTTACAAGGTCTCGATGATTTTATAGTTGTTGATACAGAAGATGTTTTACTCGTTTGCAAAAAAGAGAAGGAGCAGCATATCAAAGAGTACCTTTCTGAAATCAAAAAACATAAGGGCGACAAATATCTTTGAGTTTCTACGCAAAGATAGACAAGCCCTGTTTGTTGTCCCATTAATTGCATAATAAAATCCGTTCATCGACGTTTAATTTTTTCAGGCATTACTTACTTTACCAGTTTCTGCATGAAAATTTTAGCCCTTTTATTATCTCTCATTTTGCTTCTGCCCGGTTTTTTCAATAAATCTTTTGAAAAAGAACCTGTATATAATAATAAAGAGCTTTTTGATCCATCACTTACGAGGTTAAATTCAGTAAAAAAACTTACGGAATATGCTGACAGCACAGCCCTCAGCGAACACATAAAGAGTGGTTCTCTGGGTTATGGTGTCCTGGTTTCTTCTATTCTAAGAATGCGTTTTTACCATGGCTTCTCTTATTACACCTTACAAGAGAACTGGATTGCTGCCATAACTGAATATCTTTTTGGAAGAAACGTTTCTTCGCCCGTGAATCCTGACGAAATACTGCAGTACCCTTATGCGGGCTGCTCGCAACAAGCCATCGTACTTATGGCAATAATGAAACAAAAAAACATCCCGTACAGAAGTATCGGGTTTCCTCACCATTACGCCACTGAACTTAAATTTAAAAATACCTGGTATTTTTTTGATCCCAACATGGAGCCTAAAATAAAAGTTAAAGACAGGAATCAGGACAAATGGAAAGGTTCGGCAGATTATCTAAAACGATACTACGATGGCAATAGCTCTTATCTTGATTGGGCTTTTGGAAAATCTATGCCCGTGGTTTTTGGAACACCAAATGCAGAGCCAGCGCCAAATGCCTCTGTTTTTCAGTCCGTAACAAAATTCCTATCAAAAATTTTATGGATTTTTCCTTTAATAATTTTAGTTTATCCCGGTAAACCGAAAAACTGATTACACTCAGTATTGTATATTTTTGAAGAACTTTTATCAAACCTATACCTTTTGCAATCTCTCTCAGTTAAGAGTAAACTTCCAAATACAGGACAAACAATTTTTTCTGTAATGAGTTCTTTGGCCGCCCAACATAGCGCTATTAACCTCGGCCAGGGCTTTCCTGATTTTCAAATGAATGAGGATTTAATTGAACGGGTTTATAAGGCGATGAAAGACGGCTATAACCAGTATGTTCACATGAACGGGCTTTTTTCTTTAAGAGAAAGTATAGCAGAAAAGGTTTCATTCTTATATCAAAAGATAATTAATCCCGATGCCGAAATCACAATAACGCCGGGTGCCACTTATGCAATTTATACAGCCCTGACTTCCGTTCTTAGACCTGGCGATGAAGTAATTGTTTTCGAGCCCGCATACGACAGTTACATTCCTAATATCGAAATTAATGGAGCTACGCCGGTAATTATTCCACTTACATACCCGGAATATAAAATCGATTGGAATAAAGTGAAACAAAAAATCACGAAGACCACGCGGATGGTTATGATAAACTCACCACATAACCCCAGTGGTAGTGTTCTGGATAAAAATGATATTAAAGAACTCACTAAAATTGTATCTGGTACCAATATTTTGATTTTAAGTGACGAGGTATATGAGCATATTATTTTTGATGGATTACAACATGAAAGTCTTTTGAACTATCCTGAACTTTTTATGAGGAGTTTTATTTGTTTCTCATTTGGAAAAGTATACAATTGTACCGGGTGGAAAGCAGGCTATTGCATTGCTCCGGATCCTTTGATGGTTGAATTTAGAAAAGTTCACCAATTCAATTGTTTCTCCTGTAACTCTCCTGTACAATTTGCGCTTGCTGATTTCTTAAAACAAAAAAATGTTTACGAACAATTGGGACCTTTTTTTCAGGCGAAAAGAGATTTTTTTAAGAAATTAATGAGCCAGACAAAATTCAAATCCCTTCCTTCTCATGGAAGTTATTTCCAATTATATAGCTATGATTCAATAAGTGAAGAAAAAGAAATGGATTTTGCAGTACGCCTTACAAAAGAAGCCGGTGTGGCAAGTGTTCCAACATCTGCTTTTTATAAAGAAAATAATGACAATAAGGTTTTAAGATTTTGTTTTGCAAAAAAAGAAAGCACCTTAGAGGAAGCGGTAGAAAGACTTTTAAATTTCAATTATTAATTTATTTAAAGAATGCTTACAAACCGTATCTATGGCTTATTTCGAGCATTCTTTCAATTGGCTTTTTTGATGCAATCAGTAATTGCTCATCCATTATTATTTGTGGCTCTTCGTACTCCATACACAGGTATAATTTCTCCAGCGTATTTAATTTCATATAGGGGCAATCATTGCAGGCGCACATATTATCCGGAGGAGCTGGGATGAATGTCTTCGTGGGAGATTGAAGTTGCATCTGGTGAAGAATTCCTGTTTCTGTGGCCACAATAAATTCTTTTGCATCTTTTTCAATTGTATATTTTAAGAGTGAAGTAGTGCTACCAATAAAATCTGCTACGCGTAAAACAGGTTCTTCACATTCGGGATGGGCAATCACTTTTGCATTTGGATGTCGTATCTTAAGTTTCGTAATTTTTTCCAGGCTGAAAATTTCGTGAACAATGCAAGCGCCATTCCATAAAACCATATACCTGCCGGTTTTCTTTTTTAAATAAGCTCCCAAATTTTTATCCGGTGCAAAA
This sequence comes from Chitinophagales bacterium, assembly GCA_038258875.1. GTDB lineage: Bacteria > Bacteroidota > Bacteroidia > Chitinophagales > Chitinophagaceae > Ginsengibacter. Next base: position 62,116 of record JBBSPK010000001.1, read on the forward strand.
ATAATTTTTTGATCTGCAGGAAGGCTTTCAATGATAGCCTGTGCATTGGATGATGTACAGATAATATCGCTCAGGGCTTTCATGCCTGCAGAACAATTTATATAAGTGATTACAATATGGTCAGGATATTTATCCCTGAATTTTTTAAACAGCGCAGGAGGGGCCGAATCACTCAAAGAGCATCCTGCTTTTAAATCGGGCAATAAAACTTTCTTTTGGGGATTAAGTATTTTAGCCGTTTCTGCCATAAAATGCACCCCGGCAAAAACAATGATGTCCGCATCGGTTGATTGTGCTTTTTGTGCAAGTCCAAGGCTATCGCCGATAAAATCTGCAACATCCTGTATATCCGGTTCCTGGTAATAATGGGCGAGTATAATAGCATTTTTTTCCTTTTTTAATCTTTCTATTTCTGCAAAGAGGTCTAAGGTAACGTCAATATCGATATCAAGAAAACCTTTTTTTTCTAAATCAGCCCGGGCTGCTGCAATGTGTATATCTGCCATAGTATTTAATATTAATACATTATTTATTTAATAGCCTATTACTATTATGTATGTGAATTTGTGGATACAATTTATTTTTATATTGATACAAAATTAAAAAATAGTTTTTATCCACTAAATTCCACAAGTGTTTAACATGCATCTTTAACATATGGTACACGGTATACGACATGTTATAAACGTCAGTTAATAAAAAGTTATGAGGAAAAAAATTTGAAACATTTTTAGAAAGTTATTTGTGAACGAAGTATTGAGAATTTGTTGGCTATAATTTTTAAAAAGGCCTTTCTTACAAAGTCGTGTTTTTTATGAATTTTTATAAAGGTTTTTATTTTTCAAATGGTTGGTTATTAACAGGAAAAACAATTTCCCCCCACAGGCATGTTTAAAAAAGAAATAAAAAGCTTTTTTTAAAAATTTTCTATCCAATAAAAATCTCCGGATGTCTTGCCTATTCTATTTTTTATGAGTTTTCCACCTTTTGTTCCTATCTTATTTTACACTATTTTTGCCGTCCTCAATTTAAAAATTAAGAGAAAAAGATAATTATGTCAATCATTCAGACAATACGTGAGAGGGGCGCAGTAATAGTAATTGCAATTATTGCATTAAGCCTTATTGGTTTTATCCTAATGGACTCAAAAAGTGCTTCCGGAAAATTATTTGGTGGTGGAAATACCTCAACATTAGGCAGCGTAAATGGCGATAAAATTGAATTGGAGGATTTCAATTCAAAAGTTAAAGAGATGGAACAGCAATATCCGAACGGGGGAGCAGCCCAATCTGAGCAGATTAGGCAGAACACCTGGGAACAGATGGTTGCTGAGAAAATTGTTACAGAGCAATTTAATGACCTCGGCATAACATTCACTCCGAAGGAAATGAGTTCAATTATGTTTAGTAACGACGCTCCACAGCAACTAAAACAGGCTTTTATCAATAAGGAGACCGGCCAATATGATATTGAACAGGCAAAGCAGTGGTGGGCACAAACCAGGAAAACAAAAAATGAGGAACAAAGAAATGCCATCACCTCACAGGTAATTGACCCCATGCGACTCAACAGTTTATACACGAAATATACTTCAATGATTGCGGGAAGTATCTATATTCCCAAATGGCTTGAAAAGCAGCAAAGTGAGCAAAAAAATAATTTTGCAACCATTTCCTATGTTGCAATGCCTTACTCTTTAATAAGTGACAGTAGCGTTACGGTTGGCGACAAAGATGTTGAAGAATATCTTGATAAAAATAAGTTAAGGTATAAGCAGGATGGCGGGCGTATGATATCTTATGTATCATTTAGCGCTAAAGCCAGCAGCGCGGATAGTTCAAAAATTAAAGAATTGCTGGAAGAGCTTAAACCTAAATTTGCCGCGGATAGTAATGCAAAAATATTTTTAGTGAGAAATTCCTCAGCCATTAATTTTTTTGACGGGTATGCTCCAAAAGCCAAATTAGAAAGTCCCGTAAAAGACACATTAATTTCATTACCACAAGGCGATGTTTTCGGGCCTTACCTGGATGCAAACAATTATGTGCTTGCAAAGAAAATTTCAACCAAAATTTTACCGGATAGTATTAAGTGCCGTCATATTTTGTTAGGGACCAACGACCCTCAGACAGGGCAGGCTTTAATGGAGGACAGCACAGCCCATTCATTAGCCGATAGTATTGCAACAGCCATTAAAAACGGGGCCAGCTTTGATTCCCTTGAGGCGAAGTATTCAACTGATAAGGTGGCCCAAAAAGATAATGGCGTTATGACGTTTGACCTAATGACGATGCAGGGTGAAAATTTTGCGAAAGAATTTGGAGATTTTTTACTTAACGAAAACGGGATAACTAAAAAAGTTGTCAAAACACAGTTCGGCTGGCATTATATAGAAATACTTAATAAAATAAATCCGGGCCCGGCTTATCAAAATGCCTATATGGCAAAAGAAATAATACCAAGCGACGAAACAATAAATTCGGCAAATGCAGCCGCAACAAAACTTTCAGGGCAGGCCAGGGACAAGCAATCTTTCGATAAATATGTTGCTCAAAATGGACTCAAAGCAATTTCCGTACCTACGGTAATTAAGGAAAATGATTTTCAGTTGGGTGGATTACAGGATGCAAGACAGATAATTAAATGGGCATTTGATGCGAAAGAAGGCGATGTATCTGAACCTTTTTCGTTGAGAGATGAATTTGTTGTTGCGGTTGTTGACAGGAAAGTAGATGAAGGAATCCCTGATGTAAAAACCGCAAGGCCAATGGTGGAATCAGCAATAAGGAATATGAAAAAGGCGGAAGAGATTGAAAAAAAATTGAACAATCCTGCCTCCCTTGAAGCGGCAGCCAAAGTTTATAACCAGCAAATATTAAGTACTGGCGAAGATTCTACATTAACCTTCGAAGCTCAAATAATTAACGGTATTGGTAATGAGCCCAAGGTTGCCGGCGCTAGTTTTAATAAAACATATCAGTCGAAAGTTTCTCCGCCAATAGCAGGCAATACTGGCGTTTTTGTAATCAAAGTCAATAACATTAGCGCCAAAAGTGAGCAATCACCTGAAATGTTGGATCAGCAAAAAAACGCAGAGGTAAATAGAATTGTTCAAACGGCACTCGGTCAATCTTTCGCCTCATTAAAGAAAAAGGCAACAATAAAGGATAACAGGAGTAAATTCTTTTAATAATAGAAATAAATAATATCATTTTCAAAAAGGGCATTCATAGTGGCCTTTTGTGTTTGGTTTTTTTGAAACGGGAAATCATATAAGCTAATCCACAATCGAATCTTCCTGCAGAAAACTGTTAAGCCGGTTTACATCAAAGATGATATTTGTAACTTTGCATTAATATAAAATATATGGAAGAAGTAATCGTAAATAAGGTTGCCCAAAGTGGATTGGTGACTCTTGATCTTGAAAAATTTTATCCGGAAGGGGAAACTGCGGTTTTTGACATGAAAGACCATTTGTTCATGGAGCTTATTTTAAAAGAAAAAGAATACAGGGAGAAGTTGAAAAACCTGGATTGGATCATTTACCAAAATAAAAACGTTTGTGTAACCTGTTCTGCGGACGCGATAATTCCTATATGGGCATACATGCTGGCGGTAAGTTATCTTGAACCCATTGCAAAAGATGTTGTGTTGGGAAATGAAACTTTTTTGCACGAAGTATTATTCTTAAAAAATCTCTGGAAAATTGATGCAAAAGAATATGAAGGAAAAAGAGTAGTAGTAAAAGGGTGTGGTGAAAAAAAGATTCCCGACGTTGCGTATGCAGAAATTACTAAAAAATTAAGGCCTGTTGCCAAAAGCATTATGTATGGCGAGCCTTGCAGCACTGTTCCTGTTTATAAGGAGCAAACTAAAATTGTAAAACCGGCGTAGGACCGAGTTAAAACCACCCTTTCTTTTTAAAAAGATAGATCATCCATACGGGAATTGCCAACATTAGGCCCACAGCAATGAAAAACCCATAAGTATTGTGTAGCCAGGGAATACGGGTAAAATTCATACCAAAAATTCCGCCAATAACCGTTGCCGGAGCCAGCAGGCAGGTTACGATTGCCATTACCTTCATCACCTCATTCATTCTTAAATTTACATTATTGAGGTAAAGATCCTGTAAGGTCATCATCATATCCCGGTAGTTTTCGGCAAGTTCATTTGCCTGTATAATATGGTCGTACACATCCTTAAAATACTTTTCCGTTTTCTCATCTACCAACTCACTCTCGCTTCGCAAAATGCCATTAATTACTTCTCTCACGGGAGCCACACTTCTTTTCAAAACAATCATTTCTTTGCGAATCATATTTATCCTGGCCAATGTCCTTGTATCTGCCTTGCGGATAATATCTTCTTCGAGTGCTTCGATTCTTTCGGCCAGCTTCTCCATTACAACAAAGTAATTATCCACTATCATGTCTATTAATGAATAAAAAGTATAATCCGCACCAAACAGCCTGATTTTACTACCAGCAATCTTTAATTTTTCTCTCAGGGGATTAAACACGTCCCGTGATGCATCTTCCTGGAAACTGATAACAAAGTTTTTTCCTAATACAATACTTACCTGCTCACTTTCTACCGAATTCGACCTGGGATTGAAATAAAGCATATTTAATAAACAAAAAAGTAAGCCATTTAACTCATCCATTTTAGGACGCTGGCCAATACTTAAAATATCTTCTGCAATCAAGGGATGAATTCCAAAATGATTACAAATACTTTCGACATCTGTTTTTCTCAGGCCATCAATATTTATCCAGCTAACCGTTAATGAATCAATGTATGCATAACAATCAGCAACATCGGTTACATCTTTTTCTTTTACCCCGCTATTATTGTAATCATACACAAAAATTTTTGTATGCTCAGGTTCTTTTCTTACAGGCGCAATCGTAGGATTTACCTGTAAAACCTTTTTTGTTGTCGTGATTAGATCAAAAGGCTTCTTGATAAGGGATAAATATTTTGCAGACTTTGTTTTTGAAAACATTGCTTCTGTTTAAAAATGGAGTATTGCAGACAAAAAATCAAGGGAATTTACATCAAAAATATTTGGATAACCCCGAAAAAATATCAAAAGAATTCAAATAGAAATAAAAATCTTTTTTGCTCTTTCCAAATCCTCAGGAGTGTCGATAGAAACCGGAGCCTCATCAGTAAGTACCATCTTCAGGCTGATACCATTTTCAAGATAGCGAAGGCATTCAATTTTTTCTGCTGCTTCAAGTGGCGTTGGCTTCCATCGTGTAAAATTCATTAAAGCTTTTTTGCGGTAAGCATATATGCCTATATGCTTATAATAGACCGGTTGCATATTTTTATCCCGGTAAAAGGGGATAGCACTACGGCTGAAAAGTAAAGAGTTCATCTTTTTATCGACAACGACTTTTACAGTATTTGGATTGTCAATAAGATTCTCATCTTTTATTTCATGCATTAAAGAAGCAACTTGTACCGCATGCTTTTCATCTTTTTCAAAAACATTTAGGAGGTTTTGAAGCGGTTCTTTTTTCACAAAAGGCTCATCCCCCTGCACATTTATGATAACGTCCACTTCAATATCGGCAACCGCTTCAGCAATGCGGTCGCTGCCACTATCATGGGGCTGCTTGCTCATTATTGCATAACCACCATTTTCCACAATTTCGTTAAATATAATGTTGCTGTCGGTTACAACAATCACTTCGTCAAATAACCTGGCAGCAACGGTATTTTCATAAGTATGGCGAATAACCGTCTTACTGCCAAGCATCTGCATAAGCTTTGCAGGAAAACGTGTTGCCTCATAACGGGCTGGTATAAGCGCAATAGATTTCATTTGTTACATAATGACGGAAAAATTGGTAACCCAATTATTCTTTAAAATCGATCAATTAAGGCTTTCCGGCTCATATATATCACTTCCTGTTCGCAATGGCTCAGGCAGCGTGGGACTTTCATAGCCACAATTTTCACACTTGTAAACATTTTCGGCAGAAACTGCATAATCAGAAAAAAGCCAACTCAAAATGGCGGTTATCATATTAGCTGCCGTACGTTTTGGAACCCGGTCAATGTTATGTGAACCACATTTTGGGCACAACACATGGCGCCTGTATTCTTCATCAAAATGCTGAAGCAGATTGATAACTTCCTGTTCATCCCGCTTGTTAATTACAACTTTTATGCCGCCCACTGCATTTGAAAGTAAGGGGTCCATAGTTACTGTAAATTCATCCTTCAGGTAACATTGAATACCGGCGTCCCGCAGTTTTGTCAATAAAATATTTGCGGAAAAATAATTTTCAAAAGTTCTTATGGTTATTAGTTCCATCAGGTAAATTTATTTTCCATCTATAATTACCGGGGTATTACCCTTTCCCATCATTACAATTTTTGCGTTCTGGCTTAATGCAAGTTCTTTTATCGCCTGGATTTGTTCGTATTGCAATTGATTATCTGTAAGGCCGGTATTAATTATACGCTGATAATCTGCAATACCCTGCGCCTCTACTCGTTTTCTTTCTGCTTCCTGCCTTTCTTTTTGCAGAACAAATTCCATTTTCTTGGCATCCTGTTCCGCGTTTATTTTCGACTCAATAGAAGCCTTTACCGAATTAGGCAATGTAATATTTCGCACTAATAATTGCTCCAGCAATAATCCGCGTTGCTTAAAATTATCTTCAATGCTTTTATAAATTCGTTGTTGAAATTCATCCCTCCTGCTGCTGAATAATTCTATTGCCTGGTAATACACAGCATTATCCCTGATTTTTGTACGGGTTAAAGGCCTTACAATCTTATCCTTAAAATCCGGACCGGTTTCACTTAACAATTTTGGCGCTTCACTTGCAATTACGCGATAAAGAACTGTAAGGTCAATCGTTACTTCCAGGCCGTCACTGGCCAGCACCTTAATTGCATCATCGCCACTTTTTTCGCCCTCATCATTTACACCACTCATTGTATAATTCTGGGTTTTTATATCCACTCTTTGAATATCAAGAAGAGGATTTATCAGGTGCAAGCCGCTACCCAAAACATCGGTTTGAACTTTGCCGAATAATACCTTCACACCCGCCTCGCCCACATTTATCTGTACGATAGAGGAAGCCAGGATCCCAATACCAATAAGTAATAATCCAAGTACCCTACCGGTCGTTTTAAATTTATAAAGGGCTGGATTGTTTTTGACAACAACTCCTGTAATTCCAAAAAGAATAATTCCTAAAAAGATCAGTAACATAGCAGTTAGATTTAGTTACGTAATCATTAAAAATAGCGAAATACTTTTTACCTGAATTTTTACCTGAAAAGATAGAGGGGGAAAGCGTCAGGTTGTACTTGTAAGGAAGATCAATAAGCAAACCTGTTTAAATTTTTTTTAAAAACAGAAAGGAAGCAACTCAACTATTAAGCATCAACGGCATCACCAACATTAACAGCTCTTCGTTTTCTTCTTTCTCTGTTGGCTTTACAATACCGGCTTTTGTAGGAGTGCTAAGTTCAATCACAACGTCTTCGGTGTCGGCCGCATTAAGCATTTCTATTAAAAATTTTGCATTGAATGCTATTTGAAGATCTTCTCCATCATATTGACAATTCATACGTTCGTTTCCTTCAAAACTAAATCTATATCCTGCGCAGCAAGCTGGAGTTCACTGCCGGTAATGGTTAGTGCCACCTGGTTGGTGCTCTTGTTACTAAATACACTTACACGCCTGAGAGCATTTTGAAAATCATTCTTATTTACAGTAAGCTTGTAAGGGTTATCAGTGGGGATCACCACTTTATAATCGGGAAATCTTGCGTCAATCAACCGGCACACCAACTCGGTTCCACCATGTTTTACAAACAAGTGATTGCTGTTATAAGAAATCTCTAATTCATCATCGTTAGAAGGAAGCGCACTTTTTAAAAGGCCAAGAGGTTTTTTAGGCACTATAAAAGTATCCGTTTTAGGACAATTTACATCCAATCTTGAAAACCGGACAAGCCGGTGTGCATCTGTTGCAACGCAGGTAATCCCTTTTGGAGTAAGCTCAAAGAAAACACCTGTCATAGCCGGTCTCAGGTCGTCGTTGCTCACTGCGAAAAGGCATTTATTAATAGCAGTAACAAGAGCAGAAGAATTCATTGTGAAAGAAGTGGCCACATCTGCAACCGGCTCCTTGGGAAAGTTATCAGGATTTTCACCCATTACCTTATACTTTCCATTATCACTCGTAATCTCAACTCCAAAGTTTTTATCAATATTAAACGTTAGGGGTTGCTCTGGAATATTTTTCAACGATTCCAGTAATATTTTAGCAGGAATGCACACCTTGCCACTATCTTTTGCCTCTATATCCATATGTATTTTCATTACTGTTTCCAGGTCGGTAGCAATAATCGTTAGTTTGGTTTTTTCTATTTCAAATAGAAAATCTTCCAGTATAGGTAAGACGGTATTGGCATTTATTACACCGCCTATTTGCTGAAGGTGTTTTAGTAACTGGTTGGAGGAAACGATAAACTTCATAAAAAAATTTTGAGAATGCCAAAGATAAAAGATTCGAAGTAATAAAAAGCCCCTTGTTCCCCAAAGGAGAAACTTAGATCAGATTTCTTAGGAAGCAGGGATCAGATTTATGATTTCAAAACGATTTGCTTCTGGGTTGGTTAGAGGATAGGCTGCACTCAAAGGGCTTTAATGGCGCATAGTATAGGGATGGCCTTTTATGCATAAATTTGCACCATAAGTAGTTATGGAAATTAAAAATCAAAAGATTGCTTTGCTTGTTGATGGTGATAATGCACAGGCCAAAATAATGGATCTTATACTTGAAGAAGCTTCAAAATATGGAAAGGTTACCATTCGCAGAGTGTATGGCGACTGGACTACGCAACACATGAATCACTGGAAAAGTATTCTCAATGAGATGGCCTTTAATCCCATGCAAAAATTTTCATACACAACAGGAAAAAATTCTACTGATAGCGCCCTTATTATTGATGCAATGGATATTTTGCACGATGAACTTGTTGACGGATTTTGCATTGTTTCCAGCGACAGCGATTATACGGGGCTTGCCAAGCGGATACGGGAGGACGGCTTTTTTGTAATGGGAATTGGAGAACAAAAAACGCCTGGTGCGTTTGTGAAATCATGTGAAATTTTTACCTATGTTGAAAACCTGGAACCTAAATTAGAAAAGCCTGAAAAAAAAGAAGCAATAAAAAAGCAACACGAGAGAACGCCCGTAAATGCGAGGCTTATTGATAAGGCATATGACATGAGCATTAATGAAAGTAATGAAGCATATATTTCCACCCTGGGAATTAACCTAAGAAAACTCGACCCCAGTTTTGATGTTCGCACCTATGGTTGTAAAACCCTTACCCAGCTATTCTCGAAGCTCCGTGATTTTGTTGTAGTGGATAATGTAGTTAACGGGCTAAATAATCCGTTGGTTAAAAAAAAGTAACTCAATACTATTTTCGTTTATTACGAACGCTTTTAGCAGTGATTTTCTTTTGCGAAACACCCGGAGTATTATCTTTCCAGTCCCACAAATATCTTGAAGCATAAGTACGGAAAGGAGACCACTTCCTGGAAATTTTTTCAATCTTTTCGCGTAATAACTTTTTATCGGTTTCTTTAATTTTGTAAAGCTTGATAACGCTTTGTTTCAAACCCAGGTCATCAATAGCAAAAACATCCTCACGGCCAAGGGTGAACATTAAAATCATTTCCACGGTCCATTTTCCAACTCCTTTTATTTGAGTGAGTAAATCAAGTACTTCATCGTTGCCCATTTTATGCAGGCCGGCATCCGTTATTTTATTTTCAATAAAAAACCTGCAAACATTGTGTACATAGGAAGCCTTTGCATTGGAAAAACCAATGCCGCGAAAAACTGTAGCAGGTGTTTCTAAAATTTGTTTCGCCGAAGGTTCCTTACCTCCATATAAATCCAGGAATCGTTTATATAAAACTTTAGAAACGGTGGTGCTTAATTGCTGGCTAAGAATAGATGCACACAAACTCAGGTAAACTTTATTTCTTTTTGATAAAACAAATGATGGCTGTGCATCAATGAGAGTTTTAAGTTTTTTATCTTTTGATAAATGTATTATGTGTTGTGACAAGGAATTAAATTTTCTTACCAATTATATATTGACCATTGACCGTTGACAAATTTCAATCTCATCCAACACTCCAGCTTATCGATCCGTCTTTTTCGTCCTTCATTTCTATGCCTAATCCTGCAAGTTGTTTCCTTATCTTGTCAGAGGTTGAAAAATCTTTCTTTGATTTTGCTTCTTTCCGTATATCGGTTAGTAGCTGCATTACTCCGTTAAAAATTTCGGTATTATCCGAAAGTGATTTTAACCCAAGAATCTTTTCAAGAAAAATTTCAAATTTTTCCTTCATACGGTTAAGCGTAGCCGAAGAGACAGCATTTATTTTGATTAA
>JBBSPK010000002.1:0-70382 GCA_038258875.1 Chitinophagales bacterium
CTGCTCTGGACGGTATTTCGTCGGGTGAATCTATTCCTGGTGAGTTGCTCCTCAGCAGAGCTCACTTCCGCTTCGATTCAATAGCAAATTTCGATGCGTTAAACTATATTTACAAACTGTTGAAAAAGACAGCCACCTTCCGGATGATTATCAGAAAATAATCAATCCTCTTGTAAAAAGTGTAGTAACCGCATTCGGCAAGGTTAATTACATGCTGGTATTAAATACACCACTAAAAAATTATACTGCCGGGGCATGGATTGAAGATGCCTTTTTGGGATTAAGGTATTTCACCAAATGGAAAAAACTGGCTATAGTTACAGAGAAAGATGAAATCAAAAATTTTACTGACACTTTTGGGAAACTAATTCCTCCACTTACAAAGGGATTTAAAATGGAAGACTTAAGCCTGGCTAAACAATGGATTTCAGATTTATAATTTGGAAAAACTAATAAGTTTTTAAAGAAGCTTTTAATACTGAATCTTTTTGTGCCTGCGTAAATGACCTGTAATTATACAAGGCCGATTCCCAATCACCATAAACAGGATTGGGCAATACGATGAAACGGTTTCCAAATTCTGCAGCAACAGAATTTATATTTTGCAAACGCTCTTCATTAGCTTTTTTGTCGAACAAAAAACTAAAATCACCAAGGTTATCTCCCATTAACATTACAATATCGTGAGTGGCTGCAATATTTTGCCGGCGTATTTCTTTGGATGAAGTCTCAGTTCTTAAAAATAAATGTGCGTTATCAGCATTAGGGAAATTATATTTTTGGATATTTTTTAAAGTGACCTCTTTTTCTTTTTCACTACGGTTGGTAACATAAAAAATTTCAATACCTCTTGACGAAGCATATTTTAAAAAATTTAGTGCGCCGGGCACGGTATCAGCATTTATCATTGACGTCCAATCGTACCATGATTGGGTTTCATAATCTTTGCCTTGCAAAACCTGGTGTGCTTCATAGGGACTGTTATCCAAAACAGTTTCATCAATATCGGTGATAATCGCTTTGGGTTTTTCTGTTTTTTTCAATACGACTTCGTCCACCCGCAAATGTGCAATATTAAAAGCCTGGAAACAAAGCGCACGATATTCAGCAGATTTTTGTTGGTAAACCGTGGCAAACATCTTTCCATCAGTAACTACAGTTCCATTGCCAACATTTGACACACTAATCCTGGGTGCAATAGTGCATGAACCCGCAAATAAAAAAAGGGTAATAAAAAGTTTTTTCATGAGCTGATAATTTAAAGCAAAGTTACAGCGAAAAAAAGGTGACGAAGACAACCGGCACGCTACCTTTAGATTGTTATTTTATTATCTCTTAATTTTATTCAGAAATAAATTAAAAGCTAAATTAAGAAAATGGATTTTGTTGATTACTATAAAACGCTGGGCATTTCTAAAACAGCAACAACTGACGACATAAAAAAAGCTTACCGTAAACTGGCAAGGAAACTTCATCCTGACCTGAACCCAAATGATAAAGAAGCTCATAAAAAATTTCAGCAAATAAATGAAGCCAATGAAGTGTTGAGCGATCCTGAAAAGAGAAAGAAATATGATCAGTACGGCAAAGACTGGAAACATGCGGATCAATTTGAGAAGGCCAGGCAACAGCAGGGTGCACAAGGCTTTGGTGGCGGAGGTTTTGGAGGGGAAGATTTTGGCGGGTACACCTATTCTTCCGGTGATGACTCTGCTTTTTCGGACTTTTTTGAATCGCTGTTTGGCGGGGGCGGGAGGAGAAGAAGCCAGGCCAAATACCGCGGCCAGGATTACAATGCGGAACTTCATTTATCGCTAAGCGATGCTTACAAAACACATAAGCAAACGCTCACAATTAATGGAAAGAACGTGAGAATAACCATACCTGCGGGTGTTGAAAACGGCCAGGTAATTAGATTAAAAGGATATGGAAGCGAAGGCGCTAATGGCGGCCCAAACGGCGATTTACTCATCACTTTTGTTATAAATAATAATACAATGTTTAAACGCGACGGAAATGATTTGCATAAAACCGAGGATATTGACCTGTACACAGCCTTGCTTGGCGGGGAAAAAATGATTGACACAATGGATGGGAAGATAAAACTTAAAGTTAATGCCGGCACTCAAAACGGAACAAAGGTAAGGCTCAAAGGAAAGGGCTTCCCGGTATACAAAAAGGAAGGAGCCTTTGGGGATCTTTATATCACCTGGAATGTAAACCTTCCTACCAATTTAACAGAAAAACAAAAAGAACTATTTACCGAGCTATCGAAACTATAACCTAAAAATATTTTTTATGGATCAGGAAGAATTAATACCGGCTGAAGATTTTTGCGTTCATCATCATATTGAATATTCATTTATCAGTGCACTCGAAAATTCAGGATTGATAAATGTTAAATCGGTCCAAAACTGTTTGTATATAAATGCTGCTGAAATGTATAAGCTTGAAAAATTTGTTCGCCTTCATTATGATTTAGATATAAATATTGAAGGAATTGAAACCATTAATCATCTTTTAGATAAAATTGAAGAAATGCAAAATGAACTCGTCAGGCTAAAAAATAAAATTGAAGATTAGGCGCCTGCTGCAAAGGGCCACTCCCTTTTTACTTTAGCCTTAATAAAATAAACAATCGTTCCCAGGAATATTATCAGCAACCCTCCTGCCATTAAATTACTTCCTGTTGAAATCAAAATAAAAATCCACATAGCAATAGCGAGAATCACCGGCAAAGGAAACAAAGGCATTTTATAAGGAAATTCAACCCCATTTTTTTTCCTGCGAAGAATTAGTAAGCCAACCGCTTGTCCTATAAATTGAATGATGATGCGCATTGCGAGGATAGCGCTTATTACATCACTTAGTTTAAAAAGCATACTGAATATAAATGCCAGGCTTCCTAAGAATAACAAAGAAACATAGGGGAAATTTTTTGTTGGATGCAGCCTGCCGAAAACCGGGAAGAACTCCCCGTCCGCTGCGGCCGCATATGGAATCCGGCTGTAGCCAAGGGTTGCAGAAAAAACCGATGCAAAGGCAACCCATAAAATTAAGCAGGTAACAACTTTAGCTGCATGGGTACCGGCAAGCACCTGTATAAATTCGCTTACAACAAATTCGCTGTCTTTTGCCTGCCACCAGGGAATTACACTTACAACGCTTACGTTCATTAATAAATATAAAACTGCGATACCTGCAATCGATATGAACATACTGCGGGGAATATTCTTAGAAGGATTTTTTATTTCACTGCCCAAAAGACAAACATTGTAATATCCCAAATAACTGTAAACAGATTTCACACTGGCAAAACCAATTGCAGTAATAAATGCATAATCTACATTTATACCGGAATTAATATTTTTTATAGGTGCCAAAAAATTCCCATGTGCAATACCGCCGCCGATAATCCAGAACATTGTAACGATTACCCCGCACCAAAGGAAGACACTGATTTTTCCTATCGCTTCGATCTTTCGATACAATAAAATAATAATTAAAGTGACTACGCTCCCGCTTACCACTTTTTCAGTAATTGAGGTGAGTGGAACCAAGTAAGAAAAATATTTTGCGAACCCGATCGCAGCGGATGCAATTACTAACGGCGCTTGGATCATCGTTTGCCATACAAATAAAAAACTCATCATTTTACCTGCGCCTTTTTTTCCGTAAGCTTCTTTTAAAAAATTATATGAACCACCAGCCTTCGGAAAAGCCGTACCCAATTCGCTCCATATCATTGCATCCACAATAGAAAGAAAAGCCCCCGCCAGCCATGCATATAAAAAATAAGGCCCGTTCATCATACCAATTACCATGGGCATAGTAATGAAAGGGCCAATACCAACCATGTCAGTCATATTTATTGCAGTAGCCTGGCCAAAACTGAGCCTTCTTTCTAAAACAGGTTGCGCCATTTATATACAAGCTTGAATGAAAACCCAATAAAGTGAAAAGATTTAAATAGGTTGTAAAAATACTAAAGCATGATTAATGAAGGTTGAAATTACATTATCATGCTTTGAATACGAACCTTATAGGTTTTGAAAACCTATAAGGTTTTTGATTACATAAAATTATTCTCATCAGCGCTGGGCCCGTAACTGCCAGGAATAGGTACATTTAGTAACCTTAAATAAACTCCCAGTTGTGCACGATGGTGTATTTGCTGACTGAGCGACATTCTTATGACTTCAATCTTTGGATCAGCACTAAGAATTTTCGGCCCATGCCTGAGCGTCCATACCTTATCCAATACAGCCTCATTTTCGGGAACCAGCGTGGACAAACCTTCCGCATAACGCTTATCAAAAAAAGCTACAAGTTCTGCACTACTTTTTAAATCCGGTTGTTCGTAAGGGTTTGCGAAATCAAGCTCATCGGAAGTAAAAACCATATTAATCCAACCGGGTAAATCAGCAAGATGACCCGTAAGGGCTTTCATGCTCATACTTTTTTCATGAGGCTTGTAATCAAATTTATCATTGGGAACTATGGAAAGCATCTTACGTGTAGTAGCGCCTTCCTCAATAAATTGCTTCTTAAAAAATTCAATGAATGTCATAATGTTTGTTTTTAATTGTTTTTATTATGCAAATAAACAACCGGTTATTGACAACCCTATGTCAGGATCATTTGTGTTTCTTCAATTTTTTTCAAAATGTTTTCTGCAATGGCAACTACCATATCATTCAGTTTCACCGGTTCAACAATTACAGCCTTATCACCAAAGTACATAAACCATCTCGAGAATCCCATTAGCGAGGCGGTTAAAAAAGTCATCCGTATGTAATCGCCCGCTTCTTCTTCTTTTATAAAACCATTATAATATTTTTGCTGGCCGAAATATTTTATTATGTCTTTTTCCACATCAATTATAACTTTTTGAAGTTCTTTCTTTTCAGCAACCCTGTTAATAAAGCTCTGCAAGGGTGGATGTTCCTTTACCATATCTTCTTCAGTTATCCGGAGGTCATTAATTTTATCCGTTCTAAAATTTCTATAATCATTTCTTAAAAGACAAAATGCTACCATGTACCAGTGACTGCCCTGGTAATAAATTCCGACAGGTTCTGCCTTTCTTTGCAGGGATTCATTTTTTTCTATTGAAGTATACTTGATCTCTATAACCTTTGAATTTGCAATGGCCATCAAAATTTTAGGAAGATGCAGATCGAATGGCTTTTCATAAACAAACGCAGGGTGCGATACAACGGCAACATGCTCGTTAATTTCCTCCATGTGATATTTTTCTGACAAGCGAAGAACGGCCTTGATTTTGTCCAATGCAGTTGTATAATGCTTTGATGAATTTGTATCGCTCATTGACTGCATGAGCTTTGAAGCAGTAAGCATCGCAGAAACTTCATCCGGATTAAACATAACGGGTGGCAACTTATAACCCTCCATTAAACGATAGCCAATACCCGCTTCACCAATTACCGGCACACCTGCTTCTTCCAGGGCATGTACATCACGATACACCGTGCGAAGGCTTATAGAAAACTTTTCGGCGATATCCCGCGCCTTCACTAAAGGTCTCGACTGGAGTTGTATGAGAATTGCTGCCAAGCGATCAATACGATTCATAAACAAATGACACTAATTATTACTGATTACACTAATTATTTCCATTTATGTAAAATGATACTGCAAAGTAAAACAATCATAATGTTATGAAAACTTTTCATCCCTTGATGCTCGCATCATTGCCGCATAGCCTTGTTTTCGTGATAGCGCGGTAACTGCCAAGGCAATTCGCTTTGCTTTGGTTTCCTCTGTCTTCGCACTTTCAATCCATTTGCTAAAATAATTTCGATGGCTGCCAGGCAATGAACTAAAAAATTCCAAAGCAGCGGGTTCATCTGCCAGACAAATCAAAAATGCTTTATCTATTTCAACCGTACGGGTATCTTCGGTAAGGCTTACTTTAATAATGGCACCTTTTCTTTTCCCCAAAGCTTTACGCATTGACGCATCTATCGGAATTATAAAACTCCCGCCACCCATGGGCAAAAGGCTTTTACGGTCAATTTTTAAATTGTCAAATGTGCCTTTTACACTAAATGATTTTTTAAAATCAGGTTTTATTTTGGATGCAATCTCTTGAGGTATTTCAATATAAGACCAACCCGTTTTTTCGCCTTGTTTGTCAAATTTTTTTATTACCGTATCAAAGTGAATCATCCTTCAATTTATTAAATCAAAACATGACTTCAAAATTCATACATAACTTTGCGGTGATAAAAATTTATTTAGGCTGATGATAAAAAGATGACATGACAAAGCTTTCAGTTAATATAAATAAAATCGCTACGCTTCGTAATTCCCGCGGAGGCAACAATCCTGATATTATAAAAGCTGCGATTGATATTCAAACTTTTGGAGCAGATGGAATAACGGTACATCCCCGCCCTGACGAAAGGCATATTCGTTATGCAGATGTTTACGAGTTGAAAAAAGTCATCACAACTGAATTTAATATTGAAGGCAATCCTAAAGAACAAAAATTCGTTGACCTTGTTCTTGCCAACAAGCCAGAACAGGTAACTCTTGTGCCGGACGCTTTGGGACAGATTACCTCTGATCACGGATGGGATACAAAAAAAAATAAAGACTACTTGATTGAAATAATTTCTGTTTTTAAAAGGGAGGGAAGCCGGGTTTCAATTTTTGTGGATCCGGATATTGAAATGGTTATCGGGGCAAAAGAAACCGGCACTGATAGAATTGAATTATATACTGAAGGCTATGCTAAACAATTTGCAATGGGAAATAAACAAAAGGCAATTGAGTCTTATGTTATAGCAGCAAAAAAAGCCAATGAAGTTGAACTGGGAATTAATGCCGGCCACGACCTTGATCTTAATAACCTAAGATATTTTTCTCAAAATATTCCTGGCTTGCTTGAAGTATCCATCGGCCACGCATTAATTACAGACGCTTTGTATTTTGGCCTGGAAAATGCGGTACAGTTATATAAAAGGCAGTTGATGTAATAGTGCAATGATTGATGTGATATAAAGGAAGATGTACGGTTTGCTTTGTTGGATGTATTATGTAAAAAATAGGCGCACGGCTAAGTCGAAAAATTTAATTATTAGAATTTATAGATGATTCGTAAATCAATAGCCCCGATCCTTTAGGTCGGGGACAAAAAATGTTTTTTTTTCGGCTTTAGCCAAAATATATCAAATGTTTTTAACTGTTTGGCTAAAGCCTTTAAACCCTTTTATTTTACCCGACCTAAAGGACCGGGCAATAGAACCCTTATACCTGAATAACTGGTACGCTCTTTCCTTAACTATTATACCATTGCCAAAGAGAAGCTGATACTAAACCGATAGTATGGTTTTCAATTTCTTTAGAAAGCTCCATATAAGAGATTGCATGTTGTAACCTTTTAATAATTTGTTTGCTCATCCTTCGGGCATGGCTTGAATGCTCCAAAACGCTTGCTAAGCTATTTTCCGCAAAAGCATCACCGTCATGTTCAAATATTTCAGGGTATTCAACTATAGCTGGCAAAAAAAATAAATTCCATTGTTTTGCCTCTAGATCAATCCAGACATCCTTTGCATCATCAATCAGCCAATAACAACAGCCTACAGCTTTCCCTATTGAGCAGGCTTTTTTCATCAGTTTCTGATCATGTGCATCAGCCATACACGCAGTGTATTCGGCCATAACCCGGAAAGGCTCCACGGATTTAAGATAAAGCGCTCTGCTGATTTTTTTGAGATTGGCCCCTGCGGACAATCGTTCCTTTGAAATAAAATTTTGTGCTTCAAATAGTCGTTTCATCACATAAAAAAACATATCTGTTTTATTGTATTCCTTTTTTTCATTACCAGACTTTTTCAGATCATTCAGTACACTTCCGGCTAATTTATCAAGTAATTCTTCAGCAGGGCTTAAATTACGGTTAAGGGTAGACGAAGTTTGAGTAAAAGGTTGAAATACCTGAAGCGAAGTAACATTTTGTAACCCATACAATTCATCGCATATGTAATCAAACAGGCTGATGCCCAAATTAAAACGTCCGCACCAGTCTGAAGTATGTTTTTTTAAAGCAGGAGAAACATAAAGCATGTCGGCAAAAATTTTACCCACTGCAACACCAAATCCATAAACGGCGTAAAGCTTTGTATGATCTATACCCAGGGAGATAGCAGGTGATTTTTTTATGAACCCATTTTCATCTTCGTATTGTTCCAGTAACGTGTAATATTCATCGAGAAAATTATGGAGATCGGGTAACCCGGCATTTTTCCAGGTTTCAAAAAAAATACTTTGAAAATGGCTATGCCAATCCACTAAATGCATTGGTTTTTAGTTGGGGATCCTCAATATCATTTTCGATGTTTTTTAATTTAAAAACAGGCCACACTTCTAATGAATGATCCTGATTTTCAATTTTTCTCCAGCAATCAAGTGCATGACATGCCATTGCAGTGGCAAATATTCCTTCCTTGTCTTCAATAAAAGAATTTCCGCCTCCACCAGCATTGTTCCATGATGCAACCTGGTTGGGATCAGTAACAAAGGGTGCGGGAATACGCAGAATAAAATTACCCGCCCAGCCTCCATTTTTATTTTGCGAAAGAAGTAATGCATTTGCACAGTTGGTTATTTGCTGATGTAAATCCAGGTGTGATAAATTTATAAATGATTCCAATGCCAGCGCAGTAGTAAAAGGATTAGTATTTTCTGATGAACCAGGTACGAATCCTCCGTTTGCCAGTTGTTCAGCAACGAGTGCTTCAGCAATCTTCTTTGCTTCTTCCTGGGGTAGACGAAGTTTTAATCTGGTTAGCGCACGTAAAAATAGTGCTGTTGTATAAAATGGACTACGCCACCAGTAAGAATTTATAAACCCATTTGTTTGCATTCCCGATAACCAGCTTAATATTTCCGGCGCTCTTTCATTTTGTATATCTGCTAATACTGCCGCAATAGAAACATCGGCATGCGGAGAAGTCCAGCCTGCAATTGTTTCAAGGTTTGGCGCTGAAATAAATTCACGAATACCAGATTCTATTTTATAAGTTGAAAGGCCACCGTTAGTAAAATGACTCCACAAAAAAACCTTCGCTTTTCCCAAGGCAACCTCTGTAAATTCGTTACTGGATTCTAAAGCCATTAAACACCATGCTGTGGAATCTGCATCTGGCGGAACCTGTTGGCTATATGACCAACCTCCCGAAGGATGCTGTGATGCTAATAAAAACTTTTGTGATTCTTTAATGGCATCCTTTTGTTCGCAAAGATGGTAGATATGAGCAAGTACAAACCCTGTTACCCATATATCAGATTCGCCCGCCAATGTTGGAAAACCCCGCCATCTATTATTTTCAATTAACGACAAAATATATTCTATCCCTTTATTAATTGCATTTTCTGCAACTTCTCTTTCGAATAAATTTCTTATATCCATTTTTTAAATAGCTTCTAACAATTCCATATCTCATTTGAGAATAAAAGTTTTTTGACCTTTAAAACTATTTCTCTACATTACACAAAGATTTGTATCTACTAATAAGTTGACTACCCAAATCTAAAACCCTACAATAATAATTGGTTTTAAACTAAACCGTTCGAATGTAAACAATTTCGTTTGAAGGTTTGCATCGTCAGTGGATATCCGCCATTAAATGATTTAGTAATTTATTCATTATATCAGACCTATTTTTACAACCATTATAAAACTCTTTAACACCTAATTTAAAAACTAAAATTTAAACAATGAGTCAAATAACAATTACAATCACTAAAGGTGATCCCGCAACAGGAATTTTAACGATGAGTCCGGATTCAGTTTATGTTGACCAGGGTGATATTGTTACCTGGGTAATAGCACCAAATTCCGGCGTATTAGCTTTTACATCCTTTCCTGAAAAACCAATGTCTTTCGATTTATTCAATCCTGATCCTGCACAGCTTCCTAACTCTACAAGCTGGCAGGGCACAGTAAATCCGGCTATCGGGGACGGCGAGGAAGAAACGTATACCATAAATTGGACTACAGCGGGAACCGGTTGGCTGGGCAATGATGGAAAAGGAGTGCCAAAAACTTATGACCCCACAATAAAGATAAAGCCCAGCGGAAAATGATCTACCTAATAAAGAAGCATTAATAAATTTATAAAAATATTATTATGCATTTTAAAAAGAAAGCCTATTACTTATTGATAGGCTTTTTTTTTATTATCCTTACTGGTTATGGTCAGGATCAAAAAATAGCAGATAGTCTAAAGAAGATTTATCAAAACAATAAGCTTAAAGATTCAGCTAAATTAGAATTACTATTAAACCTATCATTTAACGAGGTAGATAACCTCAATTTATCTTTACAATATGCAGAAGAATTGATAAGCCTGTCTAAAAAACTGGGAAGCTATTCTTACTTGCACAACGGCTATTTCCTTAAGGGGGCTGCGCTAATGTCAAAGGGCAATTTAGAAAAGGCCTTGGATTCATATTTCAAAAGCGGGGAAGCAGCAAGGTCGGCAAATTCCATTCATGGAGAAGGAAATAGTTATGTGGCTATTGCTGATATTTATGCAAAATCAAAAAATCATCGCAATGCCAGGCTTTACTACAACAAAGCAATTGCCATTTTGCGTCAAACGAATGATTCAGTAGCATTAGCCTCTGCAATCTTAAATTCCGGAGATGAATTTCTTAACAACAAAAATTATGATTCCGCTTTTTTATACTTCAAGGAATCAGAAAAAATTTTTGAAAAAGTTAGTTACTTAAGCGGCGAAGCTTACTGCCTGGGCAATCTTGGGATGGTATACGCCAATACAGGGAAAGATGAGCTTGCTGAAGCGAACATCAATGAAGCCATTCAGATACTGGAAGACACAGAAGACTATTATCCTATCTGCGTTTACCTTATCTCCATGAGTGATATTTACCTTAAAAAAGGAGACCAGCAAACGGCTATGAACTATGCAAAGCGAAGCTTACAACTTGCCGAACAATATGGGTTGAAAGAACAAATCAGTGATGCTAACAAAAAACTCTCTGAGCTGTATGAAAAAGCCGGAGACCATTACAAAGCTTTACAGCGTTACAAAAATTATATTTTATACCGCGATAGTGTTAATAATATTCAATCTGTACAGAAGATGGCGGACCTACGTACTGATTTCGAAGTATCCCGTAAGCAGGTGGAAGTGGACCTGCTCAATCAGCAAAAACGTAATCAGCAAATAATGGTGATTTCGCTGGTTATTATTTTAGGGTTGGCCTTTATCATTTTGGGCACTTTGTACTGGTATTACAAAACGATTTCAAGAGAGAAGAAACGATCAGAAAGTCTGCTGCTAAATATCTTACCAGCCGAGACAGCTGAAGAATTAAAACATAATGGCAAAGTGGAAGCGGTAAAATTTGGTGAGGTTACTGTATTGTTTACTGATTTTGTTTCTTTTTCAAAACTGGCAGAACATATAGAACCCGTACAGCTGGTAAAGAGTATCGATTTTTATTTTAAAGGGTTTGATGAAATTGCAACCAAATATGGCCTGGAAAAAATTAAAACCATCGGTGATTCTTATATGTGTGCCTGCGGCCTGCCCACGGCTGATACAGCGCATGCAAGAAATTCTATCCTCGCTGCAAAAGAAATGAACGAACTGGTGAGCCGTGCTTTAACCGCAGCCGATGGCTTCAGTCATTTTGAAATAAGAATTGGAATACACAGCGGCCCCGTGGTAGCAGGTATTGTAGGTATTAAGAAATGGCAATATGATATCTGGGGTGATACCGTTAACATAGCTTCCCGAATGGAGTCCAAGTCAGAACCTGGGAGGATAAATTTATCCGAGACCACCTATCTTAAAATAAAAGATGAATTTGTTTGTGAATACAGGGGAGAAATTGAAGTAAAAAATCGTGGCATGTTAAAGATGTACTTTCTTTCTTAATGAACAGTCTCTAAACAATTGAAAGTAAATAAGTTGCCGGCTTATAAGATGACCAACTTTTACAGCACCAAAATAGTTCAAACTCTTGCCGGTAATAAGAATTGGGCTACTTTAAAATCTCATTCAACTTATTATCCAAAACAGCTCCTTTTAAATTCTTTGCAATAATTTTTCCGTCGGGATCAATTAAAAGATTTTGCGGTATACTGCGAATTTGAAAAAGAGCAGCCACTTCATTGTTCCAACCTTTCAAATCACTAACATGGCTCCAGTTAAGGCCGTCCATCTGTATGGCGCTAAGCCATGCTGGCTTAGCCTGGTCAAGAGATATGCTGAGAATCGTAAAATTTTTATCGTGAAATTTATTATAGGCCGCAACCACATTTGGATTTTCCATCCTGCAAGGCCTGCACCAGCTTGCCCAAAAATCAAGCAAGACATATTTACCCCTGAAAGATGAGACTTTAACAACGTTTCCTGCAGTATCTTTTTGTGAAAAATCCTGGATTACCGATCCTATTGGATTTATTTTTGATTCCTGTATTTGCTGGTTAACATATTGTCCAAGTTGGGTTGATTGTACCGGGGCAGGAAGGTGATTAAAGAAATTCTCAGCCCTGGTTCCATCCTGGTTTACCTGCATCAGGCGAATAATCGCAAGAGGAGCCACGTAAGATTCCGGATATTTTTTTATAAACTCTTCACTTATTTTTTCAACATTATGCGCAGCATTCGCATCGTACGCCGCATCAGGAAGAAATATTTTTTCGTAAGGTTTAATTGCGGTAGTATATTCTGCATACTGGTTTTGGGAAGGTGAGCCTGTAATTGAAAGTTTATCAATGGCACTTTTATCGCCGGTAATTTTTACATTACTGTTATCAAGAAACAAGGGTACTGCAGGCGGTTGATCGCCAAATATTAAAACTTTAAAACCGGGTTCCTGCATTTGCCCTTTAACAACAAATTTGCCATTCTCAATAGTTGTTTGCTTTTCCGGGGTATTAGTCTGCTCATTTAAAAAAGAAACAGAAGTACCATTTGCGAATCCTGAAATATTACCTGTAATCACAAAGCCTTTTTCAGAAGGAATTTCAGTTGTTTCTTTAGTTTGTGAATGTCCAAATAAAGGAAATGCCGCCAGTAGGATTAAAAATTTTTTCATAATTTTTTCTTGGAGAACAAATTTAATTTTTTTTGCACGAAAGTAATATCATGTACCCGACGATCCCTGTAAAATTGAGTTAAGAAATTTTTGAGTATCCCTGCTTATATTAACGGAATTTCCGATGGCTTTGATATATGCAGTTCCAATAATTGCTCCTGCCGCATGTTTACATGCCTGTGAAAATGTCTCATGGTCCTTTATACCGAAGCCAACCATGATCTTATTTTTAAGATTCATACTACTAAGCCTTTGGAAATAACTTTCCTGTGCATCCAGATTTTTATTGGTTCCGGTAATAGATGAAGATGAAACAGCATATATAAAACCTGAGCTTACACCATCAATTTTCCTGATTCTTTCTTCGCTTGTTTCAGGGGTTATTAAAAAAATAAACCGCAAATGAAATTTTTCAAAAATGGATTTGTATTCGTTTTCATATTCATATAGAGGAAGGTCGGGTAGAATAATTCCATCGATACCGGCGTCATATGCATCGCTACAAAATTTTTCAATGCCATATTGCAATACCGGGTTAAGATAACCCATTAAAATCAATGGAAGTTTTTCCTCCCCGGCGGGAGCACTGTCGCGAAATTTATTTAATTGATCGAATAGTATTTTAATGGACATCCCGTTATGCAAAGCTTTCATGCTGCTCGCTTGTATTACCGGGCCATCTGCCAAAGGATCACTATATGGCATTCCTATTTCCACCAGGTCAGCGCCACATTTTTGCAATGCTGCAAGAATTTCCCCGGTATCATTTAGTTGTGGAAATCCCGCAGTAAAATAAATGCTCAGGATATTTTTATTTTTTTCTGAAAATAATTTTTCAATTCGATTCATCTGTCACCTATTTTCATTTAATGAGTTTTGGAAATTTACAAGTCGGCAGAAACCATTACAATGTAATGTGCTTCATAAATGTGTCCATATCCTTATCTCCTCTTCCGCTTAGATTTACAACAACAACATCATCCCTTTTAAAATCTATTTGGCTTAAAGCAAACAATGCATGGGCTGATTCTAATGCAGGAATAATACCTTCGAGTTTCGCAAGTTCAAATGCAGATGCAAGCGACTCGTCATCAGTTGCACTCATAAATCTCCCCCTGCCGCTTTTGAATAAATGAGCATGCATAGGGCCAATACCGGGATAATCAAGGCCTGCTGAAATACTGTGTGGTTCAACAACCTGTCCATCTTCTGTTTGCATCACAAGGCTTTTACTTCCATGTAGAATGCCATTCGATCCCAATTGCGTTGTTGCAGCACTTCTGCCGCTTTTAATTCCTTCACCTGCAGCTTCCACCGCAATTAATTGTACAGTTTTCTCGTTTAAAAAATAATAAAATGCACCGGCAGCATTGCTTCCTCCACCCACACATGCAATCACATAAGCCGGTAATTCATCACCCGTTTTTGCCTTTAGTTGAATTCTTATTTCTTTACTTATTATACTTTGAAACCTTGCAACCATATCGGGATAAGGATGTGGCCCCACCACGCTGCCGATTATATAATACGTATCATCAGGATTGTTTATCCAATCGCGGATAGCTTCATTGGTAGCATCTTTCAGGGTTTTACTGCCGCTCACAGCGGGAATAACTGTAGCTCCCAGCATTTTCATCCTGGCAACATTTGGCGCCTGACGTTCCATATCTTTTTCTCCCATAAACACAATGCACTCAACTCCTTTTAACGCACAAACTGTCGCGGTAGCCACACCATGCTGACCGGCTCCCGTTTCTGCAATAATTCTTTTTTTACCGAGTCTTTCTGCCAATAAAATCTGCCCGATTGTATTATTGATCTTGTGTGCACCTGTGTGGCATAAATCTTCCCGCTTTAAAAATATTTTAGCTCCATATTTGTTGCTTAACCTTTCTGCAAAATATAATGGAGTAGGCCTGCCCACATAATCTGTAAGAAGGGCATTGAATTCTTTTTGGAATTGTTCATCACCCATTATTTTCAAATAATTCTCTTGTAAATTCTGAACATTCCTATGCAACATTTCAGGAATGTATGCACCTCCAAACTGGCCGTAGTAGCCATTCTCATCAACTTCAAAAATTTGCTTCATTTCCATTTACTAATTTAATCGGGTGATTTTTTTGGCGACAATTCTTCAACAAATGTGTTAATGGATTTTATATCTTTTAAACCCGGTGAAATTTCAACATGGCTATTGACATCCACTGCATAAAAAAAAGGATGTGCAAATTCTTTCAGTTTTCCAACATCTTTTAGTCCAATTCCGCCACTTAAAAAAAATGGTTTATTAATCCTGTGCTCATTTAAAATTTTCCAATCAAATTTTTCGCCGGTTCCTCCATAAGCATTTTTACGGTTGGTATCAAAAAGGTAGTAATCACAATATTCTTCATAAGGTTTTATCATCCAGTCAATGTTTTGCTCATTCCTTTGAGTTATCCTGAAAGCCTTTGTAACAGCTATGTGTTCACTAATCGCCTTACAAAAACCCGGCGTTTCATCGCCATGTAACTGAACCAAATCGAGGCCGTAGGCCTCCACCTGGCTCATAATATATTCGTCATCTGAATTTACAAACACACCCACTTTTTTTAATGACAATTGTAAGGGTTTAACATCCCAGGCAAACAGTTTATTATAAACATTTCTTGTGGACTGGCTATAAAATATCATCCCGGCATAGTTTACACCCATAGCATCTAATTGCCCCAGTTGCTCCAGGTGGTTAATACCACAGACTTTTATTTTCATTATTTCTTTTATTACACGATTTTTTTCGATCCGATAGCTATCGGATTGCATGAAATGTTTCTAATTATTTTGACTCAAATAATCCTGAATTCACTGTATCAAATTATTTCAATCCCTGAACAAAATTTTGAAATGCTGTTCCGGGAGTTTTTTCTTTCATAAATTTTTCCCCAATCAAAAATCCCCTAAATCCATGCTGTTTTAAATATTGGATGGATTCAACTGAATCAATCCCGCTTTCTGAAATTTTTATTCTCTCCGCGGGAATTTGTTGACTTAATTCAACAGACCGGTTAATATCAACAGTAAAAGTTTTCAGGTCGCGGTTATTCACTCCTATAACATCTGCCTCATCACAAATATGCTCCAGTTCCTGTTCATTGTGAATTTCAAGCAAAACATTTAATCCAATATTTTTTGCAGAGGCAGCCATAGTTTTTGCTTCCTTTTTTGTAAGACAAGCGGCAATCAATAAAATTATTTCCGCTCCAAATGCTTTTGATTCTAGCAACTGGTATTCATCAATTATGAAATCTTTTCTCAATAAAGGAACTTCATTAACCGTTGCTTCCAATAAATCATCCAGCGTACCGCCAAAGAATTCCTCATCAGTAAGAATTGAAATCCCGCTTGCCCCATATTTTGCGTAAGCGGTTGTTACTTCTGTTACAGTTGAAGTGTTATTTATTACACCTTTTGATGGGGATTTTCTTTTAAATTCTGCAATAATACCTGTTTTGTCATCTCTCAATAAATAGTCTTTGAAAGAGAGCGTTTTATTTTTAAAAAACGGTCCTCTTTCTAATTCAGCAATGTTTTTGCTTTGCTTTCGTTTCGAAACTTCAAGGCGCTTTTTTTCAATTATCGTATCCAATAAATTCATTTCTGCAGTTCAATTAATTTCTTAAAAGATTGATATGCTTTTCCGCTTTCAAGACTTTCAACGGCGAGGTTATAGCAATGTTCATAGCCTGGAAAATTTCCGGTTGAAGATAATGCTATAGCGGCATTTGCGATTACCACCGCATTTTGAGCCCAACTTCCTTCGCCTTTGAGAATTTTTAAAAATATTTTCGCTGCTTCATCTGTAGAGTTACCTCCATAAATATCCTGCGGGCTTACCATTCTTTTACCCAGATATTCGGCGGTGTAAATTTTTTCCCCATCGTTTGTAATAACTTTTGTGTCGCCGGTTAATGATATTTCATCATACCCATCGAGGCCATGAACGATTGTAAATTTAGCATCAGATTGCTGAAGAAGATAACAATAAATTCGTGCCATTTCAAGATTATAAACACCAATAACCTGCACCTGCGGCAAAGCAGGATTTACCATTGGGCCAAGCATATTAAAAAAAGTGCGTACACCCAGATTTTTCCTTATTGGTCCCACCACTTTTAATGCCGGGTGAAACAACGGAGCATGCATAAAACAAATGTTTGCTTTATCAACTTCTTCCAATAATTTCTTATTATCTGCTGAAAATTTATACCCATGTGTCTCCATTACATTACTGGAGCCACTTATTGAAGAGGCGCCGTAATTTCCATGCTTCGCAATTTTTTGCCCGGTGCCTGCAACAATAAAACAACTCAATGTTGAAATATTAAAAGTATTTTTTCCGTCGCCACCGGTACCCACAATATCCAATACCTCAAATGATTTTAGATTTACAGGAACACAGAGTTCAATTAATGCGTCCCGAAAACCAAGTAATTCAGGAATCGTAATACTGCGCATAAGAAACACAGTTGTAAAAGATGCGATTTCAGCATCTGAATATATTGCCTGGGAAATATTCACCAAAACTTCTTTAGCCTTTTCTCTCGATAAAGTTTTATGTTCAAATAAATATTGAAGAATTTTTTTCATCTTATTATTTTTAATCCTGGTCTTTACCCAATAATCCACAACATCCCATAGCTCCCGGTTTAAACAGTTAGCCAGTTTCTCATCATAGTCTCCCCCATTGGAGTTAATACGCTTTCCGGGTGAAACTGGACACCCTGCACATCGAAAGTTTTATGACGCAACGCCATAATGTATCCATTTTCATCCTCTGCTGTAATTTCTAATTCTTTTGGAAAGTTATCTTTACTAACTATCCATGAATGATAGCGTCCAACTTCAAGTTCGTCGTCAAGTGATGTGAATACATCGTTTTTGGAGGTTGTTCTTGATGGATTCACTTTTATTTTTGTTGCCACCCCATGGTATACCGTACTTAAGTTGAAAAGCTTGCCACCAAAAGCCTCGCCTATTGCCTGTTGCCCCAAACACACGCCCAGTATTGATTTGGAAGACGCATACTCATTTATAAGAGGCAACAGCAGTCCTGATTCAACAGGAATTCCGGGGCCGGGTGATAAAATTATCTTGTCGTAATCTTTTACTTTTTCAAGAGATATTTTATCGTTACGATAGACATCAACTTTCTCATGAATTATTTTTTCAACCACATGTACAAGGTTGTAAGTAAAAGAGTCGTAATTATCAAAAATCAAAATTTTCATTACTTAGATTTTTTCTGCTGATTTAATCGCCGATGTAAGCGCATTAAGTTTATTGGTAACCTCCTGGAGCTCACTGGGTGGATTAGACGCAGCCACTATACCTGCCCCGGCGCGGTAAATAAGACAGTTTCCCTTACTCAGGAAAGTCCTTATCATAATGGCATGGTTAATACTACCATTAAATCCTACAAATCCTATACAGCCTCCATAATACCCTCTTGCATCTTTCTCAAATTGGTCAATTAGCTGCATCGCTTTATACTTGGGGGCACCACTTAGTGTACCTGCGGGAAATGTTGCGCCGAGTAAACTAAAAGGATTTGTATTTTCTCCTACCTTGCCTTTAACCTCACTTACCAAATGAATCACGTGTGAAAAATATTGTACTTCACAAAATCGGGTTACAGTAACATTACTGCATACACGGCTGAGATCATTGCGGGCAAGATCAACCAACATCACATGCTCTGCATTTTCTTTTTCATCCTTTGCCAGTTTTTCTGCAAGATCTTCGTCAACGGCGTCATTACCGGTTCTCCTAAATGTACCGGCTATTGGATGTACAATTGCCATATTATTCTGTACAATTAATTGACTTTCGGGACTGCTCCCGAAAAGCCTGTAGTCCCCATAATCAAAATAAAAAAGATAAGGGCTTGGATTTATATTGCGCAATGCCCTGTAGACATTAAACTCATCACCGGAAAACTGTTGTTGAAATTTCCTGCTAAGCACCACCTGGAACACATCTCCCCTGGCACATCCTGCTATGCCTTTCTTCACCATATCAATATAATCTTCATCTTTTAATGAGGATGTTTCATTTTCTAAAAAAGCAAAAGGATAAGCAGGTACGTCCTTGCTCTTAATAAGACTCTCAACTACATCAATATCACTATCAATTCCTTTAATATGATTTTCACAAATAAATAATTCGTCTTTAAAATGATTAATCACGATAACGTACTGGTATAACCGGTAGCGAACTAATGAAATTTCAGGAGGTATTTTAGCGTTGGACGATTTAAATTTTATTTCCTCAAAAAATTGAATAGCATCAAAAGTAGTATAGCCAAATAAGCCCTGGGCTTTGTTCACGGGAATTTCCGCAGGTTCACTGATGTTGAAGTACTGCATGAATTTCCAGAGTTCACCGGCAACGTTTGTTGTACTGGTAATTTTTATTTTTTGAATATTTAGTGTTGGCAGCTTAAACTCTATTTCCTCATAGTTACTTATTTCAATACCTGCTATGGCATTTATTCCAATGATTGAAAAGCTGTTTTCACCCACATGAAAGTCCGTGCTTTCAAGCAATACGGTATCACGAAATCTGTCGCGAAGGCGCAGGTAAATCCCTACGGGAGTATATACGTCGGCTAATAATTTTTTGAAGGTCGTTGATAATCCTATTTTATTCATGTGCTCCGTGTGATTAGTTATGTCACTTCAATTCATAAAATAAAAAAACCCCAGCTTAGTGCCGGGGCGTTATATTTATTATTTATATACAAATACAGCAGTGCGGCACAATCATGAGATTGTATGCCACCAGCTATTATATGTATTATTAACTTGCATTTATGTTCACAAAGATGTATGGAAAATTTTTAATTGACAAATTTTTGTTTTGCAATTACCTGCCTTTAACCCAAGAAAGGAGTGCAACCCTGGCATGAATTTTTCAATCTTTGTGTAAATATTTTTCTTGAGACAATTTTTATTTTTCTTTTTGTTAACACTTTCTTCTTTTGCAAAAGCACAAAAAGTTGAAAGCATCTACGTAAATTTATATACTGACAGCCTTAAAAAAGGGACCTATAATTACATTAATATTGATGGGAAACTTTCTTCAGGCCAGTACGCTCCTCTTGATTCAACAGATATAACCTTTACTTCGTCAGATGGAAAATTTTCCGGCAACAGCCTTTGGATTGACCCGGATTTTAAAAAGGATAAAGTATCTATTAAAGCTGTTTTAAAATCGAATCCATCTATGTATAAGGAGTTCACAATGTATATTAAGAAAAAGCCCAATGACGAAAAACTAAAAACTGTGGATGAGATAATGAACGAAAATAGGAGCAATTCCAAATCATCCCGTAAACGAAGAAGTTAATCCCTTTGAAGACACAAATAAGAGCCCCTGGGATGTTAATCTCCGGGGCATTTAATTTTACAACTATTCAAATTTCTTTGCGTCTGCAATAAATTTAGCAAGGCCAATATCGGTTAATGGATGTTTTGTTAACCCAATAATTGATTCAAGCGGGCAAGTGCATACATCCGCACCGGCTTCGGCACATTTAATAATGTGAAGCGAGCTGCGTATAGAGGCTGCAAGAATTTCCGATTTAAAACCCTGCACCTGGAAAATATGAGATATCTGTTGTATCAGTTCAATCCCATCCCAGCCACTGTCATCAATGCGTCCTATAAACGGTGAAACGTAAGCTGCACCGGCTTTTGCCGCAAGCATTGCCTGTCCTGCACTAAAAATTAATGTACAATTAGTGCGGATTCCATTATCGGTAAACCATTTAATTGCTTTAACACCATCAGGTATCATAGGCACTTTTACAACAATATTTTTATGGATAGCCGCAAGTTTTTTCCCTTCCTCAACTATTGTTTTAAATTCAGTAGTAACTACTTCAGCGCTTATATCGCCGTCCACCATTTCACAAATTGTTTTATAATGATTCATTACAGCCTCACTCCCTTTGATTCCTTCCTTTGCCATCAATGAAGGATTGGTTGTAACGCCATCTAAAATACCCAGGTCGTTGGCTTCCCTTATCTGGTCAAGATTAGCCGTATCAATAAAAAATTTCATAAAAATTATGTGTTTAAAATGATTTAATTATTGTGCAAAGATATTTCATTATTAAGGAAGTTTATGTAAAGCAAGATTACGGATGGAGATGTTTTAAAAAGAGTGTGGGAATTTGTGCCACTTTGATGCATTCCGAAACCCTACCGTAAGCAAAAAAAATCGGCAAGTTACTTACATCGCACCGCTCAACCACATACCCTTGCTATCTTCCGATCCTGGGGGAGTTCTGCAGGAGCTGGCCGTATAAGACTTGCCGGCTGCAAATATAATAAGAATGACACTAATTAGGCGAATTACACTAATTAGATTAATTGACACCTAAAATTATTTAACTCTTTAAAAGCTCAACCCTGGTTTATCGGTTCTCGAATTAAAAGTGGCAATTCCAAGCAGTTCATCTGCACGCCCGATAAAAGATTTGTAATACACAAGAATGGTATATAAATTTTCGGTTTCATAGTAATTACCATCCAGTTCATTTCGTATTGCGGGATTATTCTTATCAACGGCCACATAAGTATAATCATAATATCCCTGCTTCATAAAAAGATGGGTTTCATAAACACCTTTTTCGGCATTAAAATTCATTTTAAGGCTATCTGCATAATTATAGTTAGTCAGCTGGCCGAAAAGATAAATATCTTTATTCGGATAAGCCACGCCGTTAGGCGGTACAAACGTAAAATGCACAGTTGCATAATCAGCTTCCCAGTAAGGGTTAATTCCCCTTATGGCTTCTATAGTATATTGACCATCATAATCCCGGTAATATACATAACGCTGTCCGTCACGTGGACCATCAGGACGAACATAGACGTCGGTGGAAGACTTTTTATAATCTGCAGTAAGTACCCTGTCACTTTGCAAATGGAAATCAGTTAAGTCGAGCCACCGCCACTCTTTTCCGCCAGGAAAAATTCCAATGCTTTCTGAATTATATTCCAGGGTAGTGCCGCGGATAAATGTTGGGGGGAAATTTTTTAATGCATTGTCCCACCGGTTATTTTGAAGAATAACCACTTTCAGTTGCTGGCCCGCATTAAAAGCATCAAGGCCTTTTATATCTACTGTAAACTGCACTTTTTGATGAGTCCGGAAATATTCAGGAGCGAATGGCTGTGTAACTTTTGCAAGTATAGTTGCTTTGTTATCCACGACCATCATCCGTTTTGTAAAAGCCAATTGTGAAGTATCTCCATTTAAATACACCTTGAGAATATAGTTGCCGGAACGGGTAGGATAACTACTCCGATCGGGAATTACGGCCTGGTAGTGGGTATATCTTGTAAGTGCAATGGATGAAAAACGATAAGTGGAAATTTTTAACTGGGTAAATCCTTTCATATAATCAAACTGGCTAAGATTAACCGGAGTCCAATCATTATTACAAAGCTGATAGGTGTAGTAATAATATTTTACGTCAGCATCCATGTCATCAAAATGAAGCTCCAATTGATCACCTGCATTTAAGTTTATAACAGGCTGGCTTAACTGAATTCCGTATTTATACAATTTTGCTGTTTTAATATTATCGACATAAATACTATCGGGAGCCTGGGCACGAAGAATTTTCGAAGAAAACAGGAATACGAATTGAAAAAAAACAAGAAGAGCAATCTTTTTTGATTTCATTGAAATGTTTTAAAAAAATTAGTTTTACAAGATACCAAATATAAGCAGTTTGAATATTTCGTCCTTTATAGCAAAACGTATTGCTTTCAACAAACAAAAGACTTTTTCAAGGTTTATCATTGGGCTGGCAATAACTGCCACTATGATAAGTGTTGCAGTGATGATAGTTGCATTAAGCTTTGTTAATGGTTTTCAAAATGTAATAAGTAACAAGGTCTTTAGCTTTTGGGGACATATTCGTGTACAGCAAACCGTAATGGCGCAGGCCAATATTGCCGAAGAAACGCCTATAGAGAAAAATGATAGCCTTGAAAATTTTTTGTACTCCCTGCCACAGGTTAAAAGTGTTGAGCGGTATGCCACCAAATCGGCAATCATAAGATATAAAGACGACATTGAAAGTGTGCTTATGAAAGGTATTGACAGCAGCTTTCATTTCGAAAGAATAAATTCTTTTCTTGAAAGAGGAGACTGGATTTCGTTTACCGATAGTGGTTATAGTAAGGATATTGATATTTCCGAATATACAGCGGCTAAGCTTGGGGCTAATGCAGGTGACAGCGTGATCATTCTTTTTATTCAAAGTGATGGCAGCCAGCGTGCACGCAAACTTAAAATTGCCGGCATATTTAAAACTGGAATTGAAGAATACGATCAAAATTTTTGCCTGGGAGATATTAAACTAATTCAAAGGCTTAACGATTGGGATTCGAGCGAAATAGGAGGCTATGAAATATTCCTAAAGGATTATAAACAAATCGACTCAGTAAATAATTTCCTTTATGATTCTGAAGCTTTACCCGGCAGATGGTATAGCAAAACCATACAGGAAATTTATCCGAATATTTTTGACTGGCTCAACCTGCAGGGAAGGATAAAAAGTATTTTGCTTGGTATAATGATGGTAGTTGCCGTTGTAAATTTAATAACGTGCCTTATTATTCTTGTTTTGGAAAGAACAAAAATGACGGGAATATTGAAAGCGCTGGGAGCACAAAACAGCACCATTCAAAAAATATTTTTATATAATACTTCGATTATTGCTTTTACCGGAATTATTGCGGGAACGTTATTAGGACTGGGAATATGTTACCTGCAGGAAGCAACAGGTTTTATTAAGCTCGATGAAGAAGCATATTATATGAAAGTAGCACATGCAGATGTTGTGTGGTGGCAGGTAGTCGCGGTTGATGCCGCCACGTTTGCGGTTTGTTTTTTAATGCTTATCATTCCTTCTCTATTGATAAGAAAGATTCAGCCGGTGAAGGCAATTGAGTTTAGGTAGAATATTCAAACCATCTTCTTTCATGAATAGCTTTTTGAATACATGGTTCTGATTGCGGGGTTTTTTTTACCGGGTACTTCAGCTAATTAAAATCATAATAATAATGAGCCTTCACCGATCTCATATAATTATAATTATGTAGCTCACACACTAAAATTTGCCAAAACAAATTATTGTATTTTTATCTTGAATGCAGATTAATTTAGATGATAAAACCCTTTGGGTTAATATAAAAAAAGGTAACCAGGCTGCTCTTACTCAACTTTTCCAGCGACATTATTTTCTACTCGTTAAAACAGGTATCAACTATCTTCAGGATCCGGAACTTGCAAAGGACGCAGCCAATGATGTATTTTTTAATATATGGCGCAACAGGGAAAATTTGTCTGATGTGGAAAATATTAAAGCCTACCTGGCGGCCAGTTATCGTAATCGAATTTTTTTACTCGCAAAAAGTGATTTAAAAAATACTAATCGCTTAAAAGAGTGGAATAGAGACCAGGAGGAAACACAGCATTCTTATGAGGAAATTTTAGTAACCTTGCAAGTAAAGAAAGAAGAAAAAGAAAAATTATTGCGATACCTGGAACAGTTAACCCCCCGCCAAAAAGAATATCTCCAATTAAAATTTTATGAAGGTTTATCCTATGAACAGATAGCTGAGCAAACAGGGCAGGCAGTAAAAACCATATACAATACGATATACGAGGCGATAAAAATATTAAGGCAGAAAATATCTTTAAAAAAATAAATTAAAAATTTTCGGGAAATAGTTTCATCACTTCACTCTTATTATTATGAAGTATGAAAATTATACTGTAGAAGATTTTTTAGCGGAAGAATCTTTTCAACAATATTGCGCCGCCACTAATGAAGCTGCCATTGTATTTTGGAATAACGCATTGGAACAGGAACCACAGATTGAGGAAACATTCAAAGAAGCCATTAACTGGTATAACCTGCTAAATGCTCAACAAGGAAATTTGAAAGAGCAAACTGAACTTTTGCAAAAAAGGATTCATCAATTAGGACAGGAATATAACGCACAACCACATAAACTTATTCGTATGCGTGGCAGGTGGTGGGCAGCAGCCTGTATTATTTTAATACTCTGCGCAGGAAGTTATTTTTATTTGAAACAATCTCCTCAAAAACAAATTGCTAAAACCGAAAATGCTGCTAAAATATTTAAGAATGATATAGCGCCTGGCGGTAACAGAGCAGTACTCACTTTAGCAAATGGTTCAAAAATTATTTTAGATAGTGCAAAAAATGGCTCATTAGCCCGGCAGGGAAATTCTAAAATAATAAAACTGAATGATGGGCAACTTTCCTATCAGTTGGCAGCAGGAACGGAACCGGCCACAATTCAATATAATACAATATCAACGCCGCGTGGCGGACAATATCAATTGATATTATCAGATGGCTCAAAAGTGTGGCTAAATGCAGCTTCTTCATTAAAATTTCCTTCGGCATTTACCGGTAAACAAAGAAGTGTAGAGTTAACGGGTGAAGGCTATTTTGAAATAACGCATAACGCAGCGATGCCATTCAAGGTAAAAAATGAAAGTGCAGAAATAACAGTATTAGGTACTCACTTTAATATAAACGCTTACGATCATGAATCATCATTAAAAGTTACATTACTTGAAGGCAGCGTAAAAGTAAAAGGCTTCTCCGTAAAGGGTGAGCGCTCAACTGTAATCAAACCCGGGCAACAGGCGCAGGTACCTCTTTCAGGAGATGGGGGTATAAAAGTTCAGGCTATTGATGTTGATGAAGTAATGGCCTGGAAAGACGGCTTTTTTGAATTTGAAAATATGGAGCTGCCTGCTATTATGCGCCAGATAGAAAGATGGTATGATGTATCTGTGGAATATAAAAATGCCAATACTAAAGAACGGTTTGGCGGGCGCATCAGCAGAAACCTGAGCTTATCTAAAATGCTCCATTTATTGGAAACAAATAGAGTTCATTTTAAGCTTGACGGAAATAAGATTACTGTACTTTAAGGATTAGAGCTTATAATAATAATTTTCTTTAGATTTCAAAACTATGAAAATCTTCTTTTACTCAAAAGAAAGCCGGGTAGTGCTGCAACACTCCCGGCAAAAATTTGGGTTGAGGAATTAACAATCTTTCGAGGACTCTTTATCGTTCACCCAAACAAACAAATGTATGAAAATTGTTCTTTTTAAAACTGCTTTCCGCTACAGACGGGAGAATTTACTCATCAAAATTTTGCGGATCATGAAGCTCACTGCTTTTTTATTATTCGCTGCTTGTTTACAAATTAGCGCAAAAGGTATTGCACAAAAGGTTACGATTTCCTTGAAAAATGTGCCTGTGCAAAAGGTGTTTAAAGAAATCTCGAGGCAAACGGGTATTTCGATAGTTTACAATGAAAATTTATTTAATGAATTTTCACCTGTTACGATTGTTGTAAAAAATGCTTCTGTTGAGCAGGTGCTTGATGATTGTTTAAAAGGCCAGCCTGTTACTTATACTGTAGAAAATAACAGTATTGTAATTAAACAAAAAACTTCCATTACAACTTTATTTCAATCTAAAAATAATTTTTTGCCTCCCTCTCTTATAGATATAAAAGGAAGGGTAGCAAATGAAAACGGTGAACCGCTTTCCGGAACAACCGTAACAGTTAGGGGCACCAGCAAAGCAACAGCCACAGATGATAATGGCTTGTTTGAATTGAAAGAAATAAATGAAAATGCAACCCTTGTTTTTAGTAATGTTGGATATGAGAATAATGCGGTGCCTGTTTTAAAACGAACTACCATTAACGTAGTTTTAAAAGCCACTACAAAGTCAATAGATGAAGTTGTAGTGGTAGGTTATGGTACACAAAGAAAAAAAGATGTGATTGGCGCAGTATCATCAGTGAATACAAAAAACATTGGGAAGCTTACCGGGGGTGATGTTTCAAATCTCTTGCAGGGGCAGGCTGCGGGTGTTAATGCTGCATCAGCTTCTGCAGATCCTGGTGCAAGGCCTTTAATAAGAGTAAGGGGCTTATCAACCATTGGCAATAATGAACCATTATATATAATTGACGGCATTCCCGGCGATATTGTCGCAGTAAACCCATCAGATATACAGTCAATTGATATTTTAAAAGATGCATCAGCTGCTACAATCTATGGTTCCCGTGCATCAAATGGTGTAATTATTATTACCACAAAACGTGGCCATGAAGGGAAAATACAAATCAATTTAAGCACCTATTACGGCGCAAACAGCCTTGCAAAAAAAGTAGCCGTTGCCAACAGGGAACAGTATAATACTATTTTAAAACAGGCATTTGATAATGATGGTTCACCCAATTATCCTGACTATGTAGCAAATGATACCTATATTGATGCAGATGGTAAAACGCAGCAATATGCCAATACAAACTGGCAGAATGCATTTTTTCGCAATGCACCTGAGAATAAAACTGATTTTAGTATTTCCGGCGGAACAAAAGATATGAAGATGAATGTTTCCTTCGGCAAGTATAGCCTCGACGGTATTGCAATAAACACCAGCTACGATAAATACAACCTCCAGGTAAATACAGATTTCACAAAAGGCAAATTCAAATTCGGACAATCATTTACTTACTCATTTGGTAAAAGACATTTATTGTGGGGCACTAATGAAAGCACTGCCAACGGGCAAAACGCAGGATTTGCACCAATTTATTATCCCATAATTATTGTTCCCCATCGCCCCATTTATGATCAAAATAATGACGGCGGTTACAGTGCACGCATCGGCAATCAAATGCTTGATGATTTCAACCCTGTAGGCATCCAGGAACTCATCACCAATTACAGCGCTGATAATATTATGCTGGCCAATGCCTATGGCGAATACCAGATAATTGCGCCGCTTTCATTCAGGCTGCAGTATGGTGTGGGCATTACTGATGGGTCATCTTACTATCATGAGCCCACTTATTATATGGGTAACCAGGCCAACAACCCTACAGCAACTTTATCGGAGGCAAGGGATAAAACCATTCATGATGTATTAAATGCTGTGTTCACTTATAATAAAATTTTTAACACCATACATTCATTAAATGCAATTGCAGGCTATTCAGAGGAAACCAACAAGTATAAAAGCCTGAGTGGGTCCAACTCAAATCTTCCCTCAAATGTGCTTCTCTCTTTGGGTGGTGGTATCGGCGACCAGTCATCGGGGGGCTCTTTGCTCGAAAGTTCCTTGCGTTCCTATTTTGCAAGAGTAAATTACGCATATAGTGGTACGTATCTTTTAGGTGCAAGTATAAGGAGAGATGGCTCCTCCCGGTTCTCAACATCAAAACGCTATGGAACTTTTTATTCAGGTACGGCTGCATGGCGCATCAGCAATGAAAAATTTTTCAAGAACAATATTTCGTTTATTAATGATTTCAAAATAAGGGGGAGTTATGGTATTCTAGGTAATCAAAGCATACCTGATTACCTGTACCTTCCGCCACCCGTATCTATCAATGATCCCAACAGTGATGTAAACATCAATTATCCATTAGGCCCGGGGCTACGGCAGGCAATTGCAACTGGTAATATTATCACCACTGCATCAAGCCCCAATATTCAATGGGAGCAATCTGCTACAGCTAATATCGGTTTTGACCTGAGTATGTTTAAAGATAAAGTGCTTATAGTTTTTGATGCCTTTAAAACCAAAACGAAAGACATGCTTATCAGTTTGCCTCTCCCGCCATCTGCAGGATTACTTTCTAACCCACTCGCAAATGCCGGTGAAATGGAAAACAAGGGAATTGATATTTCTGCCACATACAA
The DNA here is from genome assembly GCA_038258875.1 of Chitinophagales bacterium. Taxonomy (GTDB): domain Bacteria; phylum Bacteroidota; class Bacteroidia; order Chitinophagales; family Chitinophagaceae; genus Ginsengibacter. The sequence goes on from JBBSPK010000002.1 coordinate 28,945, forward strand.
AAAAAATTCCAGGACTGTAAAATTTGATATTACCGGGAATTTTACTTTGAACAGAAACAAGATTATAAAACTGGGGACAGCCAGCGAATATTATCTTGATGGCTATCTTGATTATAATAATTTCCCCACGACAAGAACGGAAACAGGCTTCGGTATCGGCCAATTTTATTTGTTTAAAGCCGATGGCATTATAAAAACTGATAAGGAACTGGACGCTGCAAAAATATTACAACCCAATGCCAGCCTGGGCGATATTCGTTTTGCAGATGTAAATGGCGACGTGCAACTCACCGATGATGATCGTACTTATTTCGGTTCAGGACTTCCAAAATTTGAATATGGCTTAACTGCCAATATTTATTACAAAAATTTCGACCTGAATATTTTTATACAGGGAACTCAGGGAAATAAAATTTATAATGGCATTAAGCGCTTACTTTATACAAACGGCTTGTGGAACAAGTCAACCGATTTGCTGGATGGATGGTCACTATCGAATCCCGGCTCCAATATTCCAAGAAATACCTTCAGCGATCCCAATGGAAATTTTAGCAGGCCAAGTAATTTGTTTCTCGAAGACGGCTCTTACCTGCGATTGAAAAGTATGCAGATAGGATACAATCCCCAAATAAAAAATTTCAACGCTGTAAGAATATATATAGGCGCAACCAATGTTTTCACCATTACGAAATATACAGGCTTCGATCCCGGTGTAGTAAACTACTCTTCTTTTGCAAGAGGTGTTGACAGGGGATTATATCCTCTTTCAAAAAGTTTTTATGCGGGCATATCCTTAAATTTCTAATTAACTTTTCAATTAATTTTTATGAAAAAAATAATTTGCTACACAATTACCATCTTACTGGTAATGCTCACTTTCAGTTCATGTAATAAAGATTTTTTAGATAAAAAAAATAAGAGCCAGTTATCAGGCGCCTCGTTTTGGACGAGTAAGAATGATGCACTTGCAGCCATCACTGCCACCTATGCAGCGCTTCAATCCAATACCGGCAGCAAATGGACATGGTTTGAGGAGACTTATATTGCATCAGAATATAAGACCGATGAAATAATGGATAATAAAAGCAGCGGCTATGGCGCTTCGTTGCATGCTTATACTTATACAACTGATGTATCTTATTTTACCAATCTTTGGGCAATGTGTTTTGCGGGTATTAACCGGGCCAATCAGTGCATCGAAAATATTCCCAATATTTCCAGCAATGTACAAACAGGCTTAAGCGATGATGAAAAAAAATCGCTGATCTCGGAAGCAAAATTTTTACGTGCGCACTTTTATTTTGTACTGCTGAATTATTTTGAAAATATACCACTCATTAATTTCGCAGTAAAAAAAGATGAGGATTATTATCAGCCCGAAGCGCCCCGCGATCAAATATGGCAACTGGTAGAAAATGACCTGAAAGAGGCGCAACAGAATTTGCCTGAAAGGCGTGCCGGCAGCGAGATCGGACGTGTTACAAAATATACGGCCAGTGCTTACCTCGGCAAAGTTTATTTGTTCCAGGAAAAATTTGATGAAGCACATGTACAATTTGCGCAGGTTATTGCAAGCGGCATATATTCTTTGCTGCCCAATTTTGAGGACAACTTTAATGGCACTTCAGAAAATGGCCCTGAAAGCCTTTTTGAAATTCAATTTTCTGCCGACCGGGCAAACGGCAACGACGAACGCAACCCCATTTCATGGGAAATTTCACCAGGGGTTGTAGGCGGCTGGGAATTATTTTATCCGTCACCATGGATGGTGGATGAATTGAAAACTGATAAACGCAGCGACGGAGATTACAGCGATCGTGTTTATGGAACCATATTTTTTGATAATGCGCAATCAAAAACAGCGGTGGTTGACCAGCCCGGAACTTTTAAATTATATTCAGAAATAAAACCGGATTTGGACTATGCTTATTTCTTTAAAAAATATACACAACCTACGGACCTTGCCGATAACGGAAACTATACCGGCTTAAACATGAATCTCCTTCGTTACGCAGATGTGTTGCTGATGGATGCAGAAGTATTAAACGAATTGAATAAAACCTCTGATGCAATAACGCTTGTAAACCAGGTAAGGGAACGTGCAAAGGCGGCGCCCCTCGCATCATTGACCCAGTCTCAGCTTCGTGAAGAAATCCGCCATCATGAGCGGCCGTGCGAACTTGCAATGGAATATCAGATCCGCTGGCCCGATATGCTTCGCTACTCATTAAGCAAAGTAGCTCCGGAAAAAATAAGTGATCAATTGAAGATGCATGCTCATGAGTTTGCAAATAATTTTATTGAAGGCAAACACAATATTTACCCGGTGCCTTTTTCAGAGATAAGTAAAAACCCGAAAATACACCAGGCCGCTGGTTGGTAATTGATTCATGAATAAACTAGCCATCCCCTCTAAACCAGGCAAGCTTAACCAAATAAAACAAGGAGCTATTCTTTAATAACTCCTTGTTTTTATTTACTAACTAATAAATAATGAATGCAAAAAAAAGTCTTATTGTAGTAGTTTTTTTTTCATTTTTATTGCTGTTACAACATACGGTTAATGCGCAAGCTTCAAACGACTGGGAAAATCCTGAACTTGTTTCACAAAATGCAATGCTGCCTCATGCGTATTTTATTCCTTATCCTCGTGAACAGCCCGCTTTACAAAAAGATAGTTCAGTTTTTACAAAATCATTGGATGGTTTATGGAAATTTCATCTTTCGAATAATCCATCTGAAAGACCAATGAATTTTTTTGAAGATAAGTTTGATATCTCCAATTGGAACAATATTAAAGTTCCGGCCAACTGGCAGGTGGAAGGTTTTGATAAATTTATTTTTACTGATGTAGAATATCCAATTCCACCCAATCCACCCTGGGTGCCTTCAGATTATAACCCGGTGGGCTCTTACAAAAGAAGCTTTACAATGCCAGCATCATGGAAAGAAAAGAATATTTTCATTCATCCTGGAGCGGTAAATTCCTTTTTCTATTTATGGATAAATGAACACTATGTGGGCCTGAGTAAAGACAGCAAAACACCCGCAGAATTTGATATAACGAATTATTTACAAAAAGGGAATAATACAGTTTCAATACAGGTCTTTCGCTTTAGCGATGGCACTTATCTCGAAGGCCAGGACATGTGGAAACTCAGCGGCATTGAAAGAAGTATTTATTTAATTGCAAGGTCAAAAATTTGTATATCTGATTTTTATACAAAGGCATCGCTTGATGACACTTATAAAAACGGAACTTTTGATTTGAATGTTTCTTTGAATAAACAACCTCTTGCAAATTCAAATCAATCTATTGATATAAAATTATTGGATGATGCTGCAGAAAACAAAATCGTCTTTCGGCAAAAACAAAATATTATTACACAAAAAGAATTTTTTTTCGATGCAACCATAAACAATGTCCGGCAATGGAATAACGAATATCCCAACCTCTACACACTTATCATCAACCATCTTGACAAAAATGGGAAAATCATAGAAAGCATTTCACATAAGATTGGTTTCAGAACCATTGAAATAAAACGTGGCCTGCTGCTGGTGAATGGCGTTGCTATTAAGATAAAAGGGGTAAACAGGCATGAATTTGACATGTACACTGGCAAAGTGATTACCAAAGAAAGTATGGTCAACGATATCCGTTTAATGAAACAGTATAACATCAATGCTATGCGCTGCAGCCATTATCCTAATGCAGAAACCTGGTATGAACTCTGCGATAAATATGGGCTGTATATTATTGATGAAGCCAATATTGAGTGTGACGGCATGAGCTTTAGCCCCCTGAATACTTTATCAGATAAGCCTGATTGGAAGGCCGCTTATATCGACAGAACAAAGCGCATGTTTGAACGTGATAAAAATTTTACCTGTATCATCACATGGTCATTGGGAAATGAAAGCAGGTGGGGAGATAATTTCGTTGCCACACATGATTGGCTGAAATCCAGGGATAGTTCAAGACCCGTACAGTATGAAGAAGCAAGAGATAATCCATACACGGATATAATTGCGCCCATGTATAAATCGCTCAATATTATGCAGGAGTATGTAAAAGAATGGCATGAGCGGCCTTTTATACAAGTTGAATATGCACATATGATGGGGAACAGCGGCGGCAATTTCAAAGACGACTGGGATATGATATATAAATATCCACAACTACAGGGAGGGTTTATCTGGGATTTTTCCTGTCAGACTTTTAAGAAGAAAGATATCAATGGAAGGGATATTTGGGCCTATGGCCGTGATATGGGAAACGTAGGCGCCACAAGCGATACAAGTTTTTGTGCGGATGGAATTCTTGCCGCCGACCGCACACCACACCCGCAGGCCTTTGAAGTGAAAAAAGTTTATCAAAACATTTCTTTCGAAGCTTTGGCTTTGCAGTCAAACACATTCCGCGTCATCAATCATTTTGATTTTACAAATCTTGATGCTTTTAATTTTGACTGGTTTATCAAAGCCGATGGAAAAATTATTATAAAGGGAACCATACCTCAAATAAATCTTGTACCTCATCAGTCAAAAGAAATACAAATTGATTTCCCTGCAATTGATGTTCAGCCAAACACCGAATATTTTTTAACGATTGAAACAAAAACAAAACAGGCAACAGAACTTGTGCCAATAGATTTTGTAATTGCATGGGAGCAATTTGAATTGCCCCGGCACAAAGAAGCTATAATTCAATCAGCAAAAAATTTCCCTCCACTGAAACAGTCAAATGATGCACAACAATTAAAAATTTTCAACGAAAATTTTTCCGTTGTATTTAATAAACAAACCGGATGGCTTCAATCATTCAGCTATCAAAACAATGATTTTATCAAAGCGCCACTGCAACCGCATTTCTGGCGGGCCGCAACGGACAATGATATTGGCAACAGTCAGCAGGTACGGTGTTCTGTTTGGCAACACGCTGCAGATGATGCAAGGCTTGACAGCTTTTTTGTAAACAATATCAGCAACAACGAAACTGAAATAAGAACTGCATATTATCTTCCACAAGTTGATGCAAAATATTTTGTACAATACATCATTCACGCAAGCGGTGATGTAAATGTTTATGTGCAAATGAAGGCTGGCAAAAATAATTATCCTGAGATGCCACGATTTGGCATGCGCATGTTGCTGCAACCTGCTTATGAAAATGTTTCGTGGCTTGGTCGCGGGCCTTTTGATAATTACTGCGACAGGAATAGCGCCGCTGCAATTGATTTGTACAGCATGAAAGCAGACAGCCTGTTTTTTCCTTATCCCCGTGCACAGGAGAGTGGTTACCGTACTGATGTTCGCTGGATGTTGCTCCAAAATAAAAATAATATGGGCATCATGGCTGTTGGTGCACCTACATTCAGCGCAGGTGTTTTGCATTTCAACATGCAGAAACTTGATTTCATCCGCGACAGCAGCGCCAATAATCATGGCGGCTCTATGAGTAATGATGATTTAATATGGTGGAATATTGATTACAAACAAATGGGCGTTGGCGGCGATAATAGTTGGGGTGCAAAAACGCATTCGGAGTACATGCTGCCTTATGCAGATTATGAATACAGTTTTACATTGAAGCCTTGTACAGATGATGCCCCAATCCCTAAAGGAGGGTAGAGCAATTTATTGCTGAAGAAATTGATAATGCTGGTAAAATATAAATAGCTGGTGAAGCTACTTCAGGGTTTCGGGTGCAAGTGTGCGACGCAACAGGTGCTAAACAGAATTACAAAAGCCGGTAACAAAAAAATAAAACTTAAATGATAAAAAAGTTTATCACATCTTCCGGAATTCTTTTTTTTCTTTTTTCAAATGTAGTCGCACAACTCAGCCTAGATCAGTATTGCAGCAAAGTGGTTGTACAGGACAGCATGGAAATTTCTTTGTACTCGCCAACAATGTTCCGCTTTCGTATTTCACATTTGCAACGGGAAAAATTTCCTGCGCAATATGAAATTCCTTTCGCTATCGGCAAAACAACCAACTGGAATAAAGTTGCATTCAGCAAAAATGAAGATGCAGTTTTTTATTACATCAGCACAGACAGTCTACAGATACGCATTACAAAACGTGGCTTGATTTGGAGTATGTGGAATAAAATTTCTGGCAAAAAAATTTGCCCTTCAGATGGGCCGGTGTATGGAATGTTTAAAGATGGTTATACTGTTTTTGATAATGTGAGTTCATTCAACGCACCTTCAAAAATCAACCGCTACTCCCATTGGTTTTACAATCCTGCAGCAAAAAATTATACTGATGTTTATTTAGAAAACGATTTAATTGACGATACTTATTTTATTTACGGGCCATCTTACTCAGAATTGTTTGCGCAGATGAATGAATTGGTGGGGCCTGAACCCTTACTTCCTAAAAAAGGTTATGGATTTTTTCAAACACAGCATTTAAGTTGTAAGGGCTCACAGGAACAATTGATGGAAGTAGCAAAAAAATTTCGTGAAAAAAATATTCCGCTTGATCATTTTATTTTGGATTTTGAATGGGGGGATGGCTGCGATGGCGATAAAGAAGTTACATGGGGCAGCCGCCTTGACTGGAATAAGAATTATACCTATCCCCTTTCGCCTGAACAAATGATAAAAAAACTCGACAGCATGCACATTAATATAATGCTGATACATCACAACGCGGGTAATTTTGCAACACGAAAACACCAGGGATGGACCGAGACTGAATACGATGAAAAAACCTGGTGGAACAAATACAAACAAAGTTTGGACATGGGTGTCCGCGGCACATGGCAGGACACAAGATTAAACGATATCACCGACAGTTACATTTACAACCGCACACAAGATTATTATGGCGATGATAAAAGAGTGTTGTTTCTTGGATGCAGAAAAATGGTATCGCTCAATCCCTGGGATTTTCGTTTTAGTGTAATGCCCACGGAAAACATGATTGGCGCAAGGCGTTATCCTTTTCACTGGACAGAAGATTGCTCGTCGACGTGGAATGAAATGGCTTTTCAACTGAAAGCAATCAACAACACCTACGGTCCTATGAGTGGTTATTCATACCTCGCATCAGATGTAATCGGTTCAACATGGCAAATACAGGCAAGATGGAACCAGTTCACAGCTTTAAGCGCTGTTGCCCGTTCACACAATCCAAAACCATGGAGTGGCGATATTGATGTAAATGATTTTATAAACAAAATACGCATCACAGGAAGAGACACGGTGAAAATTTCAGCACAAACAGAAATAGAACAAAAAGAAACTGCTGAAAAAAGTATAAGAAAATATTTGCAGTTGCGTTATCGCCTGCTGCCATACATTTATTCTTATGCGTTTGTAAATTATTTAACCGGCATGCCCGTTACAAGGCCCTTGCTGCTAGCATTTCCAGAGGATTATATCTGTTCATCTGATGCATGGCCTTATGAATACATGCTTGGTGAAAATATTTTGGTAGCGCCTGTTTATGGCGATTTCAACTCTATGGAAATTTATTTACCAAAAGAATTTGACTGGATTGATTACGAAACAAAAGAAGAATTCAAAGGAGGCGGTATTATCACTTACAACACCTCCGACATTAACAAGCTTCCCATATTTATAAAAAAAGGGGCAATCGTTCCCATGCGACAACAAAGCAACTGGATTGATACAAAAGTTGCTGATATAATTACGCTTGATATTTATCCCGCAGGTACCATTTCATCTTTTACTTTGTATGAAGATGATGGTGAAACGATGCAGTATCAAAAAGGGAAATTCAGCAAAACAATTATCAATTGCGAAAAGAAAAATGACATTACCGTAAGCATTGATAAAATGGAAGGCAATTATAAAGGCAAACCTGCAAGTCAGCTATTTCTTCTAAAAATAAATGATGTGCTGAAAATTCCGAAAGTTGTACAAATAAATAATGCCTTAGAAAGCAATTGGAAATATGATGCAGACAACAAAACAGTTTGGGTACAAATAAAAAAACAAACAGATACTAAATCAACAATCGTTATAAAGAAATAGCTTTATGAGCCGGGCTTTAGTTTATCATAGCAACTTCCCTTGCATTGCACTCTTGTACCCGAAACACGTGAAGGACTGTTCAATCTTCTTCTCTTTACTCCCCTTTACGGAATGAGGGCTTCAATAGTACAGGTGTGCGATGCAAGGGAAGTTGAACAGAAATACAAAGCTGTAACCAAAAAATATAATATGAATTTTTCGGAAAAAGAAATCGAATCCCTTGTAAAAAAATATTATTTGCTTGATGTAACTGCAAAGGCATTGACGGGCGAATACGAATTTAACTTTTTGCTTAGCGGAGCCGATGGAACAAAATATATTTTTAAAGCAGCAAGCGATGAGCATAGCTATGATTTTTTTGATGCACAGGTAAAGATTGTGCAACATCTTACCAGGAGTGACGTTGCAGATATGTTTTACAAATATTTGCCGGATTCTGAGGGAAAAGAATTAGTTGTTGTGCAGCTGGATGACAAAAAATATTATTTGCGTTTACTTACGTTTTTAGAAGGAGAATTTTGGATGAACTTGCGGGAACGTTCAGATGCGCTGCATGTTGACCTGGGGAATTTTTTAGGCAGGATGGACAAAGCATTGGAAAATTTTTCTCATCCTTCCATGCATCGCTATTATCTGTGGGACATTAGCAACGCTGCAGATGCAAACGGGAAACTACTTTGCATCAAAGACCATGAGCGAAGAAGAATAGCAGGATATTTTTTATTACAGTTTGAGACCGAAGTATTGCCGGTGATCAGTTCATTGCGACATGCCTATACACATCATGATGCAAATGATACCAACATTTTGGTACAGGGTGATAAAGTTTCCGGCCTTATTGATTTCAGCGATATGGTGTACACTGCGCTGATTAACAACCTAACAGTGGCATGTACTTATGCAATGATGAATCATGATAACCCGCTCCATGCCGCAATGCTTGTGGTGAAAGGTTATCATGCATCATATCCATTGACAGAAAAGGAGATTGACCTGCTCTACTACCTGATCGCTGCAAGACTTTGCATTAGCGTAGCACAGTCTGCACATAATGCATCAATTGAAACAAACAATGACCACCATTTCATTTCAGAAAAACCAGCATGGGATTTATTGTTCAAATTAATTAAGATAAATCCAATCAAAGCAGCCGATACTTTCAGAAAGTCTTGTGGTTTTTCATCCATCATCAATGAAGCAGATGATTATTCATTATTGGAAAAAGAAAGAAAACAATACATAGGCCGCAATTTAAGCATCGGGTATCAAAAACATTTAAAGATTGTAAAAGGCGCTTTACAATATTTATATGACGATAAGGGCAATACATACATTGATTGCGTAAATAACGTAAGCCATGTAGGGCATTGCCATCCTAGAGTTGTAAAAACAATGCAAAAACAAATTGCAACGCTCAACACTAATACAAGATATTTAAACGATAATATTACCGCCTTTGCTAAGGCACTCACATCAACACTTCCGCCGAAACTCAACGTATGTTATTTCACCAACAGCGGCAGTGAAGCAAATGATTTAGCCATCCGGATGAGCCGTCATTTTACCAAGCAAAAAGATGTGATTGTTTTGGACTATGCGTATCATGGCACATCAACCGCTGCCATTGAAATGAGCCCATATAAATTTGATGGCGAAGGTGGTTTTGAAAAAAAGCCTTATATACATAAGGCCATTAATCCCGATTTATATAGAGGCATGTACCGCTATAATGATGATGAAGGGGGAAAGAAATATGCTGCAGATGTGCAACGCATTATTGAGGCATTGCAAAAAGAAAACAAAAATATTGCAGCTTTTATTTGCGAAACTCTGCTTGGCGTAGGTGGACAAATCCCGTTGCCTCAAGATTATTTAAGTGAAGTCTATAAATATGTGCGGGGTGCTGGCGGTGTATGCATTGCAGATGAAGTGCAGGTGGGATTCGGAAGGGTTGGTTCGGCATTCTGGGGTTTCCAGTTGCAGAATGTTGAACCTGATATTGTTGTGCTGGGCAAGCCTATCGGTAATGGCCATCCACTTGCAGCAGTAATAATAACAGACGAAATTGCAGATGCATTTAACAATGGAATGGAATACTTCAACACCTTTGGCGGCAACCCGGTTTCAATGGTAACAGGTACTGCAGTGCTGGATGTAATTCATGAGGAAGCGTTACAAAAAAATGCATTGGAAACAGGTAATTATTTAATGGACGGTTTAAGAGGGCTGATGCATAAATATCCAATTATTGGAGATGTGCGTGGTCACGGATTATTTATTGGAGCTGAAATGGTGAGAGACAGAGCCACTCTTGAGCCCGCCGTAAGGGAAATCAACATCGTTGTTGAAAAAATGAAGAACAGAGGCTTTCTCATTAGTACTGACGGCCCGTTACACAATGTTTTAAAAATAAAGCCTCCTCTTGTTTTTTCTAAAGAAAATGCAGCGGCATTAATACAAAATCTCGATGAGGTTTTGGAAGATATATAAATGGTATCTGTGTTTTGGGTTACTGCTTTTGTTAAGCTGTCAGGAATATTTTACATGTGATAAAATAATCCCCGTTGCTACGGCGGCATTTAATGATTCGGCATTGCCATATTTAGGAATCGTTATTTTTTGTGTAGCCATACCCAGTAATTCTTCGCTGATTCCCCTTGATTCGTTTCCAATTAAAATAATGCCCTCCTTAATATTTTTTAATTCTGATACAGGGGTACCGGATAAAGCTGCTGCATAAATTTTAATATTATTGTTGGCCTTGATAAAACTTTTGAGCGCCACGTAGATTACATTTATTCTTGCAATACTTCCCATTGTTGATTGAATCACTTTCGGATTGTAGAAGTCTGCACAATTTTCGCTGCATATAATATTTTCAATTCCAAACCAATCTGCAATCCTTATAATCGTTCCCATGTTCCCGGGATCTTTAATATCATCAAGCATTAATGATAATCCATGAATTGCGGGAGTGTTATGATGAATTTTTTTATCGAATACGGCTACAACTTTATTAGGCGTTTTTAAAAGAGATATTTTTTGGAGTATGGCTTCATCTGTTTCATAAATATTTTCCGGCAAATTATTTTTCAGGAGATTTTTATTTTCTAAAATCCATACTTTTTCGGCACATAGAATTGCACATCTAAAATTTTTGTCCGCTAATAATTCAGCAACAATTTTTGGAGTCTCGGCAATAAACTGTCCATGTTCGTCCCTTAATTTTTTATGGCTCAAACTTTGGATATATTTGATGATTATTTTGCTCAACATGGCCTATATATGAATGGACGAATCCGTTGTAAAATATTTTGTTCTTTAATTGGTTTTAGCATTGCCCTTATCTTTTTATCCGGCTGTGGCACATCAAAAAAATATTCAGGATTTACTTTTATACGTAAATATCAAAAAAATATCCCTTTTGTTTTTAAAAACAACATCTCACTAAATGCTCCGGACTTAAGCAGCGATGAAAAAGTCGCTGTCGATTCAAAGCTGAATACCCAATGGGATGACAGTGCAAGAGTAAGGATAAAGGATGTTGCATTTATTTTTCATTCCATTACCAAACCACCGGCTTTTGATACAAACGCAATTATACAATCTGCTAAAAGTATGAGAACATCCATGGTAAATCTTGGATATTATCATCCCGAAGTAACCTACAAATTTGACACGGTATTGCACAGAAAAAGCCAAAAGAGAGTTATAATAGATTATAGTGTTACGGCTGGTAAACGCACCCTTGTGGATACCCTTGCTTATCTTTTTGAAAATCCCGAACTTGAAGACCTTGCTATATCAACAAAAGATAAATCGCTTTTACAAAAAAACTCGCCTGTTACAAAGAGTGCGATACAACTTGAGTCAGGAAGACTTATTAATCTATACAGAAACAATGGGTATTATAAATTTACTGCAGATGAAATAAGAGTTACCGGCGATACTTCGATTGAAGCCCTTACCTCAGTTGCCGAAGATCCTTTTGAACAACTTCGTTTACTTGCGGAAGCGACTGAGAAAAGAGATAAACCAACGATAAGACTGGGCTTTCAGCTCAACCAATCACCAGACAGTACAAAACAAAAAAAGTTTTATGTAAATGATATCTATATTTTACCGGATTATGTACCGGGCGAGCAATACACCGACTCCACATTACATGAACATATTTCACCGAATTATATTACAAGGTATCATGAGAAACTTTTTAAATTTTATTTGCCCAGCGATAATCTTTTTTTGAAAAAGGGTGATGTATTTAGCCAGGATAATTATTTTAAAACCTTGAATAATTTTTACAAGCTTGGCGTGTGGGAAAGCCCAACTGTAGATATAATAGAAAACCAGGACACTAACCTCCTTGATTTTGTGATCAAATTAATTCCTATAAAAAAATATGCTTTTGAAGGCAGCGTTGAACTCAGTTATTCAGCTAACAATACAACCAGCAACATTACCACGGCAAATACAGGAAACTTATTAGGCGTAGCCGGCAACCTTTCGGTGACCAACCGAAATCTCTGGAAGCAAGCTGCCCGTATGACGAATGCGGTGAGAGCGGGCGTAGAATTCAACACTGCTCATCGTAATAGCAGTGGCACTTTTATTAATTCTACTGAATTAAGCTATACCAATAATATTTTATTCCCCAGGTTTATTACACCATTTAAAAATTTCAACAAGAAAAACCTGATTACACGACAATCTTTTATTAATACCAATGTTTCCTTAATAAGCAGGGTCGATTTTTTTGATCAGCAGGTGTTCAATTTTGGCTTTGGCTATAACTGGACTAATAATGAAAATCATTTATGGAGTTATAAGCCGTTCAATTTTGATTATCATAGAATTTATAACAGGTCAGATAGCTTTAATAAAACTTTGATCAGGTATCCTTTTCTCGTGTATTCATTTAATACAGCCCTGGTAATGGGCCAAAGCATCAGTTACACAGCCATTCATGTTAATCCGAAAAATCCCAAAATCGTAGATGGGTTAAAAGGCCACCTTGAAGAATCAGGATTAATCTGGGGGTTACTAAAAAGAAAAGACAGGGGTTCTCAAAACGGAAATTTTTTCAACAAGTACCTGAAAGAATTCATAAAAGCCGATATTGAATTTACCCACACTATTAACCACCCGAAATCGGCAATAGTTTTCAGGGCATTTGCCGGTGTCGGTATTCCACTTTCAAGAAGCGATACGACCCTGCCATTTTTTAAACAATATTTTGGCGGTGGCCCCAATAGTATGCGGGGATGGCCGGTACGAGGAATTGGTGTCGGTGGCCAGGCGTTGGCTACTTATTCAAATGGACTTTTCAACGATCGAACGGGAGATATACAATTAGAGGGAAATACGGAATACCGCTTCAATGTGGCTCCATTATTTTCCAATGCCATTCTTTTCAAAATGGCACTTTTCGCCGATGTAGGTAATGTCTGGAATTTTAAAAATACTAAGGTTGATGGTGGTGTTGACACTACACAATTCAAATTTCAAAACCTGTACAAGCAACTTGGAGTTTCGTCAGGAGTGGGTTTCCGGTTTGATTTTAATTATTTTCTCCTGAGATTTGACGTGGGCTTTCGTTTCAAGCGCCCTGATGTGATTGAAAATGACGGATGGCGGTTTCCGGATATTACTCTCAAAAATCTTTTTGGCAATTCTGATGAAAACCGCAAATGGAGATATGAAAATTTTAATGCCACGATTGGTATTGATTATCCTTTTTGATGGCATTTTTTCGAAAAATAAGAATAGTTGGCACATTAAATTTTGTAGAGTGAAATTGAGTCAATACATTTACTCACGATTCATCTATCACTACGATAAACACACAGTAACTACCTCTTTTACTTAGAATTATCAACACGTTCCCCTTTATTTAGTTTTTGCACCACTGGTCATTCCAGGCAAATCTAGATGCTCTATAAGATATTTAATCCTGATGAAGAAAAGCCAATTACTGAAAGTGCTGCTTTATGCGCAGCACTTTTTTTATTCATGTAACTGGTTGTTGGAAACTTCATAACCTATTCCCCATTATTCAGATAAAGTCTCATTTAAGTATACTCGTTACTCACCGATGATTTCATACGTGAGGATATAAATCATGTATCCATTCATACTTTAATTTCTACCGCTAATAACGGTATTATGCCATTCCATGTACTATGTATTGCATAGAACATGCTTTTAACTATATCTTTGTTATGTAATTAACACTAAACAATTAAAAATTAAAACAATGAAAAAGGTATTTATCAGCCATGAAAATCCAGTATTAGAAATGGCAAAGCGCACAATTTATTCTTTCCAGGTACTTATAGTAGGTATCGCAATCCCATTCTTATTTTTAGTAGGAATCTCTTACGACAATCAAAAGAGGCAGGAACCTGAAGTGAAAGAAATAAGCAAAACAAATCCGGCGCCGGCTAAAACAGTTGGCCTCATTATGCCACGTATATAATTGACACCGGATTTCATCAACATTTCAAACAAAAAAAGATGAGAAAAACAATCCTGGTTCTCGCTTTATCATTTGCTACGATTTATTCGGTGGCACAATGTAATCAAACTGTAACCTACTTTTCCGGCAAAGCAGAATTTCTGGACAACGCCGGGAAAGTAGAGCGCAGTGAAAAAGGGGAGGTAGTTTTAAAAGTATCCCCTACTTCCGTCATAGTAACATAATGATGATGATGACGATACTTTAGAGGGAGCAATTACTGACCTTGTATGTGATTGGAAAGAACCATTTAAAAGTGGAAAAACAACTTTCACCGGCGGTTTCATTAATAAAAGAGGGGAACGTAATGACGCATCAATAAGTATTGAAGGGCAGGAGACTACCAAGGAAATTTTTATAAATTTAAAAGCCTGGGGGAAGATGCTTAGACTCATAATTGATAGTTACAAGATTGATTAAAAAGAAATGTAAAAGCTACCCTGTCACGAAACGGTATCCTACTCCTTTAATGGTGAGTATTTCCACCGATGGATCGCTTTTAAGGTATCCGCGTAATTTGGTAATATATACATCGAGGTTGCGGCTGTTAAAAAAATTATCATTACCCCAAAGGAGGTTTAATATCTCCCGACGGTCAATAAGTCCATTCCGATTCTGGTAAAGGACTCTCAGTAATTCCGATTCCTTATAAGAAAGTTTTCTTTCATCTTCTTTACATGAAAGCACCTGTCTCGAAATATTAAAAATAAAATTTCCAATAGCTATACTATCTTTCTTTGCAGGATACATTTCTTTACCGCGTCGTAGCGCATTTTCTATCCTCACTATTAGTTCCTCCATGCTGAAAGGTTTTTTTATATAATCATTTCCGCCAAGTTCAAAACCTTTTACCAAATCTTCAGTCTGTGATTTTGCGGTAAGAAAAAGAATCGGTACTGCAGTATTTATTTTTCTTATTTCTTCAGCGATTGCAAAGCCGCTTTTATTAGGCAGCATAATATCCAGCACACATATATCCGGTATACACGTTTTAAAAAGCCCGATCGCTTTTGCGCCATCTTCTTCCATGAAAATTTTATAACCCCGGCTTTCCAGGCTCTCCTTAACAATCTTTCCAAGAAAGCCTTCATCTTCCATGTACAAAATTTTTATACTCATAGCTTTACACTTATTTTTCTCACCTGCCTGTTTTTGTCATAATAGATCACCGGCGCTTCTTTAAAGGGAAGCCTGATAATAAAAGTGCTGCCCTTGCCCAACTCACTCTCCACTTCTATAAAACCCTGGTGTCGTTTTATGATATGATTTACATAACTCAGCCCCAATCCATATCCTTTAATATTGTGATTGTCGGCAGCGGGTACACGAAAAAACTGTTCGAATATTTTTGATTTGTATTCAGCCAGAATTCCAATTCCATTATCCCTTATGCGAAATTCCAAATATTGTACCCTGTCAAAAATATTAATTGATATGGCAGGATTTTCCTTGCTATACTTCAACGCATTATCAAGGAGGTTATAAATTACACTCGTCATGTGCAATTTATCTGCGTCAATAGCAAAATTTTTGCCGAACGTCTCCAACGATATTAATACCTTTTGTTTTTCAAACTGTAATTTCATTGAATCGATTACACCTTCTGTTAATTGCACTATGTCAAATGTTTCTTTCTCCAGTGAAATTTCCTTTTTTTCAAACATTGAAATTTTCAGGACCTTATCTACCAGCAAGCTTAAACGCTGTAATTCTATTGTCGAAATATCCAGGTATTCCTTTGTTTTTTCGGGATTATGCAATCCGCCAAAATTTCGCAACGCTTCGATGGCGACATTAACTGTAGCAATGGGAGTTTTTAATTCATGTGTTATGTTGCTGATAAAATCATTTTTAATATCTGCTAACCTTTGCTGGGTAACAAGATTGCGATAAATAAATAAAAACGATGCAATTGTAAGAGCAATAAGAAACAGTGAAAAAAATATTTGTAAGTTGATGCTTTTAAATATTGCAGAACGGGGATTTTCAAAAGATGCCTTATAGCCAATCAATCCAAATATTCCCATAGGCACCGTTTCTGTGCAGAAATATGAATTGCATGTAGTGGTATCATGCTGCATATCAATTTTAAAAATTGTAAATGCCAGATCGATATTTGCATTATCAAGGGCTTTCCTGTATGATGAAGTAATAACTTCAACCGGAATTGAGTCATACAATTGCGAACTATCCTTTAATGATAGTAGAAACGGAGGTTTTCCATCGTGACTGATAATCATATTTTCATTAGTGAGTGAATCTTTAAAGACTAAGTCATCGTGGACGCCATCCCCGTTACGGTTCACTGAAACAAAGATCTTTTTCTTACCATCTTTTGGTGCATTGCTGTCAAACACTTCTCTTCGCAATACATTTACCATATCCACCATAAATAAATTATCGCCCGGCATACGCTGAAACAGCGAATCATTTTTAAATCTTTTTACCTGGAGTTTATACAGGGTTTCACGAAAAGCGATGTCAGTATTTTTTTTGATACTGCTTTCTTTATCCCGGTATAATGTAAAAAGCCAATAAGCCTGGAAACAGGTAATAACCAATACACTTACTGTCATTAACACACGGGCTGTACGAAGCTTTTTCATGTTGTAAACAAAAATAGTGGATTAAAATATCGCCGGTAGTTTGAATTAACCTTAATTAACATTAATGAAATGCTGGTTAACCTTTTTGCGAATACCAAAACAATATTTTTGAAAAAAAATGTCATGAAAAAATTATTATTTGTCTTAGTTGTTACAACTGCAGCTCAATTTACCCAGGCACAAATAAAAGAAGGCAAAATTGTGTATGAGCAAAAAATTGATTTGCACAGGCGTATGCAGGATGAACAAATGAAAGCAATAGTTCCCCAGTTTCGCACTTCAAAGTTCGAATTGAATTTCGCCAATAATCAATCTATTTATAAAGTACAGGAAGCAGAACCTGACATAACAGAAACCACTGGCAATGGAAATTTTACAATGAGATTTGGTGGCGCCAATGCTGAATACTATAAAAATTTTACTACTCAAAAACAGGTTGAAAAAAGAGAATTGGCGGATAAGGATTTTATTGTTGAAGATTCAATTCATCATATTAACTGGAAATTAATGGATGAAACAAAAACGATACTTGGGTATAATTGCAAAAAAGCCACCGGCAAAACCGAGCGGGGAAGTGATGTGGAAGCCTGGTACACAGAAGATATTCCCGTTTCATCAGGTCCGGAAGTTTTTAATGGTTTACCGGGAATGATTTTACAAGTTGACATTAATAAAGAAGAATTCGTTACAACCGCCGTTAGTATAGAAAAAACTGCAGATAAGAAAGAATTAAAAGCTCCTTCGGATGGGAAAAAAATTACACCGGCTGATTTTGCGGCCAAGCAAAAAGAATTATTCGGAAATCAATCGGGGCCGGTCATGCGGGTTATAAATAATTAATCCTACCAATTACTATGGAAATGCTTTTACGATTTACTAATAAAACATTTACCTGCCAGGAAGCTTTTTAGCTTCCTTTTTATTTACAGGTTTTTAAATCGCTCTTTACTTCTAAATGCTGAGTCTTTGAAGCAGATACTTTTTTCGGATAGTGTGGGTAGTAACAAAAGCCCTGGCGTGACGATGCTTGTGGATATAATATATTTGAAGACGGGTCTTGTGTAAAATTTGATTACATAACAAACGGCCGTGTAGAAACACAGCCGTGAAAAACTAAATATATGTATGAGAAAAACTAAAATGTGCGTATCACAGCCTTTGGACCATTGTTATTTGTTTTTAAAAGGCTGTACGTAAATCCTACCATGTAATAACGCTGTATTGTTTTAAATGTTACATCTTCAATATAATTTTGATTGGCGGTCCTGCTGTTCCCCAGGTTTTGGTTAAGTATATCAATTACACTGAATTTCAACTCGCCTTTTTTATTTTTCAATACCTGCTTTGTTACGGCAGCGTTCCATTTGGTAAAATAGGTATTGAAACCGGGGGGCCGCCCGGTATTTGCGTTATAAGAAATATCTGAATTAATTCCAAAGCCGAAAGGCAGTGTAGCATTCACTTCCATTGAATACTCCTGCTGCCAGTAATGGTCGCTAAGTGATGGCTGCAAGGAATACTTAACTGTATTATAGCCTATTCTTGCTTCTGCATTAATATCTATCTTGTCTTTATAATTATAATTCATAGACATCCTTGGAGCATAAGAAATATTGTGAATATTATTTCCCGCGCCATTAACAAAATTTACATTGTTGTTCAGAAATACATTACCACCAAGGGTAAATCTTGTATTTATTTCTTTTATCCTAAACCCAGCGTCAATTATTGCAAATACACTGTAAATACCATTTGCATTTACAGGATGTGTAGTACGTATCCCTTGTGCACTAATATCATCCGAATTTACAATTGCATTTTGTGTAACAGAAGCATTAACCATCATCATTAAATTTTTTTGTTCTAATGGATTAGCGGAAATAAGCTGCACTGTTGCGTTGTGTATATACTCTTGCTTTAAAGCAGGATTTCCAACACGAATATTTAATGGATCACTGATATCTGTAACCGGTTGCAATTGCGATGAAGTTGGCTGGCGGGTACTGGTATTGTAATCAAGCCTGAGCATTTTTGACCTTGTAAAATTGTATGCGAAATTTGCCGATGGCAACATGTTTATAAATGATTGAGATATTTTGAACGTGCTGTCTTTCATCTGGGTTGTTAAGACCGCGTATTGCAGGTTTGCAGTAATTGATACGCTGTACTTTTTGTGAATGTGTTTTAAACCTGTGCCACTACTTGCATATTGATATTCGTTATCAAAAACATTGCTTTGTAGCGGATTAAATTTATCATACTTATTATTATAATTATTGTAATCGTAGGTAACACGGTTTAGATTTCCTTTATTAAAATTATGGGAAGCAGTTAATTCTATTAAGGTTTTTTTAGACAAGGGCTCTGTATAAGTTATATTCACCCCGTAACTCTGCGTAATGCTTTTTAAATTATTTACCTGGTTGATAGTATCGGTAGTCTGAACCGAATCCCTCCCAAAAAAGTCATTAATGGAATTAAGTGAACCATTTGAGCGGCTATCATTATACGCCATTGAAAAGTTTGCGGATATAGTTCTACCTTTTTTTGCAAACTTGTGCCTGAATAAAATATTATTTTTAAAATCATCGCCCGTCGCATTTGTAATTGAGTTTGAAAAACCTTCGTTGACTTTTATATTACCAGCACTCGTTGATATATAATTATTCGATGAATTGTAGTAATTGTCCTGGTGTGTAAATGATGGTGTAAACTTTATAGAATTGAATGAATCTATTTTATGATCAATACTCATATTAAGCCGGCTGCTTTCCGTTGAGCGGTTATCGTAGCTGTTTTCTGAAAAACTATAAGGATTCGATGAAGCCACAAAATCCCTGTTCAGCTTTTGATCTTTTGCAACTTTGATATTATTATAAAAGTAGCTACCATTGAAATCAGTTTTTTTATTCCAGGTATCATTAAAGTTTAATCCACCCGAAATAGTCCTGGCGATGCCGGCAGCAGAAGCCCCTCCTCCATCAACAGGCAGTCCAAAGTCAGAGCCTCCTCCATCATTAATTACAATACGCATGCCTCCCCCCGAGCCCTTCATCATATTTCTTGTTTCACCGGTAAAATTCAGGATGTCCATTATGGAAAAGCCCTGCCGGTTTGTATTATTTATCATCCCAATCGCTGAAATTTGTTGGTCATCTTTAAAACGGTTTATATTAAACTGTCCATCATAACGGCCATTGGTACCTGCTCCGACTTTAATTTTTCCAAACGTCGGATTCTTTTTATCTTTTTTGAGTTTCAGGTTTATTGCTGTTTCTCCATTACCGTCATTAAATCCTGTAAACTCTGACTGATCTGATTTCTTTTCAAATACCTGGACTTTATCAACTGCATCAGCAGGTAAATTTTGAGTCGCTAGTTTGGGATCACCTGTAAAGAATTCTTTTCCGTTTACAAACACTTTATTAATACGCTGCCCGTTTACACGAATGGTACCGTCTTTGGCAACCTGTATGCCCGGCATCTTTTTCAAAAGATCTTCAACAACAGCGTTCGGTTTGGTTGTAAAGGAACCTGCATTAAATTCGAGGGTATCACCGTTTACAGTTACAGGAGGCTTTTCGGCATCTACAATAATTTCGTCAAGCAGGGAATTATCTTTGATAAAAATTTTGCCAAGATTTACGATTGAACCTGTTACTCCAAATGATTTCCAATAAGTATGAAACCCCGAATGTGTTCCAGAAAGTTTATACCTCCCTTGGGGGATTTTATTGAAAATGAAATTACCGCCGGAATCAGTTCTTACAAAACCAATCAATGATGAATCGTGGAGATCAACAAGGGAAATAGTCGCTCCGCTCAATTGCTGGTTGGTAGAAGTGTCTATAACTTTCCCTGTAATGGTTGCTGTTTGTTGTGCATTAACTGTTCCCGCTGTTATAATAAAAAAAAATGCAATGAGGAAAAATCGTTTCATAATATTGATTGAATAGACAAACCTATTCAGCTATATCAACAAAATGAGTTAACCAACTTTTATTTAAGGTTAAAAAAGGTTAATGAGTAAGCCGGGCGGAATAATAATAAAAAGACATTCACCTTATCAATACGGTCGATCCTTTCATGAAAATTTTCTTGCCGCTATCACGATTGGTATATTTTAGCATCCAGACAAAAATACCGGAATCCTGTGGCTCGCCTTTAATTTTTCCATCCCATTTTTGCAGCCAGTCATTCGTGTGAAAAACCAAATTGCCAACACGGTTATAGACACTGAATTCCAGGTTATCTGCCTTGTACGCATTTAAAGGATATAAATAGTCGTTTAGTCCATCTCCGTTAGGTGTAAATGCATTTGGCACCGCAATGTAACAACTCTTCAAAACTTTTAAATTATTAACAGCAGTATCAAAACAGCCCGCATTATTTTCAACGATGAGGCGAATGGGGTATATTTTTTCAGCATTCAATATCGGGTAATTAAGTGAAGACGGTGTTTGGACCATACTGGTATTACCATTTCCAAAATCCCAATAATAATTAATGATATCGCCGGTACTTTTATTAATAAATGATGCAGCATCTTCGGGGCACAATAAATTATTTGTTTCAAACGCAGCTTTCAATTCATTGCTGAGAGGTATGGTTTTTGTAAGCGTATCACTGCACACGCCATTTGAAACAGTTAATGTAATCTGCTTCATTCCAAATGTATTGTAATATGCCACCGGGTTTTTAAGATTACTTGAGCCGTAATAATCAAGTAGCCACTGCCATTGATTTACACCATTTCTTCCATCATGGAAAAAAAAGACGGTATCTGTTTTACAACCCAAACCAACCCGGTATGTAAAATCCGCTGATACGGTATCTTTTGTTGTAAAATTTAAAGTTGATCCAGCGGGTGTTTCCTGTACACATTCATCAAGAATCGTATTGCCATCGCTACCGGTTACCAGTTTAATTTGGTAATTCCCCCCGATAACTATGGGTGTCGATAAAATAATATTAATAACATTGCTCAACCCATTTACACAAGTTCCTGCAGCTGCCGTTACCGATACAGGCGAAGGGCCTGTCACAATAAAATCGCTCCCATTTGCGGCGATTGAACTGCATTGTATATTTTTTTTGAATACCAGTTGTAAAGATGCGGGCGCACAGTTTACTGTTGTCAAACTGTCCATGGGCGTAGGTTGTAAAGGAGAAATAACTAACGGTACGTTATTGCCTGCAGGAATATTTCTATCACAGTAGTCAAGCAGCGTGTTCGCATCACCCCCGTTTTTTATTGTTATCGTATAATTTCCCGGTGGCAATGGAGATGCTGTGGTTAGTAGTACCGAGTCTAAATCAAAACCGCTGGTACAACCGAAACCTGTTGCCCCTGTAATTATTGTAACAGCAGGAGAAATCATAAAATCGCTTCCGTTGGCTGCCAGGCTACTACATTTCATTTTCTTATTCAGCTTAATAATTATTTTGGAAGCATCGCAAATAGATGCAGCACTTGAAACGTCAGGTAAAAGTGTATCGGTAATGCTTGCGGTTCCCCCACCAAATGATAATTTATATCCATTTTGTGAAGGCGTGAAGACAGTAAAGTGGCTTATCAATAAAAGATATTTATGCCCGGCTACAATGTTAGGCATTTTGCTAAATGTGGGAAAAGTGGGGCCCTCGCAGTTCACTAAGGCAATTCCTGCAGCAGATGCACCAGTAAGCCCAAAATTTCCAGACCAGTTACAGCCTACAAATAATGATGCGTCTGTATAGATGTCATTGGGATTATGGCCGGTTATGTCAAATATTTGCCAGTCATAGTCATCATTAAGATCGTTGGGCGTTATTAAAAACCCTAAGGTGCCTGATTGAAAACAAGTAAACTTATACCAGAAAGGGTTTAGGTCGGTAAAAATCAGGCCACGGCTGTCACAAGGACCGGGCACACCTGTTCCACCACAATAAGGCACTGTACTTTGGCTAAAGGTATCGATACCACAAACCGGAAACGCTGTGGATGGATTTTGGCCAAGTGCAGTACACGTTTGGGCATTGCCGCGGACAAAGGAAAACAGCACAATGAATAAAACCGGAATAAATTTTTGAAACATATATTGAATGACCAGTAAAAATATTCTTTCGCTGCAAATAACAATTTTTTAATTGAGTTTTGAAAGATATTAACGCGGGATCAACAAATTTCTTAAGCGAATAACTTTCTTTCCACACATCTTATATCATTTTCATCGTAAAACCTGTTAATCCATGAACCGGTATCGTCAAGCTTTACTGGCTTTGGAGGAATTCCATTTGCTTTATCCTTTTCTTCCTGGTCTTTTAGAGAGCGAAAATTATAATGATCAATTAATCTTATTGCCTCTATGGCAAATGCGGTCGCAACATCACTATCTTTTATACACAACAAATTATCACCATTTTCTTTTTCACCCCCAAGCGCCAGGTTAGAAGATCCACAATAAACTTTCGCATCACTTTTATTAAAATTAATTACAACAAACTTGTGATGGATAGCATGGGCAAGCCCCAACGAATATTCCTTATTGAATGGCGGTGGTAGTTCCCTGCTTGCTGACTTTGCATTTATAAGCAAGCCATTTTTCTTACCCGGCTTATACAATGAAACGTCATCGCCATTTACACCATCAGTTATTCCATAAGTATAAATTGCATCATTCTTATGCAGCTCACGAAGCGCAGGAATTAAACTACCGGTAGTGGTATCGCCCATTTCCATTACTGAAAATAAAACGGATTTGGTTTTTTTATCAGTAACATATTTCTTCATAGTATCAATAAGGCCTGTAGCAAATTCAGGGTTATGCGGGGAAAAATTTATTTCGGTGGTGGGCACTGCAGGCTTATAAAATTTTCTTGCCGTTAACGCAAAATTTGTTAAACGAAATGATGGCGCATTGCCATTTTTCCAGCAAATATTAAATACATCGTCATAGTAAGTGGCTACATTTTCATTGTCAAAAACCAGTACATGATTTGCATTTATGTAAAGCCCTGTATATGAAAAATTGGTAGAGCCGGTTAAAACCTTATACGCTCTATCGTTCTTTTTCAGAATAATTATTTTGCAATGAGAGAACCTTGCAAAGTGACACCGGAATATTTCTGCACTTCCCGTTGCTTTCAATTTAAAACGTTGTTCAAAATCATTTTCCTCTGCATTTGCTGCAATATGTAATGACGCATTATCTATAATCATTCTTATTTTTCCGGCAGCAGCCAGATCCAAACACATCTGGGCAATTACAGGATCATTAAAATCGTATGCATACATATCAACCGAAACTGAATCATCATTTAAAGCTTCTTTTAGTATTTCATAAGTTTTTTTCCGTGCCGAGAAACCAAGCCATTCATACATATTTTCATAGGTAAAATTTGTATTGTTCCTGAAGCCTGCAATTTGATTTGTATCAAATATCCAATCCCCGGCGGGTAACAATTTTTGTTTGGAACCATAGCGGTTTGCAAACGCTTGTGATTTTAAAAAAGCACGTGCAAACCCGACACTAAATCCACCCTTGGAAAAATCATCTACCATTATTTTTACCGAAACCGTTTTTGCTTTATCGAGAGGCACTAATTTTTTTTCTGCATCAAAAAAACGGGGCGTTGCCATATAAGTGTACTCGCCGGTAAGAATTCCTGTTTGCTGGTACGAGCCGGGAAAATGCACCCATCTGAATAATTGTATCGGTGAGATATAGGAGCTGGTTATATTATTTGTTCCATCAAAATTGAGAAAGTTTTTTATATAATATTTTTGGCCTTTTGGATTAATATAAGCCAGTGAAAACCCGGCAAGCATTCCTTCACCAGGCTTTTTGTCAATGTTCATTGCAAGTAACGTCATTGTTGAACCTTGCCATGCTTTTAATGAAAATCCATTGTTGGAAGCTGTTGCAAACATGTTACAGAAATTATAAGTTATCAATGAAGGCCTGATTCCGACTGCAATTTTACTAATGAATACCTGGTGCAAATTTCTCAATAATAAGAATGCATCACTAAAATAAAAAAGAATAATTAACAGGTAAAGTGTTTCCAGTTAAATTTTCAAAACTCATTTAAAATCATTTTTATAATTTCATCAACGGCCGATGTTTAAAATTATCTATCAATAAAAATAAATCATGAAGAAAATATTATTGCCATTACTACTTATAGTCTCTGCTTCTGCTTTTTCACAGTCAAATAATTTAAGAGATAAAATAAGCAAAGCTGCTGATAAGATTGAGCCGAAAGTGATTGCGTGGCGGCGTGATATTCATGAACATCCTGAATTAGGAAACAACGAAATAAGAACTGCAGCTATAATTGCCAAACATCTTCAATCATTGGGCATAGAAGTAAAGACTGGCGTTGCGAAAACAGGTGTCGTAGGAATTTTAAAAGGTGGGAAACCAGGACCTGTTGTAGCGCTACGTGCGGATATGGATGCGTTACCTGTTATAGAACGAACACCTGTACCCTTTGCCTCAAAAGTAAAAACAATGTTCAATGGCAAAGAAGTGGGTGTGATGCATGCGTGTGGCCACGATTCGCATGTAGCAATATTGATGGGTGTTGCAGAAATTTTGACCTCTATGAAAAATGATTTAAAAGGAACCATAAAATTTATATTTCAACCGGCGGAAGAAGGGGCGCCGGAGAATGAAGAAGGTGGCGCTGAATTAATGGTAAAGGAAGGGGTGATGGAAAATCCGAAAGTCGATGTTGTATTCGGCCTTCACATATGGGCGCAAAGTGAAGTTGGAAAAATAACTTATCGCCCGGGCGGGACCATGGCGGGCGTAAATGATATGAAGATTATTATAAAAGGTAAATCTGCACATGGCGCATATCCGTGGTTGTCAGTAGATCCCATTGTAGCATCTGCACAAATCATTAATAGTTTACAAACTGTGGTTAGCCGCAATTTGAATATTACAGAAAATCCGGGCGTTGTTACCATTGGCGCCATCAATGCGGGCAACCGTACCAACATAATTCCAGAACAGGTTGAAATGCTGGGAACAATAAGGTCATTCAGCAAGGAAGATGAAAAGTTGATGATCGACAGAGTTAAGCAAATAATTACCGGCACTGCCGAAGCTGCAGGCGTCACTGCTGACATCAGGCTGCCCTATACATCTCATTACCCGGTTACTTTCAATGATATTGCGCTTACTGAAAAAATGTTACCCTCCTTACGTAAAACAGCAGGTGATGAAAATGTGCTGTTAAGACCACCGGCAACAGGTGCAGAAGACTTTTCTTTCTACCAGGAAAAAGCGCCGGGACTTTTTATTTTTTTAGGAGGAATGCCTAAGGGCAAGGATCCTAAAACGACTCCGGGACAACATACCCCTGATTTTTATATTGATGAAAGTGCGTTTAAACTGGGAGTAAAAGCACTGGCTAACCTAACAGTGGATTATATGAATATGTGGAAGAAATGAAAATTATTAAATCTTTTATTCAATGCTTCTACCTATTAAATCCCTGGAAGAATGATGAACGGTTAAAATATCAATTTGGGTTGTACTCACAATTTTATATATAATCCGATAATTACCCTCAATTAACTCACGGATGTTTTCATCTTCAATTTCCGGTACAATTCTTCAGGAATGGGGTTGGGATTTCAAAATTTGACTTCGAAATCTGAGTTTCTGAATCTGAATTTTTGCATACTTTTTTGAATCACGAGAAATATACTCTCCGATAACTTTTAAATCCTCAACAGATAATTTAGTCCACTTTATTTGAACCATTTTTCGATTTCGGTATTTAATTCGGATTCAGACAGAACTTCTCCATTTTCAGATTGTCCATTCGCTCTTTCGATTTTATCAATAAGGATTAATTTTTCAATCAATTCGTCAATTGAAAATCTTTCGGGAAATTTTTCAATCTGCTCTCTCAGAATTGTTTTAGTTAACATGCTTTAATTTTTTCAAGGATAATCAATAGCCCACTCATAATAGTAAACAAGCAGCATTTTTTGCAGGATTGATCAATTCAATAATGCAAGAATTTTATTACGTAAAATGTGTTGTTCTTTCCCGGAATGTGTAAGATTAACTGCGTATTCAAAATGTTTTTTAGCCGCCGCAAGGTTGTGCAACCGCGAATATATTTCGCCCAATAAACTATGATATAAATAGTACGACTCCAGTTTCTTTTTATCATTGATACTCTCCAGTTCTTTTAAGGCAGATGTTGCGCCATGAAGTTCCATAACGGCAACGGCCTTATTCAATTCATTTATTGGTGAAGGAGAAATTTTGCAAAGCCATTCGTAATATTTCAGTATGCGTTCCCAGTTAGTATCCTTAAATGTTTTTGCTGAACAATGCTCATAAGCAATTGCAGCTTCAATATGATAATTGCTTACCACTTCCCCGAACGCAGCTCTGTTCATGTACCCGTTGCCGTCGTTAATCAATGAGGCATCCCACATTTTACGATCCTGCATAGGAAGCAGGATAATTTCACCTTCGGTTGTCAGGCGGCTATCGCTGCGTGATGAATGGAAACACATCAATGCCATCAATGCAAATACCTCCGGTTGCTGCGTATGATTATTTTCAGCGAGCAATTTACAAAGCATCATGGCTTCTGCGATAACATCTTTTCGAATCAATTCTTCAGAGTTGGTTGAATTGTAACCTTCATTAAAAATGAGATAAATTGTGTTGAGGACTGAATCGATCCTGTTTTTTATTTCATCTATGGAAGGAATTACCAGTTTAATTTTATTTTGCCTGAAAAACTCTTTTGTCCTGTAAAGTCTTTTTGAAATTGTCTCTTCGTTGGTAATAAAGGCTTTGGCAATTTCCGCTGTGCTAAAACCGCAAAGTGTTTTAAGCATTAAAGTGATTTGATTTTCAGGAGAAATTTCCGGGTGGCAACAGGCAAACATCATCCTCAGCAAATCATCATTAATATATTCTTCCTTCCAGAAATTTTCCATCGCGAAGTTCAATGTGTATTCGGATGTAAGCAGAATTTTTTCATTATCGCTAAAATCAAATTGAAGAGAATGCTTGTTTCGTCTTATAACATCAATTGCTTTATTTTTTGCTACGCGAAAAAGCCATGCGGAAGGATTATCAGGAATTCCTTTTAGTTTCCAGGTATGCATGGCCTGCAATAAAGTATCCTGTACAACGTCTTCAGCAGTCTCCAGGTTTTCAGTGCCGAAGATTTTCGTTAAAACAGAAACCATCTTCTTCGATTCATTTCGAAAGAGATGATCTGTAAGTTGATAAACCGGTTCATTAACTGAAGGCACAGGTTTTTATTTCAATAAAATTACTACAAAGACCGCATGCGGTTATTCCTTGGATTGTGTTCCACTTCAGCAAGTCCCAACGCTTCCATTAGCGGGGGCATATACATTCCAAACCTTCCGCGAAAACCTTTTTTTAGGCCATACCAACCACCAACAGGATTTTTAGGTGAGCGTGCCCATGCTTCAACAGTACCTTCCTTTGCAGGCTTTTGTTCGTCAGCACTTCCAAGCTCCATCCAGTCGCCATGCTTTTTCAGCATCGCATGCAAATCATTAATACATCTTGCATCGTAATG
Source organism: Chitinophagales bacterium (assembly GCA_038258875.1). GTDB lineage: Bacteria > Bacteroidota > Bacteroidia > Chitinophagales > Chitinophagaceae > Ginsengibacter. The sequence goes on from JBBSPK010000002.1 coordinate 57,657, forward strand.
CAGCACTGTTTTACCAACAGTGCATACGATAATTTCTTTTCCATCTTTTACATCTTTATACATTTCGTATTCTGATGTGCCCGGTGGTGTTTTTAATTTCCACGGATCTTCTTTAGTTCCTTTTGCCATAGTGATGTTTTATGTTATCTTTTTATAGATTTTGGTTTTAAGTTTTTTACATATTCGAAACTTATTTCAAAATATTTTTTCAATTCCTTCGTGTTTTCAAATAATTTTTCAGGAACCAGTACATATTCTTTTAATATGGTTCCATATGCTTCACATAAAGACGTATTATATTTTTTAAGAAAATCTTCCCTTATATCTTTTGGAAGCCGAAGTCCTAAAGCACCCGTTTTATCAAGGAAGGAAAACATGTGCCCGTTTATAGAAGTATAAGGCATGGTAGCCCCCTTTCTTTCTATACCTGGTTTCATTTCTATGACCTTATCATACAAACCTGATTTTTCGGCAGGAAAAGTAAAAATTTTTTTGCTACTCATTGCCTCCGGGATTATGTGATTCTGAAAACTTTTGGGGTTATGAAATTTGAATTGAAAAGATGACGCATCACATTTTTAATTCCTGGATTTCCCTCACTTCTACTATACCGTCATCATATTCAAGAATGGGACAACCTTTTGAAATTTCCACTGCTTCATCAAGCGTGTCCGCTTTACAAATAAGGTAGCCGCCAACCATTTCCTTTCCTTCCATGAAAGGACCATCAGATATAACTTTTTTATTCCCGGTCACGGTTTTCCCTTCTTTATTCAAGGGCTGCGCACCCCCAAATTTACCCTCTTTACTAAGATTTCCCATCCAATCCATCCAGCGTTGCAAATGAGCTTGTGATTGCTCAGGTGATGAAGATTCCATTTCTGTTCTGCCACCCCTGAATAAAAATAAATACTCTTTCATTGTATTAAGTTTTAATTGTGTTGGTTATTTGGAATTACTTTTCCAATATAAATTTTAAAAGCTTTAGATCCTTTTTATTTGCACGTTTCATGGCAAGTTCCATAAATGGTGCAAGTAATTTTAAAAAACCAGATGGGCTACCGGAATTTCTTAAAATCATACGACATGCATTATCATCAATAACTTCCCATCGATAACTCGTTTCCATAGGGAACGGGCCCTGGGATGTCCGCATTACAAGATCTTCGCCTGGATTAAATTTTACTATTTCATAAATATATGCAAGTTCCTTTCCTAAAAATGTGGCCTTAAATGCTATTTGCGTACCCACGCGAAATGGCCTTGGCGTCTTCCATTCCACGGATTTTATGTTCTTATACCACTGCGGTGCATTATCAGGATTTGCAGCATACTCTGCGACTTTATTTTTCGGAACCTCTATGTTTATTTGCGTCGTAACGTTAACCATTAATCTTTATTTTTCTTTCCACTAATTCAGAAGTCAAATGTCGCAATAATGCACGCTATATTACCGCATTCTTTAATCATAACTCATTGCCTCTTTCGTAAAAAACTTTTTAAGAAAACCCATTTGACCGATGTCATAGCTTTCGTGTTGTGCAAGGAAAGCAACAGTACCTCCGTTTGTAAAATCGCCAATAGGGCTTTTTATAGGAGAATCTGCATCAATATGTTCTTGTGAAACTGATTCGATTGCATTTCTAAGCAACCCAGACGCTTTTTTCCACTCATCTTTAATTTCCGCAAGGGAAGGATATTTTAATGATGAGTCGTACGCTTTAAAATTTTCAAATAGTTTACTATAAGGATTTTCAACAGGAGTGCCCAGGAATACCAGGGCATTGTATCGTGCCCATACGGTATGTGCAGCTATCCAACTAACGGGATTTACATGCCCGCTTATTCTTTCCTTTGAGTCTTCTTCTGTAATTCCCTCAAGAGCATTATTAAAAAGACGCTCATTCAGGTTGAAAATAATTTGTGACTGATAAATTGATTTGTGCATTTGCTAAATTTTTAATGAATAGAATTGAAATTCCACTCTATGACGTTTGGCGTAAAAAAAATAGGACAGGGTAAGAAATAATTTATTGGGCAAATGATGTCAAAGGCAATACAAAAATATAAAAGGCAGAATGAACCCGGAGCAGAAAAATTCACGGTTGACGTATCCTGAACTATGTTTTAGCTAACTTCTTTTTTGAAAAATCAATTGAATTCTAGATAAGCTGTTTAAGAATTTTAGTATCAACATCACCGAGCTTATTAATATACAGGCATCCTTTTCCGGTCTTATGTTTGCCAAGTTTTTTAAGTAACTCCTGGTGATTAGTAATGATCCCCGAAAGGTATAGTGTAATGCTCGCCTTCCGCGGAGAAAAGCCGATAAGGCACGTATCTCCTTCGTGGCCGCTTTCGTATTTATAATGATAATTCCCAAATCCAATTATACTCGTACCCCACATTTTGGGTTCCAATTTTGTTGCTTGCTTCATCATGTCTGTAATTGCAAAGCAATCCTGTCGTTTGGTATCGTCTTCAATGGAATTAAGAAATTTTGTTACACTCTCCTCCGTTAATTTTGTTTTAAGCTCTGCCATGCTATTTATTTTTAATCTAAAAATAAAAAATTGTGATGATATTAATTGTAAATCTCAACCGCAGAGAAAGGAGTAAACTGAGTTTCGCCGGGGGTTGCTTTCTACGTGTTAGCTTTGCTGCTCTTCTTCTGCGTGGTAGGAAACTAAGGGCTGGTGCTGAATAATAAAATTAATGACTTCCTCAAGCGGTATGCCTGCCCTGTCGGATGCATCCCGGATTTCTTCACGGGAAACATTGGCTGCGAAAGACTTTTCCTTCAACCGCTTTTTAACACCTTTTAACTCCATGTCTTTATAACCTTCGGGCCGCATTAAAGAATACGCATGAATCAACCCAGATAATTCATCAAACGCATATAACATTTTATCCATCTTCGTTTCCGGTTGTACACCAAAATGGTTTGGTCCGTGTGATGCAATCGCATGTATTATTTCCGGATCGATATTTCTTTTTTCCAATTCTGAAATCATTTTCTTGCAATGCTGGTCCGGCCATTGATCCCAGTCGGCATCATGTAACAAGCCTGCCATTTCCCACCGCCATTGGCCGGCATCATCAAGCTGTTCTCTTTCTGCAGCCCATCGTTGCAGGAGATAAGCTACCTGTTTCATGTGCAGCCTTAATCTTTCATTCTTTACCCAATCATTCAGTAAATCATTTGCTTCGGCTTTTGTAAGAACATTATTCTTGTTGGCAAGATCGCCAAACACATTTTTCTCCAGTAAAAGATTCATTTTATTTTTAAGAATTTATTCGAAAATATAATTTTGAAAAATATAAAGATAGCTCCCACGCTTTAACTAACGGATCATCTTAAAAGCAAAATAACCGCTACCTGTAGCCATATAAATTCTTAACCATAATGGCAGAAGCATTTCAGTACCTCTTGCCGTAGTTATATCACCTAGGTCAATAATATCTGTCCACCCAAATTGATTCAATATACCGCTTACTTTTTCTTTTGCATCGGAATTGTTGCCACTGATAAACATTGTTGGATCACCGCCGCTTTTCTTAGGATCAACCATTACTTCACAGTTAACTATGTTTAAAGTTTTTACAACATTCGCAGTTGGTAATAATTTTTGAATTTCTTCTCCCAGGGAGTTGTTATTTGTATATTGAGGTATGAGCGATGGCGGCATTCCCTTTGAAAAATCCAAGGGGTTACTTACATCAATAATTATTTTATCATTAAAATTATTAATGCCCGCTTGCGCAAAAATTTCCTGGGCAGCCTCACCTTTAGTACAATTAAAAATAATACCAGCAAATTCAGCCGCATCTTTAAAAGTTCCTGCTAATGCATTGCTACCATTCGCATTTACCCACGATACTGCTTTTTCATTTGTTGCACTACGGCTTCCCATCATTACTTTATAACCTAATTGAATAAGCTTTGTTGCAATGGTATTACCCACAACGCCGGTACCAAAAACTCCAATTTCCATGGTTCTTAGTTTAGGGGTTAAAATATTTAAACAACAAAAATAATATCTTTTGAAACGAAGACCGAAGCCCTATTAAATTAAATTATGAAATTGAAATTGAGATTTGCTCAAGGTGATACACTTATTTTACCGCGTTCTTCGCGGAAGAAATAAACTCTTCCATGGTTATAGCATCATTTAATTCATAGCTCCCTATTCTTGTCCTGCACAAGGTACTTAGGTAAGCGCCGCATCCAAGATGGGCTCCGAAATCATTTGCAAGACTTCGTATATACGTTCCCGTTGTACAAACTACCTCAAATGAAACAACAGGCATTATGATAGCGGTAATCTCAAATTGACGAATGGTAACTTTTCTTGGCTCAAGTTTTACATCAATACCTTTTCGGGCCTGCAGGTAAACCGGCTTACCTTTTTGCTTTATCGCAGAATGAATAGGTGGTACCTGCATAATTTCGCCGGTAAAATTTTTTACAGCTTCATAAATCTGTTCGTTATTTATACCCACCGGTTTAAAATTTACAGGCTCACTTTCCAAATCAAACGTAGGCGTTACAGCACCCAAAGTAAAGGTGCCGGTATATTCCTTTTCCTGCGCCATATACTCATTAATTTTTTTAGTAAACTTCCCTGTGCAAACAATCAAAAGCCCTGTGGCTAAAGGATCCAGTGTACCAGCATGTCCCACTTTTTTGATTTGCAAAGTGTTTCGGATTTTTTTTACAACATCAAACGATGTCCACTGTAGGGGCTTATTTATGAGTAACACACTCCCATCTTCGGAGGGGATGAAATTTATATTTCTGTCACTGTTTACTGTATTCATCTAATAATTTACGAATGATAAAACTTTCCTGGCATAAAGGATTAGATTGCCTGGCGTGCTTTTAATTCAAGGTATTTGTTAATTGTATTTATAGTAAGTTTTTGTGGTGAAGTAAGCACCGACAAAATTCCATATTTCGATAATTCTTTTGCGATGAGCCTTTTTTCAAAAGCAAACTTTTCAGCAATTGTTTTAATATATACTTCTTCAATATTTCCTGCGTGTGAATTGGTGAGCTTATCAAGTTCAGTATTTTCAAAAAATATCACTAATAATAAATGATGGCTTGCAAGGGATCGTAAATAATCAATTTGCCTGTTAAGTCCTGACAAAGATTCAAAATTCGTAAATAAAATTAAAAGGCTCCTGTGTTTAATGCGATTTCTTATCTGCATGTACAGCATTTCAAAATCACTTTCAAGAAAACCCGTGGTTTGATTATACAGCAACTGCAAAATATTTTCTTTTTGCACAGGCTTCCGATCAGCAGCCAGTACACCTGCCAGTACATTTGAAAAAGTAATCACGCCTACCCTGTCTTGCTTTCTAAGGCAAACGTTGCTAAGCACCAGGCAACTGTTAATTGCATAATCCAAAAGTGTTAAGCCTGCAAAAGTCATTTTCATAAGCCTTCCCTTATCGATTACACAATACACCTGCTGCGATCTTTCATCCATAAAATTGTTTACCATTAAGCCCCCCTTTCTTGCAGAAGCTTTCCAGTTAAGTGTGCGGATATCATCTCCTGACACATATTCTTTAATTTGCTCGAACTCCATGCTCTGGCCTATTTTACGCATACGGCTACTTCCGCTTTCATGTTGAATAGTGGCATGCGACAGCAACTCATATTTATACAGCTGCATAAAAGCAGGATATACATGAACCGTTTCAGAGGCTTCTGTCGTAAACCTTCTTGAAGCCAATCCTAATTGTGAACTTACAAACAAGTGAATATTGCCGAAATAATACTCCCCCCTTTGGAGTGGACGTAAGTAATATTGAACTTTTCTTACTTGTTTTGCCTTTAAGGTTAAAAACTTTTTCCAATTACGATCCTGGAATTGTTGCGGTAACTCATCAATTATTTCAACTTTTACAGGGAAAGAAAATTCATTCTTAATAAGAAGCTCTATTTTATTTTCATCGCCATTACTTAATCTACCCGCTGTAGTTCTTCTTGCAAAAGGAAATTTTCGTGTGAAAAATAAGAAGCTATAATCCGAAATAAAAAAAATGACAAAGGCAAAAAAAACTATGGGTGCTATTGCGGTGAATAGAGGAATGTAAAATGCAGCCACAAATAAACATACACATCCCAGCAGACCGGCATAAAAGCGGGACGTAACAAACAAATCACCAAAATATTTTTTGACCCAATTCATTATGAAGCCTCACCCCCAACCCCCGCTCCGAAGGAGAGGGGAAAGGATTTATTAATGTTGAATTATTTGAAAATACTATAAACTCCTTATTACTATTGATTCACTAATTAAGTTGCTCAATCACGTTGTATCTATCTCGGTATTTCAATGTTACCTGTTATGTTTTGAATCAGCTCATCAGGCGTTATCCCTTCCATTTCTTTTTCGGGAGTTAAAATTATCCTGTGCCGCATAACCGGCGCAGCCATTTCAAGTATATCTTCGGGCTTAACAAAATCTCTTCCTTTAATCGCAGCATTTGCCTTTGATGCTCTTAATATCGCGAGCGAAGCACGGGGTGAAGCACCTAAAAATAGTGATGAATTATTTCTTGTGGCACTGGTAATTTTTGCGATGAATTCTACCAGCTTTGGATCAATAAGCACCTGGTGAATAATGCCCCTGTATTCTGCAATTTGAGCTGTAGATAAAATTTTATGTACGTCTTCCAATAATGCATTCTGTGTAAGCGCCTGCTGATTTAAAAGAATATTTATTTCTTCTTCAAGCGACGGATATTTTACATTTATCTTAAACAAAAACCGGTCGAGCTGAGCTTCAGGAAGCCTGTATGTTCCTTCCTGTTCAATAGGGTTTTGTGTTGCCAGAACAAGGAAAGGGAAATCCATTATATGAGTTGTTCCATCGATGGTAACCTGTCTTTCTTCCATTACCTCAAATAATGCAGCCTGTGTTTTAGCCGGGGCACGGTTTATTTCATCAATTAAAATAATATTGCTGAAGATGGGTCCTTTCTTAAACTGGAAATCTGCTTCTTTTGGATTGAAAACAGATGTTCCTAAAACATCACTTGGCATAAGATCGGGTGTGAACTGGATACGTGAAAAATCTGCATCGATAATTTTTGCGATCAGTTTGGCCGTTAATGTTTTTGCAACACCGGGAACGCCTTCAATAAGAATATGACCATCGCATAATAAACCAATCATGAGCATATTAACCATTTCATGTTGCCCAACGATCACTTTACCTATTTCATTTCTTATACCGGCAACAGCATTACTTAAAGGATGCAAATCAATTCTCTCTTCAAATAAATTTTCGTCCATCAGCTTTGATTTTTATAAAAGTTTTCTATTTCTGTATTGAGTTGTAGCAGTTCAGTATCATCTATATTTTCTTCAGCTTGTATTCGTGCAATTAATGAAAATAATTGCCTCGTTTTTTCTATTGAAACGCCACTTTTTCCCGAAAGGGAATTAATAAATTCTTCATTTACGGTTGCCGTGCCAATGAAATACTTATTGCGTAAATGCTCATAAAAGTAAGTAATCATCTTTTCAGCTATGTGGCTGTTATTTTTTTTCTGCAGGTAAAGCCTCCCCACAGTTTCGGTAAATGTAACAGTAGTGTTGGCATTAGGTTTTACAACATTGATAACTCTTTGTTTTCTTTTTACATTAAAAATTATAAACAGCAACAATCCTGCTATCGCAAGCCAGAAGGCCCAAAGCAAAGGCGGATGCTGCTTTATAACACTTAGTGATGAAAAATCGTTTTTATCGTTATTGTTATTATTTTTCCGTCGGCTGGCATTGCTATTTTTATAATATTCGTCCCAATAAATATTTTTTGGATCCGAGCGCAGATATGAAATTACATTTTCAAAATATTTATAATTATCCCCTGTAAGTAAAAAATAATTGCTAAAAATTCGTGGAGCTACGTGCAGATAAATGCGGCCTTTCCCGGAAAATAATATGATGTAGTTGGGTGTATTGATTTCATTTACACCCAACACTCTTGCAAAGGATGTATCATAACCTGAGAGTGCATTTAGAAAGGGATAATAATAATAGCTATAAGAAGGTGCGTTAAAATTATCGCCGAAGTACATGCTTACATTGGTTTGGTGCATCAACCCCTTTGTTTCATCTATTATTTCACCCATCCTCTCGGTATTACAGTTAATATTTTCAAGCAGCTTCGGGTCAACATAATCTGCAGAAATGAAAAGATCGTTTCCCCCTTTTACATAATCCATAAAAGCTTTTACTTCAGTATAAGTAAGCACCAGATTTTTAGTGATAAGAAAATAAAGCGAATACTTTTGATCATCATTATAGTCTTTAATGTTGTTCCATTCTTCATCAAAAGGATCATTCACAGTTTCTATGTAACGATCATTAAAAAGATGCCTGAACTCTTTATAAGCAACAAAAGATCCAAATGGTTGTTTATCAGTTTTACGAAAACTTTCATTCAGAGATGGAAGGACACGCCTATCCTGTTTGCAGCTACCAATAAGCGCTGACGCAATAAAAAAGAAAAATATGTAAAGAAAAATTTTCAACAGTTTTAAATCTTTTTATTAAATGAAATGAAATCATTTTTTAACCCCTGGTATTTCTGCTTATCAATTGCAAACCTTCCATACCATAAATACTCGTAATTGAGGGTTAAATAAGAAAAATCCTGTTGATAATTACGGCCTGCTAATTCATGAACATACAAATTATTTGTTTTATCGGGTGAGAATACAATCAGTTCATTGTCGGAAAGTTTTTTAAGAGATTGCAGGTATAAATATCTTACTGACAAATTAAAATCATTTTTAGCTTCTGCTTCCCGGATGAGTATATTATAGGCATCATAGTCATCAAGACTTTCGGGGGCTTCATTACCCGGTTCTTCAACCCGTACACTTGTTTTGGAAAACAATCCTGCTGCAAAAAATAATTTATACAAAATAAATCCAATAAAAAAAATGGCGACGACCCAAAAGAAAAGTCTTAACGGGAAGCTATTGAGAAAACTGTTTGAACCCGAAGTGCTCGCAGATACATCGCCGCTCCTGCTCCTGCTGGCATTCCCATTTTCAATATTGAGTGTATCTTTTTTAAGGCCTTTTTGCTTTTTCAGCAGGCTGTCAAGGTAACCCATATAAGCAAACTCCCTGCTCTGTTTCCATTTTAAAATAGAGTCATTGTCGTCTTCAAAAAGCATTTTAGTAACAAGTGTATCCCCTTGGGCGTATTCATCATCATCTACTGAATCGTCTACTTGTGTAGTTGAACTATCTGTTACAGTTTCATCATTTTTTTGAGCGAAAGAATAGCTATTGAAAAAAAATAGCAGGGCAACGATACAAACTAATTTAATGAAGTTATAATTCATAGGTTACTCCATTCTTTATGATTTTTCCATCCTTCAACTCAACTCCTCCTTTATTTAATTTAATCGGGTATAGCACGAAATACCACAAAACAAGAAAGAATGAGCCGGCCAGGATGATAATACTTACAGGAACCGGAAGCCCTATATCACGTGAATCTTTTTGAAAAGTATTACTCATAAGGTGTGTTATATAACTTTCAAAAAAAGCGGCGATTATAAAAAAAGGTACCAGGCTCACGCAAATTTTCATGGCATCCTTTGCTGATTTTAAAAACGATTGCCGGCGTGTATAGGTGCCGGGGAATAACCAGCCAAAACCCAATATAAGACCGGCACAGCTTGCAATTACCACGGAAGAAATTTCAAGAGTGCCGTGGATCCATATAACCATTACCGATTGCCACCCAAGCCCCTGGGAAAAGAAAAGATATTGAAAACACCCGAGCATGAGCCCGTTGCTCCACATTAAAAGTATAGTACCTATACCAAACAAAACACCAAACACCACACTTTTAAAAGCGACACTTATGTTGTTATATGCAATATGCACAAACATTGAAAACGGGTTTGAGTCTTTATACACACCAAAGGGATCCCCTTTTTGAATTCGCGAAATTGTGTCATCATAATAGCCCGGTTGCACTTTGTGGTTAAAAAAATCAGCGGCATAATTTGGATCTGTTGTGGAAGACACAACTCCAATGGTAACAAATACTGTAAATAAAATAAATGTAAAGAGGAAAACTTTGTGGTAACGCCGAAAAAGTAATGGAAGCTCATATTTCCAAAAAAGCAATATTCTTGAATATTTTTGTTTTTTATTTTGATAAATACTTTGGTAAATACCGGCAGCAATCCCATTTATCCAGCGGGTAACTTTACTTTGGGGGTAAAAAGTTTTTGAATAAGACAGGTCATCCAGCAGGGTAACAAATCTGTCAGCCATTTCATCAGGGTCCGTCGATTCTTCATGCTGATATTGATTCCATTTATCAACATTTTTTTTTATAAACCTAGCTTCACGCATTTCAAAAATTTAAGAAGTATCAAAATCTCTATTGAGAATAAAGGCAAATACAAATATAACCGAATGGCCTTGAGATAATTTAACAGCGGAAAAAATTTCGCATGAAAACTACACGACACAAGCATAACCAAAAAATATCAGCTAAAAGGGTGATTTCACTCTTTATTAAAAAAATATTTCACTTAGATTTATAGACCCAAAGCTCTCCAAAATGAAACATTCAAAAATACTCACTCTTTTTATAATTGCATTAGTTACACTGGCAGCCAGTTGTAAAAAAACCACCGACCCAGGCCCAGATGATTTTTACTTTCAATGTAAAATTGATGGAAGCAGTTATATCCCTAATAGCTGCGCGAATTGTATTACATGTTCAATACTTGGTGATACAACTTTCTTATTAGGAGGTAATGCGGAATATGAAGCTCTTTTGATAGGTGTCATAAAATTAGATCATTCACAAATCGCTATTTTAAATTATGTTTTAAATGCCAACTTACAACAGAAGGCTACGTATAAAAATTCGACCGTAACTACGGATAGATTTGATACTGACGCAACTCATACTGGTCTTTTAGAGATCATATCATTAGACAAAACGAATAGAATAATTAAGGGGAATTTTTATTTTAAAGCTTATAATTCTTATAGAAATGATTCGGTTAATGTCACAGATGGCAAATTCCGTTTAAAATATACTACCAATTAATTATTAATTTAATATAGTCATTATGAAAACTTCTACACCCCCGCTTCTGTTGGCGTCCCGCCAACAGCTATTATATCATTCATTAAAATGTGTTATCCAACTAAAATCTTTTATTCCTGTTTCATAAAAATTTGCTGATGACCATTTGTATTGTTCGGGTGTGGTCGCGAGATTCCAATGTGGCTGACAAGGATTAAAATGCACATAATTTAATTTTTGGCGAAAAAAAATTTTTGTCCAGCATTCCTTCACCATTGGTTCTCTTTCCCAGAACTGGAATTTTCTGTCAGATTTATTTACGTAATACTCATTCAAAAGATGAGTATCGCTTTTCTTTATATATTTCCCAAACTCATGCGCAGTAAAACTAAATAAGGCTCCCTGAACGTCTTTTCTTTCAAATCCATCTGAAATTTTCCAAAGCATATGAAAATGATTTGGCATTATAACAAAGGCATTGATGATACATTTTTTATTTTTCACAACCCATGCAAATGAATTTGAGAGAATGAGTTTGTAATGATCGTCTTTTAATAAATGCTCCCAATTATAAATAGTTCCTGTTAAAAATTCTGTATGGTAATTCAGATGCATTTGATGAAATATAAAAATTATTATTCTATAGTAATATAAGATTGTTGGCGGGGCGCCAACAACAGCAGGAATTTAAGAAGCCTTTCATTAGGAAAGAAAAAGGCAATTACAAATATAACCGACTTGTAATTGAATTAATTTGGGAGGCAAAAAAAAATGAAAAATAAAGCGTCACTTTATCTTTAAAATAATAATTTGCCTTATGGGCGTTATACAAATAGCTACACCTTTTAATATAGACCTGGAGTTTGAAATAGCTGAGTTTCACAAAAGGCTCTTCGCTTATCTCATTGATTTCACTTTGTTGCTTTTATATTTCATCAGTATGAAGTATTTCTATTATGGCGGGTTTAACATGGTGAGCAAGGAAATATTAAAAAATCATATGGGCCTTGATATTCTTACGATTTCTGTACCCATGTTGTTGTACTCATTGGTTGCGGAAGTTATGATGCACGGTCAAACGATTGGTAAAAAGCTTATGAATATACGGGTGATAAGCCTTGACGGTGGCGAACCCGAACTAAGCCAGTTTATAGTTCGTTGGATGTTTAAAGCTTTTGAATGGCCATTCTTTTTTGGATATACTATTCTTACAAAGGAAAGCCTTGTCGTTTATATTTTAATTACCGGGTTCTTTGGAATTATCGTCGTAATCATTATTGCTGTTACAAAAAAAAATCAGCGCCTCGGTGATTTGGCTGCCAATACGGTGGTGGTAAATACCAGGTCTTTATTTTCAGTGCAGGATACTATTTTCATGGAAATTGAACAAGCTAATTATGTAGTAAAATTTCCGGAAGTCTTAAAACTTTCCGACAGGGACATTAATACAATCAAAAATGTAATCAACCAGTTTTACAAAAATCACAATACACAAACCTGTGTACGTGTCGCATTCAAAGTGCAGGAGGTTTTAAAAATCACTACCGATTTATATGCCATTGATTTCTTGGAAAAATTGCTGGCAGATTATAATTACCTGGCGACGAAATGAACTTTTAGGGACAGAA
>JBBSPK010000003.1:0-63199 GCA_038258875.1 Chitinophagales bacterium
AAATTTTCATCTTTGAAAATGAGCATCATTTGTACTGCAATATCTTTAAAACTTTCAGGGTCTGCATACAATGCAGCATCTCCAAAAATTTCAGGCATAGCGCCCGATGAGGATGTAATTACAGGAACGCCGCTTCTCGAGATGCCGAGGATCTGTTGTGTAACATTTTCCTGTGTTGAAGGATACATCATCGCGTATGCGCATGCTGTTACTCTTACAATTTCTTCATGCGGCAACCCGTCTAAAATTTTTACTTCCTCTTTAAACCTGAAAAGACGAAGGTCTTCAAGAAATGCTTCATATTTCAATCCGGGCTTTCCTGCAATCAACAATTGCATACCGCTTTTTTGTCTTTTTTTAAAGGCAGAAAAAGCCTTTAGTAAATTAAGCAAATTATTGTAGGGGCTTATCTCAACCGCATAAAGAAAATATTCGTTGCCATCAGCATACTTTGCTTTTACAATTTCTTTTTCTTCACCAGGAACAGCCCTGAAGGCCTCACCGGGTCCTTCATAAACAACCTCTATCTTTTCGTCGCTTGTTTTATAATTTTTTATGATGCCTGTTTTGACAAACCCGGATGTTGTAACGATGACCTTAGATTTTTCGAGGAAGCAGGGAATAAATTTTTTATAAAATAAAATATGACTCTTCTTCATGAATAAGGGTTTATTCAAAAAATTGAGATCGTGTAATAAGAAACATTGGGGTATTCGGGAGGTTAATGAGCAAAGTCCATCAGGGCTTACAAAAGCGTCGACCTTATATTTTTTAAGTATCGCAGGAATTTTAATGTTATACCAGATATACCACTTCGCAGGAGTGTTTGCCTTCGGGCCTGTTACGACGGGTATTATATTTTCAGAAAAAACATAAGCACTGTCGTAAGGTTTATCAAAAATAAAAATGAAGGTGTGTTCCTTGTGCGACTGGGTTATTCTCGAAAAAACTTCTTTTATAAAATTTCCATAGTTACCCGGATTATCTTTTACAAGAAACCTTGTATTAACTGCAATAACCATTGTGGGTTGTAAAATTTAGATTAATCCGCCGGTAATATTTATGTAAAGACCAGGATGTAGCCAATGATAAAATTTTTACTTAATCTAATCATCTGAGGACTTTTAATTTTACCGTTTCAATGCGGGTTTCACTCACACTTAAAATATCAAACTGGTAATCGTCAATAATAATGCGATCTTTTTGCCTTGGGATGGATTCATGCTGGCTAATGATATAACCCGACAAAGTTTCCGTTTCTTCAATTTCCCTGAATTCCATTTTGTATTTATCGGCCAGGTAATCAAGTTCCAGCCTTCCGCTTAAAACATACTCAGTGGTTGAAATCTGTTTGTCAACAAACTCTTCACTGATGTCATATTCATCATTGATATCCCCGAAAATTTCTTCCAGCAAATCTTCCATGGTTACAATGCCGGCAGTACCACCAAATTCATCAACAACCCATGCAATACTTTTTCGTTCTCTTGTAAATTTATCAATAAGGTCGGTAGCGCTCATACTTTCGGGAATCGTTGGAATGGGAAGCAGCACCGATCGCAGGCTTTGTGGATTTCTGAACATATCCAACTGGTGAATATATCCCTGGATGTTGTCGATGTTATTGTCGAACACGACAAGCTTGCTAAGCTTAGTCTCTATAAAACGATTTTTTACGTCTGATAAAGATGAATTGATATCTATAGATTCAATTTCCTTGCGGGGAATAAGGCATTCCCGTATTTTGATATCACCCAACGATAAAACATTTTCAAATAATTCATTATTCATTTCTTCATTGTCTTCATTGTCGTTCATTTTACTTTGCTGTATAAAATGTTCCAAATCAATTTTTGTAAACGCATCACTTTTATTCTGAAGTTTGACATTAAAAATATATTTAAGCATCCACTCGGCAATGTTTACAAAAAAAGAAGCGATCCATGCAAAAAGAGCATAAAAAAAACTCGTAAAAAACGTTATGATGATACTGCCGGTGATGGCATTTCCCTTTGCCCGAAAAATGGCTTTGAAAATAAATTCAAAAAACAAAAGCAAAATTGTGGATATAAATGTTTCTGCGGCAAGTTTAATAAAAGGATTTGCAATGCCCCAGTATTTCCATACACTATTAAGTATATCACTCCAAAGCAAGCCATAGGTGACCAGTAAAATATTTAAAACAACAAGATTGGTTCCTATGAAGCGGGCAGGTTTTTCCATAAATGCTGCCCAGGTTCTACCTGCATAATTGCCTTGTTTTTTTCTTAACTCGATCGATAGTTTGCTTACTGAAACAAATGCAATCTCTATTCCTGAGAAAAATCCAATAAGAAGCACCGAGGCCGCAATGGCTATAATTGTCATCCAGTCCATATTACAAAAATAAAAAATTGAAAATGAACATGCTTTGGTGTAAGTTAATCATAAAAACTGCTCTTTTGTGACAGATCAAAGGGGTAGAAAAAATTCTAAGTTTACTTTTATTTAACGGCCAGGAAATATTTAATGACTTTCAAGAAACGCGGACACAATTTTTTCTGCTTCAGCACAGGCGGTTTTGAAATCTTTATTAATTACAACATTTTCAAAATGTTTCTTAAAGGTCATTTCAAAAGACGATTTACTTACACGGGCCTGCAACGACTCATCAGTTTCTGAACCGCGGCTTTGAAGCCTGTTCCTCAATTCTTCCAATGAAGGTGCCTGTATAAAAACCGACATAGTATTTACCGGGTACTGCTGCTGAACATGAATAGCCCCTTGTACATCTATGTCCAAAACAGGTATTTTGTTTTCAGACCATAAACGCTCTATTTCTGTTTTTAAAGTACCATAATATTTTCCTTCGTACACCATTTCCCATTCCAGGAATTCTTTATGATGAATTCGTTCTCTGAATTCTTCTTCAGAAATGAAATAATAATCTACCCCCTCTTTCTCATTACGTCGTGGTTTGCGGGTTGTGGCAGAAACTGAAAATGCCAGTTGTGGAAATTTTTCAAGAAGGTAATTAACTATCGACGTTTTGCCTGCACCTGATGGAGCTGTAATTAATATTAGTTTATTATATTTTTTATCCATACGTCGTTACACGAATTTTTTGGCCACGAATTACACGAATTAAGCAGTGTTTATTCTTATTGCACTCTCTCTCACGGCTCACCACTCACCGCTCATAGCTCTCTATTGCCTCACAATTTGCGCCCCTAATTTCTTTAATCTTTCATCAATGTTTTGATAACCCCTATCAATTTGTTCAATGTTTTGTATGATGCTTTTACCCTCGGCGCTTAAAGCTGCAATCAGCAAAGCAACTCCTGCTCTTATATCGGGGCTGCTCATTTGTATTCCTCTTAAATTATATTTTCTCTCAAGTCCTATTACCACTGCCCTGTGGGGATCGCACAAAACAATGTGTGCTCCCATTTCAATTATTTTATCTACAAAAAACAAACGGCTTTCAAACATTTTCTGGTGTACGAGCACACTGCCTTTTGCCTGTGTGGCAACTACCAGGATTATACTTAGTAAATCAGGTGTAAATCCCGGCCAGGGATGATCATATATTGTAAGTACTGAGCCATCCAAAAATGTTTGTACTTCATAAAGATCCTGTTCAGGAATATGGATGTCATCACCCGTAAAATTCAATTTAATGCCAAGTTGTTGAAATCTTTCGGGAATAATTCCAAGATGGTTAATACCTGCATTTTTAATAACAATATCACTTTGCGTCATGGCCGCAAGCCCAATAAATGAACCCACTTCAATCATATCAGGAAGTATCGTATGAGTAGTTCCGTGCAACTCCTCTACTCCTTCGAGCGTAAGCATATTGCTGCCAACACCGGAGATTTTTGCACCCATGCTGTTGAGCATTTTACAAAGCTGTTGTATATAGGGCTCACAGGCAGCATTATAAATTTTGGTTGTGCCGGTTGCTCTTACAGCAGCCATAATGATGTTCGCAGTTCCCGTTACACTTGGCTCATCAAGTAGCATGTCAGCGCCCTTTAACTCAGAAGTTTCCAGGAGAAAAAAAGATGCATCGTCGTCGTAGTCGAAATGAGCCCCGAGCTTTTGAAATCCTATGATGTGTGTGTCTAACCTTCTGCGCCCGATTTTATCTCCGCCGGGTTTTGGAACATAAGCTTTTTTAAACCTTGCCAGCATGGGTCCTGCGATCATAACGCTACCGCGTAAACGCCCGGTCATTTTTCTAAATGCGGCGCTGGAAACAAAATCGATATTTATGTTATTAGCCTGGAAAGTGCAGGTATGCCTGTTAGGTCTTTCTATTGTTACCCCTAAACCTTCGAGCAAATCAATCTGAAGGTTGACGTCCGTAATATCAGGTATATTTTGAATAGTAACTTTTTCGGCCGTAAGCAATACGGCAGAAATCACCTGGAGTGCTTCGTTTTTAGCACCTTGTGGTGTTATTTCTCCATGTAGTTTTTTACCTCCCGTAACTTCAAATGAACCCATGAAAAAGATTTGAAATAAAAAAAACCCCCGGCAATTTCTGATTACCAGGGCTGCAATTTATTTTTTTATTTTATAAAAGGTCGTTTAATATCTCTTTTTAGAATATTTATTCCTGTTGTTGTTCCGGTTATCTCTTCCCTGGTTGTTACGGTTATTACGTGGACCAAAATTTTTGCGGTATTTACCGCCGCCGCCAAATTCTTCGCGATTATTGTCTACACGGTGTTTTACAAAAGGGCGGTTATTGAACTCCAATTCTCCTTTGGTAATAGATGCAAGTTCCGTCTGGATGTTATCATCATGCACAAGTTCTTTATGCCAGTTACTATAAGTAAGCTTCATATAGTATGCAATGGCATTTGCAAAGCCCTGGCGTTTGTCGCCATCTTCTTCCTGTAGTGCTTTGTCAATAACGATCTCGATATTCTTACCAAGATGGTTATATCTTGGATATCTTTTTGGATAAGAGAGCCGCTCCGGCTTTGCCTTTAACGTTTCACGGGTTGGTATAGGATAAGGGCTGTCAACATCCAGTTTAAAATCACTAATCAAAAAAAGATGATCCCATAATTTGTGCCTGAAATCTTCCACATTTTTTAAATGAGGATTTAAAAAGCCCATTAACTCAATAATGGCATAGGCATTTTTTTGGCGTTTCTCCCTGTCTTCTATTTTTAAAACATACTCCACCATTTTTTGTATATGGCGGCCATATTCCCTTATTTCCAAATGGTTTCGGGTGGTATTGTATTCCATGTTCTCAAGATTTTCCATAAAGCAAATGTATTAATTAAAAATTTAGGGTGCAAGGATGAAAAAATAGCATTCAATTGTCAGCGGGGAAATTTTGTAAACCTTTTCCTGCAAAAAAGAAAAGCGACCAATGCTCCGGCACTGTCGGCAGCCCAATCAAAAAGGTCAAAGCTCCTGCCGTTAACATAGTATCGCTGTATAAATTCAATTGCCAACCCCCAAATACTCGCAGCCAGCGCAATCTTAATAAAATAGTTAACACGTTCCCTGGAAGAGAAATCTGATCCATAAAAGGGCCAGCAGAATAAAAAGGTAAGTCCGCCAAACATCCCGACATGAACCCATTTGTCAAAATAAATTTTGTTGAGCCATCCTACCTTTGGGATATCATCTCCCGGAAGACAGGTGAGCACGAGTACAATAAAAAACCAGGCAATGCCTGGCAGAAATTTTTTTATCGAAATTTTTGGCATCAGCGCTATTAAAAAATTTTCTATGCTACAACTTTTTGATAAGCCTCTGCATCCATAAGTTTAGCAACATCGTCCGGATTATCCACCTTCATCTTTATCATCCATCCATCACCATAAGGGTCATTGTTCACTTTTTCCGGTTCAGATTCGAGTATAGGGTTTATTTCAGTAATAGTTCCTGATACGGGAAGAAAAAGATCGCTAACTGTTTTCACCGCTTCCACTGTTCCAAATACAGCTTCAGCCGAAAGCGCTTTTCCCTTTGTCTCAATTTCAACATACACAATATCGCCAAGCTCATGCTGCGCAAAATCAGTAATTCCAATAGTGGCAATATCTCCTTCTATTGATACCCATTCGTGGTCTTTTGTATATTTTAAATTTTCGGGAAAGTTCATGAGGCTGTTTTATATTTATTTAAACCGGTTCGCAAATTAATAATTTCTAATCAATCTATCTTAGCATTGTTATTTTCATTCTTATATTTTGTAAGGGCCTGTTGTTATCATCTGTAGCAACACTTGCAATTTTATCTAATACATCGAGGCCACTAATAACCTCTCCGAACACGGTATAGTTCATATCAAGAAACGGTGTGCCTCCAATTGTCCGGTATATCTGGCGATGATTTTCAGGAATTTTAATTTTAAGTTTGGCTTCCATTCTATCCATTTCGCCATCGGTAGCTGTCGTTCCATCAACAATATAAAACTGGGTTGAGCTGCTACGCTTTTCAGGATTGGTTTCATCTCCTTCTCTTGCTGCCGCCAGCGCTCCTTTTTTATGAAAGAGTGATGTATCAAATTCCGCAGGAATAGTATATTTTAAAGAGCCTTCACCCAGCAATTCCCCTTGGTTAGCATGCTTGCTGTCAGGATCACCGCCCTGTATCATGAAATCCTTTATTACCCGGTGAAATAGAAGACTGTCAAAAAAATGTTCCTTTACAAGCTTTACAAAATTGTCGCGGTGCAAAGGTGTTTTGTTATACAATTTCAAAACAATGGTTCCAAAATCTGTTGAGATCATCACTCGTTTTTGCTGTGTTTCACTTACTGAAGTTTTTTTTGTTGCAGAACATGAAACAATGCAAAAGAGAATCGCTGCGTAAAATAATTTTTCCATTCTAATTTTTAAAAGTCAGAAAAAGGATCACCTATATTATCAAAGTAAAGCAATATATGATCTTTCAGAAAATTTTCCTGCTCTATCATATTATATTGTGGTAATGGCTTCAGTTGAAGAAAATGGGGCCAGCCTTCGTCGTCGTGACCTTCAACTTTATAGTAGCCGCTTTGAGAAAGCAAGGAGCATACCGCTACGTGCATCAGGTCCTGCTTTTGTTCTTTCGAAAATTTCTTTTTGAAATTCCCGATTTCCTGGATGCCAATTAAGAATAGAATAGCTTCCACATCGGGTTTTTTCCCAAATTTATTTATGAATTTTTCTTCCAGTTTCCACCACCTCGTTTGAAGATCATCGGTTGCATGCTGCATCTTACAAAATTAAATTAAAAACATTTCTCTTAATGATGCGAATCACTGGGTTATTTTTTAATGGAGTAAATGATAATGAGCAAGCTGTTGCCGTCTCAGTGTTATATTTGCGAACCGGATTGTGGAAGGTTAATTTAATTTAAAAATGTTACAGGTAAATTTTATAAAAAATAATAGGGAAGAGATTGTGAGAAGATTAGCCGTAAAAAATTTTACGGATACTGCAATGATAGATCGCATTATTGAACTCGATGATGAAAGAAAAAAATTGCAGGTTGAGTTTGAGGAAACACAGGCAAAAATAAATACACTGTCAAAAAATATTGGACAGTCAATGGCAAAAGGAGAGAAAGATGCGGCCGAAGAAATAAAGGCCGAAGTCGCTAAATTGAAGACTCTTTTGCAGCCGGTAAATGAGAAACTTAATGCGATTGACAGCACGCTCCAGGAAGAATTGGTTAAGCTTCCCAATCTTCCGCATACAAGTGTTCCAACCGGGAAAACGCCTGCAGAAAATGAAATTGTGAAAGAAGGCGGCGACAGGCCAAAATTGTATAAAGATGCATTGCCTCATTGGGAACTTGCCAAAAAATATGATTTAATTGATTTTGAATTAGGAAATAAGGTAACAGGCAGCGGGTTTCCATTTTATAAAAATAGAGGAGCGAAACTGCAACGTGCCCTCATACAATACTTCCTGGACTATAATACAGCCGCAGGATACATTGAGTACCAGCCACCATTGATGGTAAATGAAGCCAGCGCTTATGGTACCGGGCAACTGCCGGATAAGGAAGGGCAGATGTATTTTGTAAATGAAGACAGTCTATTTCTTATACCCACTGCAGAAGTACCCATTACGAATATTTACCGCGATGAAATAATTAAGGAAACCGGGCTTCCGGTAAAAATGACTGCCTACACACCCTGCTTTCGCAGAGAAGCGGGCAGTTACGGAAAAGATGTTCGTGGGCTAAATCGTGTACACCAGTTTGATAAGGTTGAAATAGTGCAACTGGCGCATCCTGCAAAAAGTTATGACGCTTTGGAAGAAATGGTAAGCCATGTAGAAAGGCTCTTACAGAATCTTGAACTCCCTTATCGTATTCTGCGTTTATGCGGTGGCGATATGAGCTTTGCCTCCGCGCTTACTTACGACTTTGAAGTGTACAGTGCCGCACAGGAAAAATGGCTCGAGGTAAGCTCAGTTAGTAATTTTGAAACGTTCCAAAGCAACAGGATGAAAATACGTTTTAAAAATAAGGAGGGTAAAACTCAACTGATTCATAGTTTGAATGGTTCCTCACTAGCGCTGCCAAGAATTGTTGCTTCATTGCTTGAAAATAACCAGCATGAAAATGGCATTCGACTTCCATCGGTCTTGCATAAGTATTTTAGTGACAAAGAAATCAGGTGATTTCTGTTATAGCTTTTAAAAATTAATTTGAAGTTAAAAAAACTTTGATCCAATAAATTATACTGTCGGTTTACTTAGTTTTAAGGAGAAAGGGCGTTAAACTCACGTCTTTCCTTTAAGTCTTATTTCTATCCAAATTTTTTACTTATTGTAAAAAGACTACAATTTTCATTTCGGGAAACAAATTCAAATGGCAGTATCTAATCAAGTAAAAAATCAACATCTGTTATGGAGGGCTGCATTTGGCCCCATGGCTGAAAATGCAGCCCAACTTGAAGAAATTTCTCAAAAAGAATTATACCAGGTTCTTTTAAAAACTTCCGCAAAAAAACCCGAACAATTTAATGTGGCTTCCAACTTATTTGATGGCCTCGTAAAAGGGGTGCAGGATGTAGGAATGATGCAAAAACTGGACAAGGATCAAAAGAAAATGTTACGGAAACAATCTGTGGAGGGTCTTAAAAACCTTAATCTTACCTGGCTTGGTGCAATGATAAATAGTGAGGCACAGGTAAGGGAAAAAATGAGCCTTTTCTGGCACGGGCATTTTGCCTGCAGGGTTATCAATATTTATTTTCAGCAGCAGCTTTTAAATACTATCCGTGAAAATGCCCTGGGAAATTTTGGTGATCTTTTGAGGGAAGTGAGTAAGAGCCCTGCAATGCTTTCTTTTCTCAACAATCAGCAAAATAAAAAACAACACCCCAATGAGAACTTTGCCCGGGAAGTGATGGAGCTTTTTACCATGGGCCGCGGAAACTATACAGAGAATGATGTAAAGGAAGGAGCTCGTGCATTTACCGGATGGGGTTTCAATTTAAGAAGCGAATTTATTGACAGGCCTTTTCAGCATGATAACGGCAACAAAACTTTTTTAGGTAGAACAGGAAATTTTAATGGAGATGATATCATTGATATTTTATTGGAACAAAAACAAACTGCCAAATACATTACTCAAAAAATTTACAGATATTTTGTAAATGACGTGCCCGATCCTTCTAAAATTGAATTGCTTTCAAAAAGATTTTATGAAAGCGGGTATGATATAAAAAAATTGCTTGCCGATATTTACAACAGTGCCTGGTTCTATGATGATAAAAATATTGGTACCCGCATAAAATCACCTGTGGAGTTATTGGTGGGTATTCGCAGGTTAATTCCGCTAGAACTTGAAAAACCTGAAATGCAATTATTATTTCAGAGGGCTCTTGGGCAAATATTATTTTACCCACCAAATGTTGCAGGATGGCCCGGTGGAAAAAACTGGATAGACAGCAGTGCATTGATGTTGCGGATGCGCATCCCTCAAATTCTTACCAATGCCGACGAATTTGTAGTGAAGCCAAAGGACGATGATGATACTATGATGGGAATGGAAGGCGCTGATACCAAACCGAAAGTGAGACAGGTAAATGTAACAGTTGACTGGAACTCAGTAACAAAAGTTTTTGATAAAACCTCAAAGGAAAATTTACTGCAGGAAATAAGTGGTATTGTACTGCAAACAAAAAGTAAAATAGAAGCAAATATTATCGAAAGGTATGTTGAAAAAAATTCCAGGGACGCATACATTAAATCAACCATTGTTGAACTGATGAGTACACCGGAATATCAATTATGCTGACAACAATTAAACAGGTGCTTTTTTAATTTTTAGAAATGTTATTTAAACGAAAAGAATTTTTACAAATAGGCTCGCTGGCCACAGCATCTCTAATGATGCCAAAATTCCTGAAGGCTTTTGATGGAAAAACAAGAGTGCCACCAGGAAATAAGGTTTTGGTTGTATTGCAATTCAGCGGTGGCAATGATGGGCTTAATACAATTATTCCTGTTAGAAATGATATTTATTATAAATCACGTCCCAGGCTGGGAATTGAAAAAGATAAAGCATTATTGCTTACAGATGAGGCCGGGATTAACCCGGCGTTGCCTGCTTTTAAACAACTCTTCGATGAAGGTAATCTTGGAATAATGAATAGTGTAGGTTATCCTAATCCTGATCGATCACATTTTCGCAGCATGGATATATGGCAAAGCGCCAGTGATAGTGATAAATATACATATACTGGTTGGTTGGGTCGTTACCTCGACGCACAATGCCGTGGCTGCAGCAAGCCAACACAGGCGCTTGAAGTAGATGATATTTTAAGTCTTGCATTAAAAGGGGAAAATAATAAAGGGCTTGCCGTAAAAGATCCAAGGCGGCTGTACAACACCACTCATGAAAAATATTTCAAACAAATAAATGCAGCCCATGAGCCCGGTGAAGAAACTGTTGATTATCTCTACAAAACTTTAAGTGAAACACTCAGTAGCGCTGATTATATTTTTCAGCAGAGTAAGCTGCATCCAACAACACAATCATACCCCGCAACTGAATTAGGGAAAAATTTGAAAACAATTTCGTCACTCATATTGAGCGACATAAATACCAGGGTTTATTATGTGAGCCTTGGCAGCTTTGATACACATGTAAACCAGGAAAATCAGCAGAAAAGATTGTTTACTGAATTGAATGACGCCATCAATGCTTTTGTAAAAGACCTGAAAGAGAATAATCGTTTCCAGGACGTAATGCTTATGACTTTTAGTGAATTTGGAAGAAGGGTTGCGCAAAATGCAAGTGGCGGAACAGATCATGGTACGGCAAATAAT
Organism: Chitinophagales bacterium; assembly: GCA_038258875.1. Classification (GTDB taxonomy): domain Bacteria; phylum Bacteroidota; class Bacteroidia; order Chitinophagales; family Chitinophagaceae; genus Ginsengibacter. Next base: position 11,289 of record JBBSPK010000003.1, read on the forward strand.
ATGTTTTTTATTGGAGGAGGATTAAAGCGAAAAGGTTTGCTAAATGCGATGCCCGATCTAAATGATCTAAACGAAGGTGATCTAAAGCATACCGTTGATTTCAAAAATGTTTACGCGACAGTTTTGAATAAATGGCTTGGCGCTGATGATAAAGAAATACTAGGGAAGCAATATGACCTTATGAATTTTGTCTAATGAGTCTTGACAAATTCGGAAGGAGTAATTAATTACATATCGACAGAAACAAAGCCCTTAATATTTCGCATAGCCAGGTAATTAATTTTTTTCGTCCTGTTCTGCAAAAAGCCTCAAAGAGTTCTTACAACTTCAGTACTTCAATTTTTTCTTAAGCAATATCATGCCGACCCCGTTTTCTCTTTCACTATATTATTAAGCGATTTCAACCGGCTGAAAATTAAAATTCCTCCAATAAACGCAGCAATAACTAGTATCAGGAAAAACACCTTTTTATCGGTAAATTCATCCCAAAAGCTTGTCATAACACCGGCAATTTTTCCACCTATTGCGGTTGATAAAAACCAGCCCCCCATCAATAATGCTGTGAGCCGTGCAGGAGCAAGTTTCGATACAAGTGATAAACCGATAGGGCTCAAAAATATCTCACTGATTGTAAAAACAAAATATGTTCCCCAAAGCCAGATAGCTGAGGTTTTATCGGTATAAACAGACGGAACCGATAGTATTGCAAAAACCATTACCAGTGATGAAAGCCCGGAAATAAATAATGCCATCCCGAACTTGGTGGCTGTAGTAGGCTCTTTATTTCGTTTTCGGAGGTAGCCAAAAAAGGGCACAAAAATCAAAGTAAGTACAACAATAAACAACGGATTTATCGATTGAAACAATTCAGTGTTGGCAAGCTTTTCACTTCCGCCCGGGGGTCTTTTATCTGCCGGAACGTTATTAAAGTATGGGTCTGGGCCCATTACCTGGATTGTTTTGGTTTTTTTATCAACAATATTACCGTCGGCGAGGCTGTCGTATTCGCCAGTCGAGTCTGCAACAGGGGATTTATCTTTTATATTCACAAAATATTTATCAACCTTGTCTACCAATCTCGGGCTGTCGCTTACCGTTTGAAGAAAGCCTAAAGTACCTGCAATTTTTTCGGTTGTTGGTGAAACAGTTCTGTCTGTATGTTTTTGCGCCCATAAGGTAAGGCCTGTCGAGTTTTGATTATAGATAGTCCAGAAAATAATTGAAATGGCAAAAATGAATAACAATGCACCAATACCTCTTTTGTCCTGGCCCTTAGCCCCCATATATAACGAGACATAAAAAGCAATAATAGGCAGGCAGGCAAATATAAATGCATCATTTGACTGGCTGCCCATGATAGTCGTTCCAAAAAGATATGTAGGTACCAGCCAGCCAATAATAGCAGCGATAATAGCAGGTAAAAATACATAACCGAAGATTTTCCCGGTAGGCATATCTTCTGCTCTTGTTTCTCTTTTCACTTCTCCTTTTCTTACATCTTTCAGCGACGTAGCAAGAACAATCATTCCAATTATAAGCCCAACACCCGCGGCTGCAAAAGCATAACCCCAACCATATTGATTTCTTAAATACGCGGCGACAAAATTACACACCAATGCCCCGACGTTAATGCCCATATAAAAAATGTTATACGCATTATCCTTAAGTGGTTTTAAATCTTCACGATTGTAAATATTACCAAGTAAAGTAGAAATATTAGGTTTAAAAAAGCCGTTCCCCACGATTATCAAACCAAGAGAAACATACAGGGCAGTATCTCCCGGAAGGGCAAGTCCAAAATACCCAAGCGACATTAAGCTACCTCCTAAAAAAATTGATCTTATATAGCCCAAATACCTGTCAGCAAGCAAACCTCCTATGAAAGGTGTCAGATAAACCAGGGCAATGAAACTTCCTACAACATCGGCACCCATTTTTTCTGTGAACCCTTTACCACCGGTTTTGTCGTCAATTAAGTAAAGAAGTAAAATTCCTACCATTAAATAATAGGCAAACCTTTCCCACATTTCAGTAAGAAAAAGAACATATAAAGATTTTGGGTGTTTACCTTTTCGAGATTCTTCTAAGTCAATTGGTATTAACTGATCTTGCATATTAGTTAGTTTCTTTTAAAAAATGAAATTACAAGCATAATCGTTTTGTAAAATACAGATAAATTCTAAATACCGGAATTCAATTTTATTGTAAGAATCTAACCTTATTATTAATTCTTATACGTCTGGCAAGGAATTAAAAACCTTAATTCCTAACTTGCGACTCTTTCTTTTAAAACTAAAATTCGATCTTTTGAAAATACTTATTCTTGGTGCCGGCGGCAGAGCACATACATTTTGTTGGAAAATTAGCCAGAGTGAGCTTTGTACTAAATTATATATAGCCCCTGGAAATGCCGGTACTGCTCAGTATGGTGAAAACATCGATGTTGATGTCACTGATTTCAATTCAATCAAAAAGGTATGTATTGATAAAAAAATAGAGCTCGTAATTGTTGGCCCTGAAGAGCCTCTTGTAAAGGGTATTTATAACTTTTTCAAAAGCGATAAGCAGCTACAGCATATTATTATTACCGGCCCATCCGCTAAAGGTGCAGAACTTGAAGGGAGTAAAGCTTTTGCAAAAGCCTTTATGAAAAGGCATAATATTCCAACGGCTTATTACAAAGAATTTGATGCTGAATCTTATGAAGAAGGAGTTGCTTATATTAAAAATCATCAGTTACCTGTTGTTCTTAAGGCAGACGGACTAGCCGGTGGCAAAGGCGTTATTATCTGCCATAATTATGTTGAAGCGGTAGGGGAGTATGAATTAATTATACAGAAGGCAAAATTTGGAGTGGCGGGTAAAAAAGTTGTGGTCGAAGAATTCCTCGATGGCATCGAATTAAGTGTTTTCATTCTTACTGATGGGGAAGATTATTTACTTTTTCCGGAAGCAAAAGACTATAAAAAAATCGGTGAAAATGATACCGGCCTTAACACCGGCGGAATGGGCGCTGTGAGCCCTGTGCCCTTTGCAACAGAAATCTTCATGGAAAAAGTGATCAAGAAAATTATTGAACCGACTATAAGTGGACTAAAGAAAGAGAAGATAGACTACAAGGGATTTATATTTTTTGGGCTGATAAAAGTGAATGACGAGCCGATGGTTATTGAATACAATTGCCGCATGGGTGATCCTGAAACAGAAGTAGTACTGTTGCGTTTAAAAAATGATTTGGTTAAATTATTGATTGCTGCTGATAACAAAAAACTCCATTCAGAAAAAATAAGTATTGACAAAAAATGTGCTGCAACAATCGTTGCGGTGAGTGAAGGTTATCCCCTCGAATATAAAAAAGGAATTGAAATTGATTTTGGATATCTTGAAAACCCGGAGGCTATAAAACATATTGGAGCAGACGGTGGCGCTATGGTTTTTCATGCCGGCACAAAGCAGGAAGACAATGCTATTGTAACTAACGGCGGCCGAGTACTCGCAGTTTCTTCACTTGCAGATTCCCTTGCCGAAGCAATTGAACTGTCAAAAGAAATTTTACGACAAATTCACTTTGAAGGCATCTACTACAGGAGAGATATCGGCTATGAATTTATAAAATGATATTGCCTCAATTCCCTGGATTTACTTCATTTCATAAAGGTATATTCCATTTTAAATTTAAGATTTCGCATAAATTCTCACAATTCTGCGTTAAGCATATAAAATCAGTTTCATTCATCATCCAAAGCCTTAAATCTAAACCTGTTTACAATTGTTAATTCAAATTATTTCCTACAACTTTGCATCCATTAGTAATTTTTCAATATACTTCCAATAAAACATGGGCCTTTTTAATTTTTTTACACAGGAAATAGCCATTGATCTTGGTACTGCAAATACACTTATAATTCATAACGACGTAGTAGTGGTGAATGAGCCATCAATTGTGGCATTAGATCGTAATAATCCAAAAAATATACTGGCGGTGGGCAAAAAAGCATTGATGATGCATGAGAAAACCCATGAAAGCATTCGTACTGTACGACCTTTAAAGGACGGTGTGATAGCAGACTTTAATGCTGCCGAATTGATGATACGGGAAATGATAAAAAAAATCTATCCTAAAAAGCCTTTATTTCCGCCCAGTTGGCGAATGATGATTTGTATTCCAAGCAGCATTACTGAAGTGGAAAAACGTGCCGTAAGAGATAGTGCTGAGCAGGCCGGCGCAAAAGAAGTCTACCTTCTTCATGAGCCTATGGCTGCTGCCCTCGGTATAGGAATAGATGTTGAAGAGCCCGTAGGCAATATGATTATTGACATTGGAGGAGGAACTACCGGAATTACTGTAATAGCGCTTGCAGGGATTGTTTGCGACCAGTCCATTCGCATTGCGGGGGATGAGTTTACGGCAGATATAATGGAAGCCTTACGCAGGTACCATAGCCTGCTTATTGGCGAGCGTACGGCAGAGCAAATAAAAATTCAAATTGGCGCAGCTATGAAAGATATTGATAACCCGCCTGAAGACATGCCGGTAAATGGAAGAGACCTGGTAACAGGTATTCCGAAACAAATAATGGTAAGTTACCAGGAAATTGCTGAGGCCCTTGACAAATCCATATTTAAGATCGAAGAAGGAATTTTAAAAGCACTCGAAACAACTCCACCGGAACTTGCATCGGATATTTATCGGCGTGGGTTATACCTCACGGGAGGCGGTGCTTTGCTGAGAGGTCTCGATAAAAGGCTTGCTGCTAAAATTAAACTCCCTGTTCATATCGCAGATGACCCGTTGAAAAGCGTCGTACGAGGCACAGGACTTGCGCTGAAGCATTACGACCGGTACCCATTTGTGATGAGATAGACTAATTCTTAACCTGATACTTTAGCTCGTTTCAATATCGCTACCCAAAAACCGGTTTAAAAATTAAAAATCTTCGAAAGGATAATACGATTGTATCACAAAAAAATAATTTCAAAATATTATTCTTAAAGATAAAAAGCTGACGAGGTTACTTTATGCGTAATATTTTTATTTTTATCCGAATTTATTTTAATTTCCTTTTCTTTTTATTCCTGATGGGCATCGCTTTATTTATGCTCTTCAACTACAACCGCTATCACCACGCGGTGTACTCGGCTGCTGCGGGTGAAGTCACTGGCAGAATTAGCAAGCAATTTAATGATGTTGAATATTATTTTCAGCTTAAAAAAACGAATGATTCTCTCGTAAAAGCAAATGAAATTCTATATAATAAGTTGAAGGAGAATTTTGAATTGCCGGATACAGTAACGAAGCTTTCGATCGATACTATAAGAATAGATACACTTCAGCAACAAAGAAAGTATTTATATATGCCGGCGAAAGTAGTAGGTAATTCCGTGAGCCAGGAAAACAACTATTTGCAACTGCATAGAGGCTCACAGCAGGGCGTTGCTGCAGATCTTGGAGTAACTGACATTAACAATGCCGTTATAGGAACCGTAGTTGACGTGAGTAATAATTATTCGGCGGTTATGAGTTTGCTTCACCGCCAGAGTAATATAAGTGCAAAACTTAAAAAAACCGGGGAAACAGGAAGTGTTATATGGGATGGCCTTCAGCCGAATGTTGTTTTACTTAAAGATATTCCTAAAGAAGTTAAGATTGCGAAGGGAGATTCAATAATCACCAGTGGCTTCTCCGATAAATTTCCTTACGGCCTTCTTATCGGCACAGTCAAAGAAATTATTAATGAACGAACCAGCAGCACTTATATGGTAAAAGTAAAAACAGCTGCAAATTTTTATAATCTCCAATATGTTTACATAATTAATAACCTGCAGAAAGAAGAGCCGCAGCAACTTTTAAAGAGTGTAAAGAAAAAAAATGAGTAGCCTCGTAAAAAATATAATCCGTTTTGCTCTTTTTATCCTCGTGCAGGTTTTTGTATTTAACCAGGTTCCTCCTTTGCATCACCTTATTACTCCCTATATTTATTTCTTATTTATTCTTTGGCTGCCATTTAAAATGGGAAGACGTAGCGTAATGGTTCTTGCTTTCCTACTCGGTTTTTCGCTCGATTGTTTTACGAAAACATATGGCCTGCACGCAGCTCCGTGTGTGCTTATTGCCTACCTGAGGCCATTTTTAATTAACCTGCTTATTTCGCAGGAAGGTGCTGAAAGTAATTATAACGAACCGTCAATAAAGAGCATGGGCTTTACTCCGTATTTTACCTATGTTGCAATTTTAACGCTGCTGCACCATTCGTTTCTTTTCTTTTTAGAAGCATTGCAAAGCGGGGGCTATTTTTATTTTATTTTGAAAACTCTGTTATCTTCCGGGATAAGCCTGTTGTTGATTTTGTTAACTGAATTAATATTTGTAAGAAAGCAAAGATTTAGAACAAATACAGTATAGACATATTATTTTTGCAGTGTATTTCGTTCTATTCTTTCTCAACCTCCATAAATCATTTTAAATCTGTGCCTGCGTTTAACCAGTCCCGAAAAAATATTATTATAATTATATTCATCCTTATGGGGCTTATAATTATTCTCCGGCTTTTTAATCTCCAGGTTATAAATACAAAGTATTCCGTAATGGCCGATGAGCAGGGTAAATTCAGAAAAGTAGTTTATCCTGACAGGGGAGTCCTGTTTGACAGAAACGGAAAAGTTATTTTGCGTAATACAATTATTTACGACCTGATGGTAACACCAGGAAAATTGAAGGGAATGCATCTTGATACGGCAGCCCTTTGCCATATCCTCGATATCGATACCGCAGAATTTAAAAAGAGGATTATCACTTCAATCATTAAAAACAGGAGTTATCGCCCATCAGTTTTTGATCCATTGTTGCCACAGGCAAAAATTGCCAGGCTCAATGAGAGTATGTACAAATTTGTTCCTGCGTTCTACCTCCAGGAGCGGCCTGTGCGTGATTATCCCTTTGATGCAGGCGGCAATATTTTGGGTTATTTGTCGGAGGTGGATTCTTCTTTTTTGAAAAGGCATGAAGATGAAGGTTATCAAATGGGAGATTATGCAGGTAGGACAGGCTTAGAGCGCAGTTATGAAAAAGTGTTAATGGGCCAGCGGGGCATAGAGTTTTGGAAAAGGGATAATAAGAACCGGTTAACAGACAGGCTTGAAAAAGGAAGATACGATACTGCTGCAATACCCGGTAGCAACATGCATTTGGCGCTTGATGTACAATTGCAAATGTTGGGGGAACATTTAATGGAAAATAAGATTGGCGCTATAGTGGCACTCGATCCTAAAACCGGCGGTGTGTTAGCTATGGTGAGCAGCCCTACTTACAATCCGGGGCTTTTAACCGGCTCGGAAAGAAAGAAACATTTTGCCGAACTACTGTTGGATCCACGGCTGCCAATGATTAACAGAACTGTAAATGCTTACTATTCGCCCGGCTCAACATTCAAAACATTGCAGGCATTAATAGGTCTGCAGGAAGGAGTAATTTCCACTTCTACGAGGTTTTTGTGCACTGGTGCGTTTTATGGATGTGGCAGGCCAATGGGCTGCCTCGACCCTGGTTATTTTAATTTGAAGGAGGCCATAACGGTTTCATGCAATACGTATTTTGCGAATGTAATGCAGCGTTCAATTAATAATCCTGCATATGGTTCAGTAGACAGCAGTCTTAAAGTATGGGATAATTATATGTACTCTTTCGGGCTTGGCCATAAATTAGGAATAGATATTCCTACGGAAAAAAGTGGTTTAATCCCAACACCCAACACTTATAATAAGATTTATGGAGAAGGGCACTGGAATTTTTGCACTTTTCGATCAGTAAGCATAGGGCAGGGAGAAGTGAATGTTACTCCTGTTCAGGTGGCCAATGAAATGGCCTACCTTGCTAACAAGGGGTGGTATATAACTCCGCACCTGGTAGATTCAATTGAAGGGGGCGATACGTATGGTTTGCTGGATTCTTTCAAAGTTAAACACCATCCACTGTCTATACCGGATACCGTCTTTAATGCGGTGCATGATGGCATGCAGGGTGTTATGGAAAGAGGAACGGGTGCGGCAGCGAAAGTTCCGGGAATTACCGTTTGCGGAAAGACGGGTACTGTAGAAAATTATTATAAAGGAGTTAAGCAAAAATCTCATGCTTTTTTTGCCGCATTTGCTCCACGGGAAAATCCTGAAATTGCTATTGCGGTCATTTGTGAAAATGCAGGTTTCGGGGCTTCGTCGGCTGCGCCAATTGCAAGCCTTATGATTGAACAATATTTAAAGGATTCCATTCCCGAACCAGATAGAAAAGCCAGGATAGATGTGCTTTCAAAATTAAATCTTATGCCCGCCCGCATTTACGATGCTATAAGGCGCCGTGATTCAGTAATGCATGCAAAAGATACCTCGTATCTTATGGAAAAGGGATACCTTAAGAGCGCAAAAGATACAATGGAAATTGATGAAGAAGATGATACTGAAGCATTGGATAAATTGAAAAAGTTCAAGCAAAAAGAAAATTTACTAACTGATACGTTACCTTCTCCAAAAAGCGATGAAGACTTTAAACAACGACTCGAGGCTACGTTACCTGACAGGCAAAGAAAGTCAAATGATACAGGTTTAGTAAAATAAAATCCGGTTATATTTTAATGAATGATAAAGTAATTATATCAAAAGGAATTGATTGGGTAAGCATCTGGTTATACATCATTTTTGTAACTATTGGTATACTATGTATTTTCTCGGTCGAGTATCACGCTAATGAAAATATACTGCAAAATATAACCGGCCTGAAAAAAAATTATTCCAGGCAGATATTATTTCTTGCGATTTCTGCCGTTATTGCCATCCTGATTTTACTCACGGATAGTAAATTTTTTACAGCGACTGCCAACATCAGTTATGTTATAGGCATTATACTTATGATGGCCACCTTCGTTTTTGGTAAAAACATTAACGGTTCCAGATCATGGATACCGTTGGGCTTTTTTAATCTTCAACCTGTTGAAACCTGTAAGATATTTGCTGCATTGGCACTTTCAAAATATTTATCCCGTCCTGAGACAGACTTTGAAAAACCCCGCTCCCAGTTTATCGCTGCGGCTATTGTATTAACACCGGCGGTATTCTCAATTTTGCAAAATGAAACCGGCCTCGCTTTAGTATATTTTTCATTTCTTATTCCCATGTACCGTGAAGGTTTACCTCCTGTTTACCTTGTGATAGGATTTTCGTTTGCAGTACTTGTTGTCGCTACCATTTTAGTAGAAAAAAATACATTGGCGATAGTTCTTACGGGGATTGCTGCAGTAGCAATTTTCTTTTTGAGAAGAATTATTAAACGTGACAAAGCGGTACTACTTATGATAATTTTTGCCTGGTTGCTATGCGTGGGCATCCAGCGATTTGCTGTGCCATATATTTTTCAACATGTATTGCAACCTTACCAGGTAGAAAGAATTTTAAACACTTTTGGAGTAGATTATGTTCCTTACGATAATACTGATGCAAAAAAGCTCGATGAACAAAAGGAAAAGGAAGAACTCAAAACAAAACAAGTAAAAAAAGCGAAGGAGAATTATAATGTAAAGCAATCAAAAATTGCAATTGGTTCCGGGGGTGTTACCGGTAAGGGATTTTTAAAGGGAACACAAACCCAGGGTGATTTTGTTCCCGAACAACATACTGATTTCATTTTTACCAGTGTTGGGGAAAACTTTGGGTTTATTGGAAGCAGTCTTGTAGTGATTTTATATATTTTATTCCTGTTGCGCATTTTATTTCTTGCAGAACGACAGCGAAGCACTTTCAGCCGGGTGTATGCTTACAGCGTTGCAGCAATTATATTTTTTCATGTTTCAATAAATATTTGCATGACCGTGGGATTGGCGCCGGTAATTGGCATTACATTACCATTAATGAGTTATGGAGGATCTTCGTTGTTAACTTTTACGATATTAATTTTTATAATGATAAGGCTCGATGCAGACCGGAATATTATTTTGAGATAAATTTAAAGCATGAAGGTTATACCCCTTAGCGAAGGTGCATTTACTGTTGATCAATCAAAAAAATTTATTCCTTTCCGGGTCGGTAATGATGATTTGCAGGAAAGAACCAGGGGAAGCCTGCTCGTGGAGATTCAACCCTTTGCGGTTATTACTTCGGCGGATATACTTTTGTTGGATACGGGGCTTGGGTTCGTTGCTGATAACGGGCATTTGCAAATACATAAAAACCTCGCATCATATGGCATCAGTCCTTCAGATGTAACTAAAGTGTTTCTTTCTCACCTGCATAAAGATCATTCAGGAGGCATTGCTATGCCAGGTAAACAAAAATTAAGTTTTGAAAATGCAACGTATTATATTAATCGCGAAGAATGGGACTTTGCATTTGAAAAAAACTCCTCCTCTTACCATACAGGGGATTTTTTGACGCTAAAGGGAAATCAACAGTTACACTTAACGGATGACAACGGTTCAATTGATAATATACACTACGAGATGACGGGAGCACACAGCCCTTTTCACCAGGTATTTTTAATTGAAGAAGACGGCGAAAAAATTTTTTTTGGTGGAGACGTTGCACCGCAACTTCAACAAATGAAAAATAAATTTAAAGCCAAGTATGATTATGATGGAACAAAGGCAATGGAGTTACGACAGGAGTGGTGGCAAACGGGTGAAAAGGAAAAATGGACATTTCTTTTTTACCACGATATTAAATATCCGGTTTTCAAATTTTAAGGCATTGCATAAAAAAAGGCCTGCCCTAAAAAGGGCTGGCCGTTGCTAACCTATGAAAAACACCTAGTAACAAAAATAGGAGAAATTTTAGTTTCTCCAATTTTCATTTTATTATTATAAATAAATATATAAAAAAATTATCGGCGTAAGGTGCCTAATCGTTGCTGGTTGCGGTTCTTAAGCCGCTGAATTAAAATAGACCGGAAATCCCTTTCGGCATTAAATAGTTTGTTTACTCTTTGCGGGCCGATTACTTTTTGAAAAGAACCCAGGTATTTTTTCCGGATATTTAATAATTTTTCATCACGTTCTATAACATTTGGGTCCTTGTTATCTAATTGAAGATTCCTTATTTCATTTTCATATTGATTATAAACCGGCCAAAATTTTTGTGCCTCATCGGGTGTCAGTTGTAATTTCTGTGTGATAAAAGCAGTTTTTAAAGCCTGAATTTTCTCTGCTTTTGTTTCGTCGCCATCCTGCGCTTTTATTCCTGAAAAAGAGCCAAGCATCACAATCAATATGAGTAAATATTTTTTCATTTTATAATTTTGTTTTTTTGTCCGTTTCTGCGTCAATTTTATCTAAATATTTATTCAAGGCGTCTTCGTCTGACAGGTAATCAGTCTGGCTGGGCATTTCACTGACATCAGTATTATTTGTGAGCAATTCATTATCCATAATGTTACCATTCTCTTCAAGATATTTAATAATATCATCATCGCTAAGTTTTGCAATACCTGCATTTAAATCTGCTTCATTTTTATATTGAAAAGAGGCTTTAATATAATCAGGCAACACAGTCGATACAGCAGTTGTATGCTCACCGGTTTTGCCTGAATTATTATTGAATATTAGAAGTGAGCTTACTGCAATAACACCTGTCACAATTGCCGCAGCAGCATACTTGAACCACGAATTTCTTTTCATGGTAACAACTTTAGCAGGTTGCGGGTTCACTTTTTCAACTATATCCTTCGCTAAAGAGTCGAAATACCCGCGTGGTACTGAAAACACATTTTCACCTTTTATAGCATATAACATTGGAGAAAGAATACGCAACTCTTCTTCGGCACTTTCTTCCCTGGCAGACTCCAAACGCTTAAATATATTGACAGCCAAAGATTCAAAGTAACCCTGTGGTACTGAAAATACGTTTTCGTTTTTTAAGGCATACAGCGTTGGTGAAAGATTACTTAATTCATCTTCAGCATTTTCAGATTTCAAGTGAGAAATTAAATTTCCCGCAAAAGATTCAAAATAACCTTGTGGAACCGAAAAAATATTTTCACCTTTCAGAGCATGCAGCAGTGTCGAAAGATTGCGTAATTCCTCTTCAGCGCTTTCGGGATAAGCTGCTTTTACCTTTGCTAATACTGAATCACTTAAGGTATCAAAGTATCCTTCGGGAACCTGCTGCAAATTTCTTTTATTGATATTGTCGGCAGGCGAAGTGTTATTCAGTATTGCATAATCGGTAATCCTCAGGTGCAATTCATTAAAATATCCTTCCGGAGCCTGGAAAACATTCACCTTTTCCATGCCTGCCAGTAAAGGGCTAATGGCCCTCAATTCATTTAATATTTCCGGTGAAATCTTCATTACGGTACCTGTGACTGACTTATTGGCTAAAAGTTTAACTATTAAGTATAAATTCCTCAATTTTTTTTGCCGCGTGATGGTAACTCGCTTTTAGTGCGCCCTCACTGGTTTCAAGTACTTTGCTCATCTCTTCATAAGGCATTTCATCATAGTACCTTAAATTAAAAACCAGCCGTTGTTTTTCAGGTAAATTCTGGATTCCGAGCTGTAGCTTCCATTCCAGTTTATTTGCATCAAAATTGGTATCACTTTTCAGTTTATTACTCAGGCCGTTTTCAACGTCACCCAACGAGACCAAATTTCTTTTTTTCTGCTGGCTCAGGAAAGTGAGAGATTCATTAGTCGCTATACGATAAAGCCAGGTATAAAGCTGGCTGTCTTCCCTGAAATTTTCGAGGCCCTTCCAAACTTTTATAAACATATTTTGCAACACATCATTGGTATCGTCATGATCTACGATCATCCTTCGGATATGCCAATAAAGTTTTTCCTGGTATTTTTTAATGATTGCAGTAAAAGCCCGCTCTTTTGTTGCCGGTTCTTTAAAGCTTAGCAGGAGTTCCTGGTCATCTGGCTGGTGGGTCATAATAATTTTTATCTCAGCAAAAATAGAGAAACCAGTTATAGGATGATAATTTGAAGCGAAAGTTTAGTGGCAGGCTAACATATTAACTTTTCTTTCTTTCGAAAATCATTTTAACCAATTCCGCGAAGCCTGCTTTTATGAATATTTTTTTTGGGAGGGTATTCAATAATTTTATTTCTTCTGAAACAGATGTTTCATTATCGAGGAATTTCAAGACTTTAAGAGCGTTATTTTTTTTGAAAAGGATTGAAAAAATAGTTCTTCCATCCAACAGGTTTTTGGAAAGAATGTGTAATAATGTGCTGTCATAAAATTGAAAACGGATTTTTGTTTTTTTCTTTTTCGGAAGTTTTCCTTTTGAAATTAAATCCTGAACAAGTTCCTCAGCCTGTTTTTGAATAAAGCGAAATGTATAACCTGTTGACGCCTTGGTTTGCCCACCAGCAGTTCCTATGTGGTACATTCCATTTCTAAAGAAAGAAAAATGTTCATTTGTCATAGGAATAACTCCAAATTCCTGCTCAAGTATTTTATAATTATCAAGCTTTAAAAAATTACTAAGATAATCCCGGAGCTGGTTGGTATATTTCTGTTGAGGTAAAAGCTCCCTGCTGAATAAAGTGTACTCAACCAAAGCTTTTTTTGAAGATAACGGTAAAACATAAACGAAGGTCGTGCCATTATTTTGCTTTACACGAAAATCCATTAAAGTGGCTTCTCCTGGCTTAACAAAGTCACCCAGACTTTCGACTATCCAGCCTTTGAAATGCTGTAATAAATAAAATTTCCCCTTTTGTTTTTCACCTGGTATGTAAAGAGAATTAAAAATGATTGTTTTACTTCCAGGGGAAAGAAGTTCATTATTAATATTTATTTTCAAAGAATTTTTTCCGTCTTCTTCAAAAATAATTTCCCCATATATTACGTCTATGTTTTCCTGGAGATTGATATTAGAAAAGCATTTTTCATAAAAATCTATTCCCCTTATCATTTTGTAGGTATAGCCCCCCATTTTTAAAGCAATGGCTTCATCTTTCGTTGTTCTAAAAAGAAGGTCATGCCATCTGCAGTACACTATATCTTCAAAAAATCCCGGATCTTTTTCCCAAAAACACCAGGTGCGATCATTTTTTGTTTTAGGTTCCTTGTCGATCAGTAAAATTCTTTTTTCTGTAAATTGTTTTGAAAAAATCATTCTCATAATTATACTTAATGATGCGCAACCTGCACCAAGAAAAATATAATCATATTGTTTTGCCTGCATATTTAAGCGATAATTATAAAAAACAATTATGCTAATGAAGATAAATTAATTCAGCAGCGAATGGATAAAAAATTGTGGTGAAGAAAACTGATCGAAAAACAAAAATAAAAGATGTAATTATATGGCTGATGAAACAGAAGTATCAGGTGAAAGTTTATTTTCGAGAATTCTTTTCTTATCGGCTTTTGCTTTATCGCGGTATTTTTTTGCAACCATCAGCATTCCAAAACTTTCGCCATCTTCTTTTTCAAGATGTTTGTGATGCATTTTATGAGCCCACCTGATGCCACGCACATATACATTGTTGCTACGGGTAAATAGTTTTATACGTTGGTGAATTATTACATCGTGTACTAAAAAATATGCAAACCCATACATTGCGATACCTGTTCCAATGGCGGCCAGCCAAAACTTATCATCAAATGTTCCAAATAAAATGCAAAGTATGCTGGGGATTGAAAATATGAGAAAGAAGGCATCATTTTTTTCGAAAAACCCAGGGCCTTTCTTATGATGGTCTTCATGCAAATACCATAAAACCCCATGCATAACATATTTATGCGTAAGCCACGTAATGCCCTCCATTACGAGGAAGGTGGCTAACATGATTACTATAAAAAAGAGAACTTGCATACTGTGGCAAAAATAAGATTTTAAAAGTGCATTTCTTTTAAGAAACAATCAGCCTTGTCGGTTTCACAAATTTTGAAAGTTGCTTTTATGGAATAATTTAATCTGTGGCAAAGCAATTTTAAACCACTCGGTATATTTCTGCGGGTGAGTTTTAAGGGAGAATTCAATATCATCCATATTCTTAAAACAATAGTCGCTTACTTCGCTCCCGTCAATTGTAATTTTGCCATCGTACATACCGGTAAAGACATGATCATATTCATACTCTGTTAAGCCATTATCAAAAGTTGCGTTATAGGTGAAATTGAAGACTGGTGAAAGCTGCGTTACGAAACCCATTTCTTCATGCAGTCTCCTCTTTGCAGCAGTCAAAATGTCTTCGCCTGGCAGGGGATGGCTACAGCAGGTATTGGTCCATAGCCCGCCATTGTGATATTTTCCAGCCGCTCTCTGTTGCAGCAGTAATTCACCTTTATTATTGAAAATAAAAATACTGAAGGCCCGGTGTAGTAGTCCTTTCTGATGTGCTTCCAGTTTTTCCATTGTACCAATTTGCTCATCATTGTCATTCACTAAAATTACTTCGGTCAAAATATTATAAAACTTTAGATTATCAAATTAAATGAAGTTGATTTTTTACTCCTGCTCTTATTACTATAAATGCCTTGGAATAATTTGGGATTCTTATGCGCTGGTCAAGTATTTTTGCAGGTTGCGTTCGTTTAATTCTCGCAAAAAGAGATAAGTAATATTTATAGGCCACATAAACTCCAAACCTCGCTTTAAGGGGTAATTCTATAATTCCTGAATACGCGTGGGTAAAGTCCCTCATAATTTCATCCTCAATATTTTTCTTTGTTCCGTGGGTAAAATTTGTGAAATCTACTCCCGGGAAATAGATACGTTCAAGATGTTGATAATCCGATTTCACATCTCTTAAGAAATTTACTTTTTGGAAAGCAGCTCCAAGCGATTGAGCATGAGGTTTTAGGCTTTTATATTTTTCACAATCTTTTTCACAAAAAATATTGAGACACATTAACCCAACAACTTCGGCACTTCCATATACATAGTCTTTATAAGATTCTGCGTCATAAACAGTTTTACTAAGATCATACTCCATGCTTTTAAAGAAAGCATCTATAAGTTCCAAATTGATTTCGTACTCGTGCACCGTAGCCTGGAAACTATGCAGAATGGGATTAAGGCTTATTTTTCTTTCAATAGCCTTATAGGTTTCCTCCTTAAATTCTTTAAGAAGCTCTTCCTTATTGTGCTCATGAAAAGTATCTACTATTTCATCAGCAAATCTCACAAAACCATAGATATTATAGATAGGTTTGCGGAAATCTTTATGCAGCAGTTTTATCGCACTACTGAAAGACGTGCTGTATTGCCGTGTGGTAAGTTTACTGCACGCACTACTTACATCGTGAAATAGCTGCATCATACAACTGAAATTTTTGTAATACCTTTTTATAAAAATACGTTTTAAGCGCCAAAAAGTTTCACTACTTCTTTTGCAACAACTTCTCCGCTTATTAGTGATGGCGGAACACCCGGTCCCGGCACCGTAAACTGCCCGGTATAAAAAAGATTCTTTACTTTTTTACTTCGGCACGAGGGCTTAAATATCGCCGTCTGAAACAATGTATTGGCAAGCCCATACGCATTTCCTTTAAATGCATTATAATCATTTACGAAGTCAGAAGGGCCGAAAGATTTTTTATAAATAATGTGATCCCTAACTGGCTCGCCTACCCGCTCCTCAAATCTTTTAACAATTTTATTAAAATATTCATCTCTTAATGCTTCCGTATCTCCTTCTAAACCAGAAGCAATTGGAATAAGGAAAAACAAATTTTCACAGCCTTCCGGTGAAACTTTGTTATCGCTAACCGAAGTTGCACTTACATAAAACAAAGGATGAACCGGCCATTGTTTTGACTCATAAATTTCATTGGCATGCCTGTCAAAATCCACATCAAAAAATAAAGAATGGTGAGTAGTATTCTTTATTCTTTTATTTAGTCCTACGTAGTACAGTAAACACCCGGGCGCCAATATTCTTTTATTCCAATATGAATTCGTATAACTTCTCAACTGTTCCGGCAATAACTGTGTTTCTACAAAATGATAATCTGCCGAAGCAATTACTACGTCTGAAGCATATTCACTGAAATTCTTTTTTTCGTTGTGAACATTTTCACTTTTAATGCCGGTGGCATAATTTTCTTTTGTATTAATATTTATGACATTTTCATTGAACTTAAATTTCACTCCCAATTCCTTCGCTACGCTGTACATCGCTTCAACAATGGAATGCATTCCGTGCTCCGGGTACCATGTTCCTCCTTTTATGTCGGCGAAATTCATTAGGCTATAAAGTGCAGGCGTGTCTTTTGGTAATGCACCCAAAAACAAAACCGGGAACTCAAGTAATTGCCTGAGTCTGGAATCTTTAAAGTATTTGCTTATATGTTTTTTAATTGAAGAAAAAACTTCAAGTCTGATTAAGCCTTTAACAAGATCCATATCTAAAAACTCAGTCCAGGATTGCCCCGGTTTTTGAACCAGTTTATTTATACCGATCCTGTATTTGAATTCTGCCTCAACAAGATACTTATCGAGCTTTAATGCACTGCCATTCTCAATTCTTTCAAATAATTTTTTTAATTCTTCATAGTCTGCCGGAATATCAACTGCTTCATCTTCCCAAAAAATTCTATATGAAGGGTCAAGCCTTTTTAAAGCATAGTAGTGCGATCTTTTTTTACCAAAACATTGAAAATATCTTTCAAAAACATCGGGCATCCAATACCAGCTAGGTCCCATATCAAACGTAAAACCGTTCTCACTAAATTTTCGTGCCCGTCCCCCCGGCATGTTGTGTTTTTCAATTATGGTAACATCCCATCCATAGTTCGCTAAAAATGTGGCTGTGGATAAACCCGAAAAACCGCCGCCTATAACAACTGCCTTTTTCAAATTGTCAAAATAACCCAAAAGGTAAGGTTCTGCTTTTTATTAAGCAATTTTAAATAGTACTCCACCTAAAATCTATTTATCTTTTTCTTAAGGAGCTTACGGGCAAAATGAATACGGCTCTTTATTGTACCTAACGGTTCATGTAGTATTTCGGCAATCTCGTGATATTTATAACCCTCAAAATATAATAGAAAGGGCTCTTTAAAAATAGAAGGCAGGTGAAAAATAGCCGCGTTAATCTCTTTAAGTCTTAAGCTGCTTTCAGCCAGGTTAGAAATTGCAGATTGATTGTAATCAATAAGAAAATCATTAGGTGTGGAATCAAGAATTGTATTTTGTTTGATTTTTTTACGATAGCTGTTAATAAAAATATTACGCATGATAGTATAGAGCCACGCCTTAATATTAGTTCCGGAATTGTATTTTTCCTTGTTTGCAATTGCTCTATACATAGTTTCCTGAACAAGGTCTTTTGCACTTTCATGATCTCTTGTGAGTGTTACGGCGAACGGGCTCAGGAAATCTGAACTCACTAAAAGAAGCTGGTTAAATTCTCCAGTTGACATAATTAATGTTTAAGATTTTATTAAATAAAGTTAGACAAAATTATTTATGATGAATTTATTTTGTTTAACTATGCATAAACAAAAGCTTAACAAAGCTGGTGCCAAAAAGCTAATACACCCCTACTTGTGTTGTAGCTGGGCAATAAAGTCCTTTACGTCAGCGAGGGATTTTTTAAAAATAATTTTTGGGGGAATTTTTTTCACAAATGATGAGGTAAGACGGCCTGAGATAATTGTATCATAATTCCGAAAGTCTTTATTTAATGCAAAAAGAAACTTATCAAAATTGAAATTTTGCCCGGCTGTAGTCAAATGTGTAAACAAATACTCGGGCTTTTTTACCTGGGCTACAATTTTCAATTCATCAATAGGAATATTGGCGCCAAGGTATATAGTAGGAATTCCTTTTTTCTTCAGGAGGAAATGCACGAATAAAAGCGAAAGCTCATGATATTCTCCTTCAGGCAAAAAAAGGCAAACTTTTGCTAAGGAGGTTGTTTTTGCTGTAAGCGCATCAATGCCTGCTATAATTTTTTGCCGGATAACATTACTTACCAACCTTTCCTGGGCAGGAATAATATGGTTTGTAAGCCATAAGACACCCACCTTTTCCAGGAACGGAAAAATAATCTGTAATATCGTTTTTTCAATTCCTGACGTTTTTACGCAGTTGCCAAGAATGTTTGAAAATGAATCTATATCATACTCCACCATACTTTGCAAAAGCTGGTTAACGGTGATATTTTCTTTAGCTTCCTCATGGGTCAGTGATAAGACATTTTCAAACATGGCCTCGCGGCTCATTTTATCGATGTGAGAAATTTTATAGCCATACTTGTTGAGAAGGGCAATATTCAGAATCGTCCTCAAATCATCATTTGAATAGTATCTTATGTTAGTATCTGATCGTTTAGGTTTAAGAAATGAATATCGTTGTTCCCAAATGCGAATTGTGTGGGCCTTTATACCTGAAAGATTTTCAATATCCCTTATGGTGAACAGCATATATTTCTTTAGACTATTACAACTAACAGGCGCAGATGTTCAAAAACTTAAACCAATCCTGAACCTTAATACATAAATCATTTATTGTCGTTGCTCGTAATAGTTTCTTTAATTGCCTTCAAATAAGCACTGATCACAATTTGCTTATCGTATTCTTTAACAATTTTTAACCTTGCATTTTTCCCCATTTCATTGCGTTCATCTTCAGATAAAAGAATCATTTGTTCCATTTTTTCAGCAAGGTCATGGGCATCCTTTACACGGCAAAGAAAACCGGTAATTTTATCCGTTACTATTTCCTTACAACCTGTGGTATTGCTGGTAATTACGGGCTTTGCCATGCTTGCTGCCTCTAGCAGCGTATTGGACGTTCCTTCGCGGTAAGACGGAAGGACAATGCAATCTGCTTCGGCGATAAATTTTCTTACATCTTTTTTTTCTCCATGATAATCTATCACACCTTCGTCAATCCAGTTTTGCAACTGGGCTTGAGTAATGGTATTCTTTTTTAAATTTTGCGTCCAGAAAGGGCCAATGACATTAAAAATGGTATGAGGAAACTTTTTCCTGATGTACCTGGCCGCGTCTATATATTCAAAAATGCCTTTGTCCTTTATGAGGCGTCCAATAAATAAGAAATTAAAAGTGTCATTCAGTTTTTGCGTTGAAACAATTGGCTTGAATTTATCGTAATCAACACCAGAACCTGGAATTCTTTCTGCGACTGAATTTTTTACAAACTTATTTTCGAGGAAAAGATTCATATCATCGTAATTCTGAAAAAAAACTTTTTTCGTTTTACTCAAGGCCCTTTTATACATCCTGCGGGCTGTTCTATAAACGAGGCTTTTACTTATGAATAAGGGACCAATGCCGGTTATATTTGTGATCGTTGGAATTTTTAATTCACGTGTAATCAGGTTACCCCAAATCGCCGGGCGAATACTGAATGTGAGGCATACGTCGGGTTTAATTTTTTTAAGTGCCCGGCGCAGATTATAAATATACCGGGAAACCTTAATAGGATTAAGATTACCCGAGCCAATGTTTACTACCTTAAGCCCCATTTTTTCAACCTGTGATACAAACCTGTTTGTATGAGTTAGAATATAAACGTCACATCCTTCCTGAATAAGTTGAAGCATTAGGGCTTCTCGCATTGTATAGGTTGAAAAAAGCCCATTTTCAATAACTGCGATTTTTTTGCCCTTGAGGTCACTACCGATCATTGTAAACTTTTTTATACCATATTTCCAGTGAAAATAATGTCCACAAAATCTTCGCCCTTTTTTCCGCAGAGATATTTATTTTATCAGAAAGCAAGTCGTGTACAAAATTTTGGTCAACGAAATTTTTGTAAAAACACCCCGGTGAGGTAAGGTAGTCAAAAACAGGTTGCCTCAGCTCATTATTCATCCAGCTTTTTAGAGGAATCTCAAAACCTCTCTTCGGCTGAACGGTTATTGTAGGAGGCAGATATTTTACTGCCAGCTTACGCAACATATATTTAGTTGTTTTCCTTTTTATTTTATACCCGTCAGCAATTGTAGGAATATATTCCAATAATTCTTTTGACAGAAAAGGACTTCTTCCTTCCAATGAATTCGCCATAGTTGCAATATCCATTTTTACAAGAAGGTCACTAAACAGGTTGGTATCAAAATCGAGATTCATAATTTTTTTCAAACCTGATGAATTACTACCGGCAATTTTATCAAAATCTTTTTTAATACTGTTCATGTAATCGAAGCCGGGGTCAATTATATACTGCTGACAGTCCTCAAAAATATCTACACCTGCCGAAAGATAAATTTCCAAATTTGACTTGGATGATAGTGAAGCTAACCGGTACAGGTAATTGTATAATGATTTTTTGTTGTGCGCAATGGGCAGCGTTCGCTTTACAAAGGAAGCACCCTTTTTGACGAGGTAATTTTTTTTGAAAAAATCATAGTGGGCAAAAGGAACATACCTGCGATAACCTCCAAATAATTCATCGGCGCCATCCCCGTTAAGGATAACTGTGACGTGTTTTTTTGCTTCCCTGCTTACATAATAACTTGGTATTGCCGAACTGTCAAAAAAAGGTTCACCATAATTTGATAAAATTTTTTCAACATCACTTCCCAGGTTTTTAAATGAGATTTTAATTTCCGTATGAGATGTGTTGTATCTTTCGGCAACAAGTTTTGCGAGCGGCGCCTCATCATATTTGCCTTCAAAAGAAACGGTAAAAGTTTTAAGATGGTTATTATATTCACTTCCGATGGCCGTTACAAGTCCGCTATCTATTCCGCCGCTCAAAAAACTTCCCACTTCCAGGTCGCTTGATTCAATCCTGCGTTTAATAGCTTTATGAAGATACTGGTCTGTTTTTTCCAAAGTATCTTCCAAAGAATCGTTGTTTTGAATCCGATAAAAATCATTGATGTTCCACCAACATGTTTGCGAGATAGTTAGTGTGTCACAATTAATAACCAGGAAACTTCCGCCAGTTAATTCTGTAACATTTTTATAAGGAGTAAACTCCCTGTAAAAAGAGCCAAGCCTTAGGTAATGATAAAAATTGGTTGGCTCAATTTCAAGTGGAATAATAGTTTTTAAACAATTTAATTCACTCGAAAAAGCTATTTTGTTATGGTCGTGGTAATAATAAAAAGGTTTTTTTCCCGCCCTGTCACGGGCAATAAAAAGCTCGTTTTTTATTTTATCATGAATAACAAAAACAAACATTCCATCGAGATATTGCAGAAACTGTGTTCCAAACCGCTCATATAAAAGCAATAATGTTTCAGTATCTGAAGCAGTATTGCCGCTTATATTAAACTGCTTTCTTATTTCTGCGTGATTATAAATTTCGCCGTTAAAAATAATGGTGTATCTATCGCCGAGATGCATGGGCTGCTTGCCGCACGTAATATCAAGTATTGAAAGCCTGAGATGAAAGAAATTTACATTTCCGTGCTTATATCCACCTTGTTCGTCCGGCCCCCGGTGACCCATGGTTTTGACAACATCATCATAAGAAAGATTGGAGTTAATCGTTCCGGCAATTCCGCACATTATTGTTCCTGGTTTTTATATGGCGCAAAATAATCTTAAAAATTGTTATAAGAAAAAATGCAACTTAACATTGATACACAAATTAAGAGGTAACCTGGTAATGTGATATATCAGGTGTTACTATTGGATTAGGCAAGGAGAATGATTTTTTTGAAGATTTCTCCTTTACTTTTTCATAGATAAGAAATAAGGCAATTGTATAAAACGGTAAACAGGGTATTTTATAACGAACCAGCGTGCCAAAGTTCAAAGTACTGGCCCCGACAAATAATGCAAAAACAATAGAAAATAGAAAACAGTACATTATCAGTGGGTCCGTTAGTATCAACTTTGTTAATGTTTTTATACCGCATTTAAAGATAATAAATAGCGTAAAGAACATTAAAACGAGGCTTTCAAATGCCGCAATAAATTGGGAAATTTTATGCGTTTCCCAAATAAAAGGACGAAAAAATGTTGTAGCAATTGCGAGTGGAGCTATCTTAATAAGGCCTGTATACGATCCGTCAAATTCTGCTCCCAATTTAAAATTTGAATCCGCATCTTGTTGACCATCTTTTTGAGCGAAAGCTGAATTGAGATAGCTGATATTATTGGTTATTTCATTTACAGCATATGAGCCCAATTCCTTATCATATGACGAAAGGACTTCTGTAAAAGCAAAAATAGTAAGACCGATCAATGCAGGAGCCAGCATATATTTTAGAAATCGCCGTCTCAATCCCTGTAAATTTTTAAGAACAATAAATAGCATAAAAAAAGGTATATACGCAAGCAGTATATAAACTTTGATTATGATTAATAGATAACTGAAAATGATAAGAATAATTGAATTTTTTATAAGATTTTTCTTTCTGTAAAAAATTTCATAAACTGAATAAGTAATCCATCCCACTGCCGCAATGCACAAAGTATCTTTCATTACGCCTGAACTCCAGAAAACTACGGTTGGGAAAAATAAAATTGCAATTGCAAATTTTTTGTGCATCGTTGGAAACTGCTCATAAAAAAACAGGAAAAGCTTCCAGATACCAGAAAATGCGATGGCTGCAAATAGTAAGCTTATGGCGGAGTACCTGCCAAAAGTAATGAACGATAAAATAGTATCTATTCGCACAACCATAAAGTTGGCCGGCGAGGCAAAATACCCAGTGTTTGACTGGTTCTTCACCAGCAGGAGATTAAAATTTTTGCCACTTTTAAAAAGGTACTCTAAGTTCCCGGCATCCTTTAAAATGAGTTGATACAGATTATTTCCTTCATATTGATATAATCCAATTGAATCGCCGGGGGAGAGGTAGGCACTGTATAAAAAAAATGCGATGCATCCGATAATTTTTACCCAAAAAGCCTGCCTGTGATACTTTTTTAATATCGGGTCTTTGTATGTGTTTCTTATTAAGTAAAAAAACACGTAAAGTAAAAAAATATAAACCGGTGCTAATATCAGGTCACCATGGTTCATAAACTAAGATTTTCGAATTCATGTGCGTATTTTTTACAAAAAAGGAACTATAATTTTTGAACCTTTTGCAGGCTAGGGACTGCATTTTGTACAATATAATTTTTAAATATTTTTGTTTGCTGGTATAAATAGCTTCCTATGGAAAAATTAGAAATTATTGAAAGTTTTCGTAAAACAATCGTGGGAGTAGTTGTATAATTCCTGTTGAAAGCATCTATAACGGGTAATAAAATAAAACTCAACTTTTTTACTTTATTGGTTTTTTGAAAAAACAAAACTGTTCCTGCAAATAAAAAAACAAATCCGAGATACATAATGGCGGAGAGGACAACACTCTGGTAAAATCTTGAACGTAAAATAGCAAGGCGGTTTCTTAGATAATAATACATCTTCCAGTTAGTACTTAAGTCCCAGTCAGTTTTATATGAATTTGCAGATGCAGGATGATAATGGATACTATCGGCAACTGTGCAATACGGTATCTTATTTTTGTTGATTATCCGGAAACGATATTCAGTTTCATCGCCCCAAATAAATAATCCGGGTTCAGGCAGGCCTACTCTTTCTACTATTCTACGATGAAGTAAGGTTCCATTAAAAGGATGCGACACATCCATAATTATTTTTTTATCTACCTCGCCAATTGTTTTATAATTTTTTGTTTTCCATACAAAACTTTGTTTATCCTCTTTATTGATTACAGCACAATTTCTCAGCATCAATGGTTCGGGGTTCCCTTCTAATAATTTTTCAAGTGCATCTTCTTTTGGTAAGCCATCATCATCCATTAACCACATCCATGTAAATGATTTTTCGAAAGCAGTCTTAATACCGGTATAGAAACCTCCTGCACCTCCGGCATTTTCCTGTGTTATAAATTCTACGTCCTCTTGACCACGCAACCATAGTTCAGTATGATCGGTACTTCCGTTATTAATTACGAGTATCTTGTCAATTTTACGGGTCTGTTGTCTTAGTGCAGCAATACATTGCTCGAGTAAAACCTGGCGGTTGTAAGTAACCACGACGGCGATAACCTTGTCCATAGAATTTGGAAGTTTTGGTTTTTATAAGATGCGGATATACTTCCTATTAACGCAAAACGCACAATTGTTATTGTTACCTCAGGCAGGGATTTTGATATCCATATTGGATCACTAATAGCGTAAGAATAGTATCAGAAAGTAGCACAGGGGCAGTAATATTTTGAAACTGCTTATGAAGAATGTGTCTTGGAAAAGAGGGATTGCTAGAGGTTTTCAGTATTTGGGAAAACAGGGCGCTTTAGGCCACTGCTGAATAAAGTTGCAAAATTTTCTGCAAATATTAATGCTTCTCCTATCACATGGTGCATATCCATATACCTGTACGTTGCTAATCTTCCGAGGAAAGAGACATTATTTCCTTTTTCAGCTTCCTGCCTGTATTGCAGCAATAATTCTTTGTCTAAGGCAAGTCTCTTGGGATAAAATGGAATGTCATTTTCACCTGTTTCTTTGCTATACTCTTTAAAGTAAATTGTTTTTTTATGTTGTTCCCATGGTGTAAAATGCTTGTGCTCAGTAATACGGGTGTGCGCAACAGTATCATCACAATAATTAATAACTGAAGCACCCTGGAAATCCCCATCTGCATAAAGAGGCTCAAAAGTTACTGTCCGGTACCCGAGTCTTCCGAATTTATAATTGAAGAATGCATCCAGAGGACCTGTAAAAAAAACATGATCATAATTTGAATAATCTTTTGACGGAAGAAATTTCCTTTCTGTTTGAAGTGTAATATTGCTCTTGTTGATCAGCTTTTCTACAAAAACAGTGTATCCTTCCTTAGGAATGCCAACATATGGATTGCTGTAGTAGCTATCTTCATAATTAAAGCGTACAGGGAGCCTCTTTAAGATAGAAGCGGGGAGTTCAGCAGGTTCGCATCCCCACTGTTTTTTTGTATAACCATAAAAAAAAGCCTTGTAAAGGTCCTTGCCTATAAATTTCAGCGCCTGCTCCTCAAAATTTTTTGGCTCATTAATATTTTTTTCAGCTATGGATTCAATGAAGTTTTTTGCTTCGCCAGGAGAAAATTTTTTGTCAAAAAATTGGTTGATGGTGTGAAGGTTTACGGGGAGAGAATATACTTTATCATTATAAATTGCTTTTACCCTGTGAGCAAAAGGTGTTAACTCTATAAAACCATTTACAAAATTCCATATTTCCTTATTGTCTGTATTGAAAATATGCGGTCCATAACGATGCATCATAATTCCGGTTTCGCTATCTCTTTCGGTGTAGCAATTGCCGGCAATATGCGATTTTTCCTCCCAGATATCAACCTGGCAACCTGGTATAAGATCCGAAAGTCTGTAAGCCAAAACGGCCCCTGAAAATCCTGCGCCAACAATCAGAAACCGGGTAGAAGCCATGCGTAATACTTAAAATTTTATTTTTTCTGGTAAACTATCCTATTGTATAAATATTGAAAAACGGTTGGGTGATGCCATATTTTACTATCGGCAGTTCCTTTTTTTATAACAATTTTTTCTTCAAAAATATCATGCAAAGCTTTTTTCAAATAAATGATCCCTTCGGCTAACTGCAAAAAAGGATACGTAATAAAATTATCTTTTGAAGTTACAGATATTTTGGTCTGATATAAAACGCTTCCTGTATCTATACCCTCATCAACCAGGTGAACCGTAACCCCGCAATTATCGGTATCGTTATTTACTATTGCCCAATATGCGCCATGTACATTTCTATACCTGGGAGTAATGCCGGCATGAATGTTTACAAATTTCGCTCCAATACAATCAAGCACTCTTTTTGAAATAATTCTTGTTCCTATAACCACTACAATTGTGGGATTTATTTCCTGGAGGGCTTTTATACATTTTTGTTCGTTAACTGAGCATACAGGGATTATTTTCGCTTCCGGAAGGGGCGCATTATCCAAACTAAATTCCTTCAGAATCTCTTTTTTTCTTTTGGAAGAAAAAAAATGCAGCAATTTCACTACAGAAAGCTGGAACAGAACCTGTCCGGTTACTTTCCTATAACCCAAATGGCGTATTCTTTTTCTCAAAAATTCTTTTTTGCCTACCCCATCTTCCAGGATGATGGAATGGATATTAAAATCTTTGTTCAGGGCATTGTAGAGGATATTAGTAGTAACCCCTTTCCCTGCTAAAAGCACAATTTTCCTATGGGTCATTTTTATTTATTTAATTCTTCTGCCAATTGCGTCATATTCCTGCTTTCAAAGCTGTATGTTCTATTTAACTGTTTATAGTGCAGAAATATTTTCTCAAGAAAAAATAAATTTTTTAAAATGTGTGTTCCAAAGTTGTGGGGATGCCACCACAAATGGTATGTTAATCCATTTTTTGCGGCGTAAGTCATGCTGTCGGCAATTCTTTTAAATTTCATTTTATCGAATAATGCCAACTTTTGGGAGTATGGGCGTAGAAACCTGCTTGAGGGAATATTAATTAGTGCGCCATTCTTCATTTCTTCTTTAGAATAGCAATTATGGCCACTTAAATTGAGGTAAGCATCTGCAAGCCGGAAAGGTCTTCTGAAAAAAGTTTCTTTCCCAACGGTCTTTACAGAAAAGATTTTTGATCTTTCATTACCCCGGAAAGATGTAAAGCCCTCTTTTTTACAGATGTGTAAATAAGATTCATTGTACTGGTTTCGTGGGAAAACAAAACTTTTTAATTCTACACCTCTTTTGGAAGCGATTTTTTTTGCACTGATTAAATCAGCCTTAAAATCTTCTTCTGTTTGGCCTTCTTCAAGGCAATAGTAATGAGAGAATGTATGGCAACCAATTTCCTGACCTGCATTTTGAATGTCCGTTATAAGGGAAAGTGCAAAGCGAAACGGATCTTTTTCCTCATCTTTTCCAGCTAACTCAATTTGTTGATGATATGGCGAAAGTTCGCGGTGCTTATATTGCGGTTTTTGTTCCGGCAGTGCAGTTAACAATTCTTCTTTACTATCGAAAAACAACAGGCCCACCGTAGCAAAAGTTGCATTAACCTCGTATTGCTTAAAAAGTTGTAATAAATGTGGTATTACTTTTCGAACCCCGAGCAGGTTATCCCGATAGCTTTCTAACGATACCACATCATGTACTCCCCAATAAATTTCAAAATCTAATGAAATAACAAAATTTCCGTGCATATTCTTTTCGGGTTAACGTCAATCAAAGAGGTATCGTATCGCAAATTATCCTATTACTTTTTAAATACCCCTATTTTTGCCGCAAAAAAAACACAGTTGTTTAATGGTGATACAGCGCAATTATTTAAAACAACCTGATTTGGTAATTCAATCAGGTACCCGTGAAATAAATGTATTTAATATTGATGGGAAAAATATTGATAAAAAAGTTGTAGATGAATTTGGTGAGGAATGGTTAAAGTTCAATGACTTTACCGATAAAAATATTAAAAAAGCTGCAGAGGAATACTTTGATATTATTGATGAAAAAATAATTGATAAAAGCTCTTATGTGCTGGATATTGGCTGTGGCACAGGACGGTGGACCAAATATCTTTCTTCAAAAGCCGGATTTATTGAAGCCGTTGATCCCAGCAATGCAATTTTTGCGGCGGCTAAATTATTACGTGACGTTGAAAATGTAAGGCTAACAAGAGCGTCAGTTGATACGCTTCCTTTTGATAACGAAACTTTTGATTTTGCAATGAGCATTGGCGTGTTGCATCACATACCCGATACTGAGCAAGCGATGAAAGATTGTGTTAGCAAAGTAAAAAAAGGTGGATATTTTTATGTTTACCTGTACTATAATTTAGATAAGAGAGGTTTGCTATTTAAAATACTATTTATGCTTACTGACCTGGTAAGAATTGTGGTGAGCAGGCTCCCGTCAGGATTAAAAAAAATAGTTTGCGATGTGCTGGCTGTTATCATTTACATGCCATTAATATTGTGGGGCCGACTTCTTATTTTCATCGGCCTGCCAGCCCTTGCAAAGAGAATGCCTTTAAGTACCTATTTTGATAAGCCTTTTTTTTTAGTAAGAAATGATACGTTAGATCGTTTTGGCACCCGGCTGGAACAGCGCTTCTCAAAAAATCAAATTGAAGCAATGATGGCAAATTGTGGGTTAACCGATCTTGTTGTTAGTCCGGGAGCTCCCTACTATCATGCAGTAGGAAAAAAATTTTAAGAATTTTCAAAAATTTTATTATATACCTCCAGGTATTTTTGAACTGCCTTTTCAAGTGAATAAAATTCTTTGGCCCCTTCTCTTATTTTATTTTTGTCAAACCGGGATGTAGATAATTTTTGGGCAATGATCTCATAATTTGACTCATTTAATTTTTCAAGTACGAACCCAGATTGGTATTTCTCCACAATTTCCTGAACATCTCCTACACCAGCATTCGCTATAACAGGAATACCCATTGCCATCGTTTCACCATGTTTCGTAGGTGACGAAGATATTTTTGAATAACACGGTTTTATAAAAAAAACCGAATAGTTACTGAATGATAATAACGCAGGAACTTCATGTCTTTTAGCATGCTTAACTAGAATTTTCTCCGGCGGTATTCCAAACTTTTTAGCAGCGCTCGCAATTAGCGAATGATTATGTGGAGAAATGAATAAAAACTTTGCATGGGGAATTTCAACCAATACCTGTTTGCAAAATCCCATTATATCATCTGTAAGGTACCAGCCTCCTATTGAACCGAGATAGCTGATGATGAAATCCTTATCGTCTATGGCTAGCTCCCGTTGCACAGAAGTTTTTAAAGTCCTATCAATTTTTTCGGGATCAAAAAGGTTCATATCAACGGCACATGGTATAACGGTAACGTCTACAGGCTGCTTTGAAATATTCCAGGAAAGAATTTCATCTTTTGCCTTGTAGGTAATACAGGTATTGTAGTCTGCAACCTCAAGGCATTCATATTCTTTCTTCTTAAACCATTTATAGATTGCCTTGAAAAGAGGATTTTTTATATTAAACATTCCTCCGTCTACGCGCTCATCTGCCCAAAAACCACGGACATCATTTAAAAATTTCACCCCATATTTTTTTTTAAGCCACAGCGCTACTAATGTTGGTATACCGGGCCGAGTGTGTACCATGTCAAACTTCTCCTTCTTATAAATCTCTTTTGCGGCCTTTTTTAGCATTTGCAAATCATAATAAGAAGAGAGTATCGGGGGTCTTTTATGGTATGGGATTGAAATCCATTTTATATGGTAAGGCTTTAAGAGCTGTAATACGTAGTCCTTATTCTCTGCATATTTTTTTGGTTTGTCACAACTTAATATTGCAAACTCATATCCATATTGAGTGAGACCCGCTAAGTAAGGTATAACCTGGCTTTGGCCAAGCGGATCGGTCATTCCGTCGTAAGAAATAAAGAGTATTTTTTTTTTGATTTTCATTTATGCGCCGGGCTTACTTTTAAAACGGCAGGTTCAAATCGGTATTGTTTTAATTTTTTCATAGTCGCTAAGATGCATACCTGATTGAAAATATCCCGGTATTTTTTTGAGATTTTTTAAAAGGCGCCATTTTGCCTTGCGGTTCCATTGCCTGGTATAATAGGTGGTGCCTTCAGCGATCGACTGTTGTTTAATCCCCGGAACTTGTATGGGTTCATCCTGAATTTTTTTTAGCGCTTTTAAATAAAGCTCATGTGCATGATCCATTACTTTAAGGTGCAATTGAATTAAATTTTCCTGGCCGGTCAATTGCGTAAGTTCTGTTGTAATAATATCGCCGCTGTCTATTCCGGCATCTATCCACATAATTGTATTACCGATTAAATAAAATTTTTCTTCGGCTATGCACCAATTAGTGCAATTAGGCCCGCCCTTAATGTATGGTGACAGGCCGGTATGCAGGTTAATTATTCCCTTAGGCACATCTAACCGAAGTATTTTATCTTTTACTAAAGATGTTCCGGAAACCATTATTAAATCGGGTTGTAATGCAGTGATAAAATTAACCGAAGCTTCTGTATTGATATTCGGAACGATGATTTTTTGTGTATCGGGGACGGTTGGATATTCTTTTTTGTAGATATCCATTAGCTTAAACCATGCACGATGTAAGGATATAAAAACTGTCCTGTTAAGAAATTTTTCCGTTAACTGTTTTAATGAAAGTGTTATGACATTTTTCAGCGGGGGCTGTTCAATTATGATACCTGTCAAATTGAATTTTGCAGCAACCTTATTAGCCAATGCAACCTGGTTATATTGGCCCCCACAAAGTAAAACTATCTTCACTGTAATAATCTGTTTAGTTACTATGCATATCCCTCTATTCTTAACAAGCTTTTCCAAAAAGGTTCATTGTATAATTCAATTCTTGGTATTTCAAACTTATCGCCTGTATCCATATTAAAAGATCGGTGATTAACCGCTAAGCCATAGTCGTAACCGGCAGTTTGAGCGGCTTCCTTTACATTTTGATTATAGATGCCTAACGGGTAAGAAATTATCCGTGGGTATGACGATGTATATTTAAAAAAATCTTCCCTGGACTGTTGCAATTCTTTTTTTAAACTGGTAGTGTTAAGGGTTGACAGTGGCGGATGGGTTACAGAATGCGAACCAACTTCTACACCGGCATTCATAATTTGATTTATCTCTTCCCAGTTCATCATCAGTCCTGAAGGAATATGCACATCGTTAAACGAACTGAATAAATCCTGGATAAGTATTTCCCTTTTTTCTTCGGGTATTATTTTTATGTACTGCTTAAATTTTAGACAGAATGAAATTAATTCTTTATTGTTTTCAAATTTTGTTTTTCGGAATTCAGCAGGCATGAAACTTACATCGGTAGTCCAGTCAATTTGCAATTTCCTGGTGTTATAAAAGAGGTAATCTATTTCAAAAGTCCATGTGGGTTTGTCTTTTGATATACATTCCGTAACAACATACATGGAGCAAGGAATTTTTAATTCATCCATTATTGGTAAACTATATTCAATAAAATCTTTGTATCCATCATCAAAGGTAATCGCGGCCAAAGTCTTTTTTGATGAAGAAGGTTTCGTATCCAATATTTCCAGCAAGGGCAAAACGGTATAATTTCTTTTTAAATACTTTAATATTAATTTAAAACGGCGGGGGTCCAACGGATCCCACATAATATCCCGTACAGGATGAACCCTATGAAATAATAATAAAGATGCTTTATTTTTTTTCATAATGCTTTTTATGCCAAAGTTGAAAAACGATAAGGCTCCATACTTTTTTGCCAAGATAAGTATTACCGTTTTTAAAGCCATTTACAATATTTTCAATAAATGGATAATTAAATATTCCCTGTTGCTCTATTTTCTTTTTATTTAGCAAATGCTCCTGAATTAAGTGCGCCAGGTTGCCGGTAAGCCATTTACCAACGGGAGCAGGGAATCCCCATTTTTTTCTATAAATTAAATCATTAGGCAAATATTTTTCCAAATCTTTCTTCAGCAAATATTTATGCATATTACCGTTTATCTTTAGATGTGTTGGCAGGTTAATACCAAACTCTACCAACCGGTAATCTAAAAAGGGCAACCTTACTTCGAGGCTGTTGGCCATTGAAGCAATATCCATTTTATACATAAGGTTATTCGCGAGATAATTATTTATATCAAACAAAGAAATTTTTTCTTTATTGTCTATTGGCATGGCATCGATTTTTTCCCAATCTGCCAACATAGTTTGATGATCATATTCGCTATTAAACAGGCTACTGACTTCTTTTTCTGTAAACATTCCCTGCTCCTGGGAGAGAAGATGTAGCATTAATTTTTTTTCATTCTTATTTTCTAACAAAACAGATCCCTTTGAGTATTTCAAACCCATTTTTTTCATAAGGCCCGCCGCGAGATAGCGTATCGGGGAATTACTATATTTATAAATCGTTTTCAATTTATTGTAGCGGCTATAGTACGTGTAACCAAGAAATAGTTCGTCTCCACCATCTCCACTCAAAGCAACTGTTACCAATTGCCTTGCTTTCTCACACACTATTAAAGTAGGGATAGTCGAAGGTCCTACAAATGGCTCATCGTAAGCGTCCACAACTTTATTTAATTGTGAAAGAGAATAATTTTCATCCACATCAAACTGGTGATGTGAAGTTTTTAAAATTTCTGCAACCCTGTTAGCATACCTGGTTTCATCATATTCTTTTACATCAAAACCAATAGTAAAAGTTTCAACCGGTATTGTAGAGTTTTCCTGGAACTTTGCGGCAATTAAAGAAGAGTCCGTACCACCGCTTAAAAACGATCCTACTTTTACATCGCTTATCATTCTCAATTTAACCGAGCTGCTTAATAAACTATCAAAACCTTTAATAGCATCTGTGGTTGAAATAGGATCTTTTTCCAATTTATATTTATCAAGCAAATTATACCAACAGTTAATTTTGCAACCGTTACCCGGTGTGTATTCCATATAATGGCCGTTGGGTAACTTATTTATTTCTTTATAAACGGATTGGGTTTTTGGTATGTAATCTAAAAAGAAATAGTCCTTAATTGCCTGGAGATTTAGCGTTCTTTGAATGGGCAAATTTTCAAAAGCCTTTAATTCAGATGCGAAAATAATGGCATGCTCATCTTTAAAATAAAGTACAGGCTTAACGCCGAATCTGTCTCTTACAACGGTTAGCTTGTGTTGGAGAGTATCCCAAAAAGATATCGCAAACATGCCATTAAACCAGTTAAAACATTCGGGGCCATATTTGGAAAAGCATTCAAGGATAACTTCGCTGTCACTATGAGTTTTTAAACTTATGCCAGAAAGCTTTTCTTTCTGTAACTCCTGAAAATTATAAACCTCACCGTTATACACCATTATAAACCTTCCGTCATTGCTAATCATTGGCTGATTAGCAGTGGTACTTAAATCTAAAATACTTAGCCGCCGGTGTGCAAGACCAATTGTATAATTACTGTTGTCATTAAAGTAAATGCCATTTGCATCCGGGCCCCTGTGAGCCAGCTTATCAGCCATTAATTGTAAATGGTGCCTATCAAATCTTTTATTTAAGGAAACATAACCGGCGATGCCGCACATAGTATTGAATATTTACGAAAATAAGGGATTATCTTTTTTAACTAGGTAGCAGAGTTGTTTTGTAAAAGCTCTGCCTGTTTTGGATTTATCCGAATTTATTAATGCATAATCTATATTAAATTGGCTGAATGGTTTCTTCATATAAATTTACAAGGCCTTTTATATACTTTTCTTTTGTATAGTTTTTGCTTGCGATAATTTTACCTTTTTCTGAAAATGCATTAAGATTTTGTTCACCGGATAGTATAGACTTTATGATTTCTGCAAAGCTTTTTGGACTGGAAGGATCAAAAAATAGCGCATTGTTTTGTGAAACTTCCCTCAGAACTTTTATATCAGACAATAAAACAGGCAGTCCGACACTCATTGCTTCTGCGACTGAAATACCAAAGCCTTCCACAAATGAACTCATTACAAACGCATCATAGCGGGGAAGTATTTCATAGATTTTATTACAGCTTCCTTTTAATATTATTGGAAGATTATTTTCCGTGATTTGTTTTTGAAGTGAATTTCGTAAAGCACCCTCTCCATAAATGTCAAGAGTTACAGGCAATTTGTCCAAAAATTTGAATGCATTTATAAGCACCTGGTAGTTTTTTACTTCTTTAAGATTGCCTACTGCTACCAGTTTTAATTTGGATGAAGTATAATTATACTTTTGTTGAATTTCAAAAAAATCATCTAATACAAAATTGTATAGAACCCTGGATTTGCCTTTAATACCTACCGCCTTATTAAAGTCCGTTAGCACCTCACTTGTAGGTGCAATAACTACCTGGTTACTTTTATATGTTACCATATCAATTAATTGGGTATACCTGCTGTACCACTTGTGAGTATAAATATGATCCTTCATCATGGTAGAGAGACTAAATATATGCGGCGTTTTTTTGCCACATGCGAGTCGTGCTACCACAATACTCCAATACAGAAACGAATGAACAAAATTCACTTCATTGTCTTTAATAATTTTTTTTAATTTTCGGGCACTCTTAAGCACATCCTTCCTGGACTGCATATTGAGACAATATTGTTTATCGCCAAAAAAGAAATTTTCATGAATAGTAGTTGCCGGATAAAGAGTTACTATTATTATTTTATAGGAATTATGAATCTCCGCCAAAGGAGCCAGCAGCATGAACTCTGCACCACCAATCACTTCTAATGAATCAATAATATATAGAACTGTTTTTTTCATTTCGAAGAAGGATAAACCAAAGGATACCAATATTTTTTTGTAATCACCAGTGCAAATATCAATACAAGAAAATAGCTGCAACAAACTGAAATTGAAGCGCCATATGATCCCATTGATTTTATAAAGAAATAATTACTGCAGAGACTGATGATGACTGAACTGATAGCAAGTGTAAATAGTTTTCTTTTTTGTTTATAATATAGCAGGAAAGTATAAAGGAAAGCGGTGATGGTCCAAAAGAAATAGCCTGCAGAAAGGAAATAATAATAGCGGATTCCCGGCCAGTAATTATCATTAATAAACAAATGGTAAATTACCGGGACGCAAAACAAAAGAAGAATAAAAGTAAAAATCATTATGCCGGTATAGGTAAAAAATTGTTTCCGAATATCGGCGAAGTCTATCTTTTCTGCTGAGAGAGCCTTATTAATCCTTGGCACCATGTACTGAACCAGTGCACCCGAAAGCGTAAGAATGATAGTCCCAAAAACACATGCCATACCATAAATACCCACCTCTGCATTATTTTTAGTTATACCGGCAAGTAAAAAACTATCAGATGAAAAAAGGCAGAACATGCTTAGCTGCATAGTAATTATTGGAACACTGTATTTCAGTTCGGCATAAATAATTTCTTTTTTTATTGAACCAAACAGGTAATCATTTTTAAAGAGAAAGTATAAAGCATAAATTGAAATGGACCCGGTTGCTATAAGAATACTTGCCACCCTGCCCCACCATCCCCATGCAAATACGACAATGAGTATTACCGCAAGTCCAAGCTCAGTGGAAATTCTTGCAACATTTACCTTCATGTACTTAGTCGCATCATCCCGGTTACGAATAAGTAGAATCACGAGCTCGTAACAAAAGGTGAAAAACGCTGAAAGGGGTATTGCCCAAATAAATATTGAAGGGAATGAAAAAGTACGGAACAGAAAATTTCTAAAGATGAAAAAAAGCAGCAAAGAAACTAACGCCATTACGGCTGACATTACAAATCCTGTAGTGCAAAAATCTTTAAAACTTTTTTTGTCCAGTTTGAAATAATCTACAGAAGCCGAATGTAAAACCCCGAGATTTATAAAAGGGATTAGAAATATAGCCGCCTGGCTAAAGAGACTCAGCAAGCCATTATCCGCCGGTGTCAGGTATTTAGGATTTGTAAAAAGTGGCAATAAAAGAAATGATAATCCCTTCCCAAAAAAATTGGTAAGTGTATAAATTCCCATCGACTTTAAGGCGGGGC
Source organism: Chitinophagales bacterium (assembly GCA_038258875.1). Lineage (GTDB taxonomy): Bacteria > Bacteroidota > Bacteroidia > Chitinophagales > Chitinophagaceae > Ginsengibacter. The sequence goes on from JBBSPK010000003.1 coordinate 47,705, forward strand.
TGTTATACTTTTTTTTAAGAAGATGGGTAGAAATCATTAATGAATTTTGGAACGATATTTTTTATGTTTTTATCAAAAAACGTGTACAGGCATATCTAAGTATTATTTGCTTCTTTTATTTGTTTTAGAAATTTCGCCGGCACGCCTGCCCAAACCTCATACGCAGGTACATTCCTGGTGACTACCGCTGAAGCCGCAATAACAGAATATTTGCCAATTGAAACGCCTTTCAAAATGGTAGCTTTTGAAGAAATCCAAACGTTTTCTTCAATTTCAACCGGTGCACTACAAAACTCTTCCCTGGAATTTTCTCCCGAAATATCAACCACATGATCCTGGTCCCGTATAACCACCATCTCGGCTATGAGGCATCCCTTTTTTATGTTTACTTTTTCCTTAGCAGTTATTACACAGTTGCGCCCGATAAAAGATTCATGAATAGAAAGTGTGCTATTGACGTCGGCTAAGATATGTGTGCCAAAAGAAATAACGGAATTTGAAATAATTAACTTTCCGCCCTTAATACACGCTATTGAACAATTTTTATGTATCCTCGAGTTAAAATCAATAGTGATACCGGGATATAATAATTTCAATTTCAGTATCCTGAGAAAAAAGAAAATCGATTGCACCTGCCTTAAAATGAATCTGAAAACTCCGGAAATAAAATACATTTAATTCTTTTTCTTAAAAACGAATCTTCTTTACCAAGATTGTAAAAGAAAGTAAATTACGGTAAGAAATTAATAAAATATTTCAATACAATCAGGCCGATTCAACCGCTTCGGTATATTGATCAATAATTTTTGAGGAGTCAAAGTCCATGGATCTTTTTCTGGCTTTCTGCTTCAGTTGCCCGTGAAGTTCCTTGTCTTTTACCATTAATTCCATCGCTTCGGCTAATAATTTCGAATTTCTTATCGGCACTAATATTCCATATTCTGCTATTTCAATGTGATCTTTTACTGTTATGGCGGGATCAGTATTTGGCGCCAAAATTTCCCGGGGCCCGGAGAGGCAATCCGTGGAAATTACCGAAAGCCCGCAAACCATCGCTTCCTGCAATGCATTCGGGAAACCCTCAAAATCTGACGATAAAACGAAACAATCACATTTTGACAAGTATTTAAACGGGTTTGTATCAAAATTCAAAAAGATAACCCTGGATTCAAGGTTCATCTTTTTCACTTTTGTGATAATCTCATTCTTTAAATACCTGTGACCAAGTAAAAATAACTTTACGTTCAAATGTTTTATGTTATCAAATGCGTCTATGAGGTTTTCGTGATTTTTTTGTTTTCTGAATACCCCTACATTGATAAAATTGAAAGTGTCTCCAACCGGAAAATCTACCGGCTCCTCACTCGATTTTTTTATGAATGCCATATTCATTGGATTATGAACGACGACGTATCTAGAATGAATATTAAAATTCTGTTCCAAATCAATTTTCATTAGCATTGAATTTGGAATTATTTCATCAGCATATGGATACAATTTTTTGGTAAGAAAAATGGTCACTTTTCGCTCCATTGCAGGCAACGTTTTTAAAAATTCCGAAAAATGAATTCCATCACACAGAATCACTTTAGCCTTGTTGCCAAATAATTTACCAAAACAGTTTATATAATTCGTTCTTTTAAGTGCGGAAAAACTGATATCCGGTTTATGTTTTTTACAAAGTTTTCTATACTTCCAGCCAAGAAATGGCAATTTAAGTGTCGTAAAGAAACCGTTAGCCTGGAAAGGTTGATTAAAGCATACTACGGAAATATTTTCAGGCAGCTCGTATTCAATTATATCAGTTAAGACGACCAGGGTTATATCGAAACGATTTTTCCATCCATGGATTAAAAGTGATACCACACGTTCTGCTCCCCCCGATCCCAAGGTGTTTATCAGGATAAAAATTTTCTTTCTCATGGATTAGCCTTAAGCCATTTTTCGATAAAAGTGCAAAGAAATGACTTATTTTTTACATCGGCTGTAATGTAATTCACCATTATAATTTTTAAGTTTATTTTGTGCTGCATCAGAATTAAATAGTTTGTAAAGATTAACATGCCTCACAATCTTCATTATATTTTACGCATATCCGATCTTTACCTGTCACCTTTCTATATTATTATTCTTTTTTTTATTGTAAAAAAACTGAGAAATAAATATTATGCTGATTCCCCTATACGAGCCTATATTATTCCTGCATTTTTTATTCATGTAATCGGTTGCATTTTCTTTGCACTCATTTATCAATATTATTACGGCTATGGTGATATGTATGGGTATTTTACCGGCGTACACGAAATATGGGACGCATTTACTAAAAATCCGAAATTGGCTTTTGAATTGATTTTTGTTAACCGCGAAAATTTTTCGGACGCCGCGATGGATTTTGCTCCATATTGTTCTTTTACCGGTTTTGCACCTGCAACTTCTGCCGTCATAAAATTGGCTGGTTTTACCGGCTTATTTTGTTTTGGAACTTATTTGCCAATAGCATTAGTATTTGGAACGTTTTCACTCTGGGGAACCCTGCTCATTTTTATAACCATCAATAAATATTTCCCGCATCTTTACAAGTATACTGCAATAGCATGCTTGTTCATTCCATCTGTTGTGATATGGAGCAGTGGCGTTGGGAAAGAAGAACCCTGCATTTTTGCGCTAGGACTTTGCTTTTATGCATTTGATAAAATGTTACATAGGAAAAGCATCCTTAAACATGCTGTTTATTTTATCATTGGCGCGGCTATATTACTTTCTATAAAAAGTTACATCTTTTATACGTTTGCTGTTGCAGCTTCTACGTGGCTTATTCATTTCTTCATTTATAATATTAAAAATTTTCTAGGAAGGCTTGTTATAAGATCTCTGATTTTTCTCGGTATCCTGGGCTTTATTATTTATTTCATTTCTATTCCCGATAATTATTTACAGCAAAGTTTTATGGAAGGAATTAATAAAGGGGAGAATCTCCAGGACCTGATGACTACCATGAATGAAACTTACGGAGGCTCGGGTTATACTCTTCCTCCACTTGATATAAGTCCCGGCGGTATCATGGTAAGTTTCTTCCTTTCCCTAAACGTTACTTTATTCAGGCCTTATTTATGGGAATGTAAAAATGTCCTTATGCTGATGAGCTTTGTTGAAAGCTTTTTGACATTATTACTTGTGCTTGTTTTGTTTAAGGTAGGTATAATAGGAATTTTCAGGTATTGCAGCAAATACCCAATATTGTTATTTATGCTGCTTTTTTCTTTTTTGCTGGCACCTATTGTAGGTTTTATTTCTTTTAATTTCGGAACGCTGGTTCGTTATAAAATACCTTTTATGCCTTTCTTCATTTCTTTTTTAGTTATACTGTCGTACGATAAAAAAAATACTATTCTTCAAAAGAATAACCACGAAGTACCAAATGCACCAGTTGATTAACTTGCGTTGTTTAATATTTTTTTGAAAAACTCCAGTCGCTTTTCCTCTTTAAGCGTAATGGAAATCAGCGGTTCCACATCTTCGGTTTTAATTCTTTTTCCTTTCCATTTGTATATGAAGTCACCTATTGTTGCAATGTTATTTTCTACATTTTGTTCTGAGTTTTCAATTTGCAGTATAAAATCCAGGCCCTTGTCTGAAAAATCTGTATCCTGGTAAGCAAGAATCATCGGCAGGCCGAAAGCCGCGTATTCTCTTACTTTGATTGGAGAAGCTTCCTTCATATTATTTCTATGCAAAGCCAATGTCCCTACAGCAATATCCATTTTTGAATACAATTTTTTTAATTCTGCTTTGGATAAATACCCCTTGATAAATAAATTCTTTAAAGAAATATTAAAATCTTTTTTTTCAGGGCCTGCTAAAAAAAAGTCTATTCCGGGTAAGAGCCGGGCCATTTTTATATACTTGTCTGTTCCGTGCCATAAACACCCGGGGGAACTTACCATGATTACCTGCGGCCGGGAGTTTATCGCCGGGCTTAAATTATCATGTTCCATCTTAATTCCGTTTGTAATCGTAACAGATGGTTTATTATATTTTAAAAATTGGTTGGTAACCTCATTGGTGACACCAACAAATCCATCCACTTCCTTATTGACCTTATCCTGGTACAACTTTGCCAATTGATATAATATTTTGCTGTTGGCCTGTAATTCATCCATTAAAACGGTGTTACTTTCCAACGCTACTTTATATTTTTTAAGGACAGAAGCCAGCCCGGGGAAGCCAACGATTTCTCGTAAATAAATAATATTCGGGGAAACGGAATTGATATAATTTTTATACTGCCAAATCGTAAGGATCTTGCTGCCCATATTGAAGAAGCCGCCCGTAAAAAATTTCCTCACCAGCAGGTTTTTGAAAACAAAAAAACCGCTTGCCTTAGGCGTAAGGAAAACATGTTTTTCTTTTACCTTAAATATCGGTAATGAAGCAACATATACTTCGTGACCGAAAGAATTCCACTCTTCGATTTGAGCGTTCATTTTATTCAGCACACTGGACGGAGTATCAATATTAACCGGTGTGAGGTATAAAATTTTCATATATAATGCCCCTGTCATTTTTTCAAGCTCGATGATTAAGCTATTTCGATTCCGGCATTTGCAAAGTAGGGCTTATTTCCAGAATTTGGTTTGGGTATACATTAATTCCCCGATTCCGGTAATCTTTTTAATAATTGCTTCATTTGGTATAGGATTTCATGAAGCTATTTCTCTACAAGATAAAACAGGATTGTATGAGCCCGTTACGTAATTTTTGCTGCCATCAATACAAGCCACTTATCCTTAGACGCTAACTGTTTATCCACAAATTTTTTATTTAGAATACCTTCCCTTATTAGCTTTTTCTTTGACTCCTCTATTTTTTCGGAAATATGTTTGTTTTTCATCCATTCGTTTTGAGGGGTTTCGAAACCCACTTTCTCAACACGCCAGCAGATTTTTTGAGGCAAGTCATTTTTGTAAGATTCTCTCAAAATCCATTTTGTCCATCCATGGCTAATTTTAAAATTTGACGGTAATGAAAAAATAAATGAAACAAGTTCATGACTTAAAAAGGGTAATCTTACTTCGCGGCCTTGGGACATACTATTGCGGTCAGCATATCTTAAAAGTTCCTGGAGGCCTCCGTGCATTGTACTATCATATAATACCAGGTTTAATTGATCATATTGTTTAACAGACCTGAACCCGTTTCTGTGATTTTCATGATAAAAAGTAGGATCAAGAAAACTGTTAATCACCTGGTGACTATAGGCATTAAACTTTTTAATTGGTTCCAGCGAACCCGGTAAAAATGTTTTGAGTAAAAATTTTAAGTCCTTTTTGAGAGGCTTGTTGATTACATTATGTTGCTGAAGGTTTCTATATAAAATGTATTCACTTTTATAAAGCTTATGAGAATTATGTTTTAGTTCTCTAAAAAATTCCATAAAATAACTGTGATAACCGGCAAACGTTTCATCGGCACCCTGCCCGTCGAGTAAAACAGTTACATTATTTTGCCTGGCAGTTTTCATTACACAATACTGGGCGTAAATGCTTGGCGTTAAAAAGGGCTCTTCCTGGTGGTAAAAAAGTTCATCAATATCTTCAGCCATTTGTTTGCCGTCAGGAAAAACAAAATATGGATCAACCCTGGTTTTGTCAATAATCATTTGCATATAATTAGCCTCATCCTTAATAAATCCAGGAAATTTTGCACCAAATGTTTTTTGTATTCCCGATCCGTTGAGAATATTTTTTATTTCCCATACTATAATTGAACTGTCAATACCTCCGCTTAAACTGCTCCCTACGGCAACATCACTTCTTAAACGTCGCATTACAGACGTTTGCAACAATGTTCTTAATTTATCTTTTGCCTGCTGCAGGGTTATATCGTAAAGCTGGATTGTAGTATCGATGTCCCAGTATTTTTTAATGGATTTTATGGTGTATGTGACAGCATCAAAAACCAGAAAATGCGAAGGAGCTAACAGGACACAGTCTTTGAAAAAGGTTTGGCTCACATCTCGGGGGTTTGAGAGTACTTTGAAAGTTAAAAAATTATACAACATTTTTTCCTCGTATTGCCTTCGAAGTCCGTTACACCACAGAACTTTCATTTCACTGCCGAAAACAAAACGTTTACCTGGCACATAGTTATAAAAAAAAGGCTTTTCACCAAACCTGTCACGGGCAACAAATACTTCCTTATTTGCAGCATCATAAATTGCGAACGAGAACATGCCATCTAGTAATTGTAAACAATTCTCTTTGTCGCGATCGTATAAAGCCAATATTACTTCTGTATCAGAAGAGGTTTTAAAAATATAGCCTTGCTTTGTCAGAATATCTTTTAGTTCAATGTAATTATAAATTTCACCATTAAATACAATGGAATACTGGTCCATAAAATGCATGGGTTGATCTGCATCGTGGCTTAAATCAATAATTGATAATCTTCGATGCCCTAATCCTACATTTTTTTCAGTATTGATCCAATGCCCTTCACCATCTGGCCCACGGTAATGGATGATGCCGGTCATTTTTTTTAGACGCTCTAAGGTTACTTCATTTGGGTTACAGCTAACTATTCCCGCAATGCCACACATTTATAATATTTTATTCACCTCAAGGAAATTCATAGCACTTTTACTAAATTTCTGCCATTAAATATTCCTTGATTTTCAAAGCTACCGGTTTGATAATTCTTGCTAAATGAAGATGACAATACTGTGATGTTGAGTCAATATAATTTTACCATAATCATATTATTTAACAAATAATTTCTTGTATAGGTGCCAACCAGGAAGTTGTTGCAGGATATTAAATTTCTTAAGGTGAGAAAACCTCACCGAATAGTTAATAAAGGAATTTGCAAAATATTATGCAAGGAATAATTACAATAACTTAATTGCATCCAGGTAATATTGGTAATATTTTTCTGTCGATAGAATTTCTGCTGAAGCACTTGCATTCATTTTAAAGTTATTTATTTGCTGCATATTTATATCTTTCAAACGATCAAATAATTCCTCTGCAGTAAACCCGGTACTTACAAGCCCCAGTTGATATTGGTCAACAATTTTTTTCATTTCGGGAGAATTACTTATTACAATGCATAACCTCGCCTGTATAAATTCAAAAAACTTATTCGGCAATGAATTTAATTGATTAAACCCGTTGGCAGGCATATTGTACAAACCGATGTCATATTTGTTTAAGAAAGGAACAATGTCATAAAACTGTACCGCAGGTATTATGTTTACGTTGTCAATTTTGTCCGACATTAATTTTAATTCGGCAATATATTCGGTGTCGCCGGGAACAAGCATTAAATCTAAATGAAAGGCCCCTCCCAGCTTCTTAACCGCTTCAATCATATATTCTATCTTTCGTTCTCGTATAGCACCGCCATGATGGATCAACTTTATTATTTTCTCTTTCTCATCATGCAGCACCGGTGATATTTCATAAAAAGTACTAACGTTGGGAATTACAATGGAGCCAGTATCAAATTCTTCCCTGCATTTTACATCAATGCCATCACATACGTTTATAAAGAGATCGAGTTTCGTTACATATTTTTTATAAAGATTGTAATAAAATTTACCGCCTGTATTTATCCAATTTTCACGGGTATCAAATTGAAGAGGGCAATATTCATGTGCGTTAAATACAACTTTAAAATTGTATTTATTTTTATACCTGAATATATAAGGGAAAAATTCGGGTTCATGAGTAATTACGATACCAGGTTTATGTTTTTCAAACAGTTGGTGTAACTTTTTATCGATTGAATAGAAGCTGCCCGCCCATTCCTTTCCTTTATTGAATGTACGGTATATCCTATGCAGTCCTCTCTCATATATAGTAGGTAAATTATAATATTCAAATTCTACAAATTTAAATGGCGATGCAGTTCTGCCTAAAGTAATAATTTCAAATTCATCTTTAAGGGCGTCTATCTCTCTTATCATCCTCGGGCCATTGTGAAGTGGCCTGCTGGTTAATATCAGAACTTTCTTCAAGGCTCCAGGGTTTTTATTATCACGGCAGGCACGCCACCAATAACAACGTTTTCGGGAAACGATTTGGTCACAACTGAGTTGGCGCCTACGGTTACATTATTTCCCAGGGTAACACCTGGCATTATGCTTACACCTTTGGCCAGCCAGCAGTTTCTGCCAATGCTTACGTTTTTTGTAACGTACTTATTTCTGTCTATGAGATCATGATTGCCTGTAACAATACTTACGTTATATGCCCACAAGGTTCCTTCCCCGATGGTTAGTTCAGTTCCTAAATGAATGCCAATATAACAACCACCGGAAAGTGCCAGGCTTTTTAATACACTCAAAGAATCATTTTCAATTTTTAAGCCTTTCATATTTTCAGAAACTTTACTTGTATAGTGCACAGAATAAGTTACGCCCTTTCCATTTCTAAATATCCTCTGAACAATATAATTTAAGATAAGAACCCTGCTATAGTTTAAAGACCTGGCAATAAGCTTTTCTTTCTTATTAAAAAACAGGAAACAAAATAAGCGGCCAATCATAATTTTAATTTTTGTAATGCCAGCTGTATTCGTGTGGGCAACAAATCCCTTTCAACCAGCCTGAGTTTTATAAATAACAAATAGTAAACGATAATGCTGTAAACTAATCCCACTAAAAAAAATGAGACAATATTTGGCTTAATAATTAAAGTTGACAAAAAAGAAAAAATGGCACAAACCAATGAAATTTTAAATAGCCTGGAGAAATCAAAGTAGTCTTTAAAATGCATTGATATCGATTTAGTCGAATTATGTATCAACAATACTGAAAGAAAAAGTATCGATAATGAGTATGAAATTGCCGCCCCTGTGTTGCCAAAAAAAAGAATTAAAAAGTATGCGAGGGTAATGTTTAAAATAAAAGACATTATGTTCGGGATGATTATTTTTTTTGGCATTTTTAGCACCGTCAAAATATCTGCGTAACTATTAATTCTTATTAATACAGCAACATTGTAAATACAAAAAATGATACCGCTCTCATTATATTTATTGCCTAAATATAAATCGATAAAAATATAACCGTTGAAAATAGCAAAGAATACTATAGGGTAGATCATACCTGCAACGGCATTTGAAATTTTCCTTTTTAAAACCATCAATTCTTTAAATGCCCCGATCTTTATGTAATTGACTATGGTTGGCATGGCTACTGCTGTAATACTTGCATATAAAGTTGCAATAAAAGGAATTTCTATTGCCCCGTTTCTATAAATAGCAAATTCTTTTACCCCCAGCATCTTACTGATCAAAATTCCGCCAACATATAAAATGCTATAACCGATAAGACTTAATCCTAAATAAGGATACCCCAGTTTAACGATGTATTTCATCTGTTTGAAATCGGGCCTTGCAAAAGGCAAAAACTCCTTTTTCAGAACGAAAATATGGGCAAAAAATATCAATGCGTTAAGTACATCAAGAAGGATAACGGTATAGTATAATGATTTTAAAACATTCACAGTATATAGCATTCCGGCCACCTTCACTGCATTAGATACAATCGTTAGTATTGACATACTAACAATTTTATTGAAGTGTGCATAATAATAAATGTAGTAGCTGGAAAGTATTATGAAAAATGTAATGTGTAAATATAAAAGAAGTTAAATGTTTAAAAGGGGATTATTAAACAACTGAGCTATGGCAGGGCAGGAAATATAAATAAGAAATATACAACACAGGCCACTGATTACTTGTATCCATAAATTGGAAGATAAAACTGTTTTTTCCTGGCCCCTGTATTCAGCTAAAACTAGGTTAACAACAGATACAATGCCTAATCCAAAAAAAACCGTGATGTAGCCATTAATTAAATTGAGCTGTCCGTAGGTACCATTATCCTCATAAGACATTTTCCTGGCAAGAAAAGGATTCATAGCAAAATTGACCAGGAAATTTATGCCGTTTGCAAAAATCAATGCCAATGCTTGCTTCTTCAATTTGTTTATTATTAAGAAATCGAATTAATAGTTATATAAATATGGGATTGCGTTACTATAATAAATCCCGAAAAATTACCAGGATGTAAAAATGAATAATTACAATATACTAATCCAAAGAAAATTTTGGTGAAACTATTACATTCCGGAGTGGTTTACAATTTAAGCATTGTATAACTATGGATAATATTGATGAAATATATACCTGGTATTATCATGGAAAAATAATTCCCACCAATTAATGCTGTGATGGATTTATTTCTCTATGTTTTTTAAATATTCTCCATACCCGCTTTTTTCAAATTTTTTGGCGAGAACATTTAGTTGGTCTTTATTAATAAATTCCATGCGGTATGCGATCTCCTCAAGGCAACCTATTTTAAAACCCTGCCGTTTTTCAATGACTCTTACAAATTCTGAGGCATCATGGAGTGATTCGAAGGTACCCGTATCCAGCCAGGCAAATCCACGGTCAAGAACGGCAACTTTCAATTTTTTGTCCGAAAGATATTTACGGTTTACATCGGTTATCTCATATTCACCACGGGGCGAAGGCGCAATATTTTTAGCAATTTCCACCACGCTGTTATCATAAAAATATAAACCCGGTACTGCATAGTGGGACTTTGGATTTACCGGTTTTTCCTCAATGCTTATTGCATGAAAACTCTTATCAAATTCAACAACACCATACCTTTCAGGATCACTTACCGGGTAAGCAAAAATTACTGCTCCCTCGGGATCTGCGGATGTTTGCAAAAGGTTGGAAAAACCACTGCCATAAAAGATATTATCTCCCAATACCAGCGCCACGGAATCTGATCCAATAAATTTTTCCCCTATCACAAAAGCCTGTGCAAGCCCGTTAGGAACTTCCTGCACTTCATAATGCAAATTACATCCCCACTGATTTCCATCACCCAATAGCCGGCGAAATTGCTGCTGATCTTCAGGAGTGGTAATGATAAGGACCTCTTTAATACCCGCAAGCATTAATGTACTTAGGGGGTAATAAATCATAGGCTTATCATAAATTGGCATGAGCTGTTTACTTATACCCATAGTTATCGGGTATAACCTTGTTCCACTGCCGCCTGCTAATATAATTCCCTTCATTTTTATTTTTTTGAGATAAGAAATTTATACAGTATCAGAATCACTGTAACTAAAAAACCAGTTTTTTATATTATAAATTTCTTGTTCATGGCTGGTATTTAATTTTTTTACAATGATACTCAATTTCAATGGCCGGAATTTTTCAGGAAATTTATAAAACCCGGATCTCTTATGACAACTATAGTTATAAGAATTTGGAAGGCACCACGCAAGAGCTAAATCTGCCTTATTTCTCTTTAAAATTTTGGTACCAAAGTTTAGCAACCGCAGCCCCTCTCTTTCACTTCCCGGAGCATGTAAAATTTCCATGAGATAACCGATCCTTCCATCATGCTTATTCTTTAAAGTAAAAATTATGATTGCCTCTAAAACGCCGTTTTTATATAAGCCGTAGCGCTTATAATTTCCCCCGGGTTTTTCCACGTATCGCCAATTCATATAAGCTGCATCCCTGTTAATCCCGATAGGAATGCGTGTTTTTATTTTTCCCCAAAGTTTATTGTAAACGTCATTAAATTTTTTAATTTCTTCTATTACAACATTATTTTTAAGTGTAATTCTTTTAGGTACTTCTATATTGCAATTGCTTTCAATTATTTCGCTTTTGTTTTTTGAAAATGCCTTCTTAATAAAGTAGCCGATACGAAAGGGCTTTATCAAAAACGGGACATCACCAAAATAAGTAAACCCAAGTTTTTTAATGAACCCGTGTACTGAGTTTTCATTTGCAAAACCATATACTAATTCTATTTGTTTGGCACTTTCCTCTTTTTCAAGTTTGCCTGCCAGTTTTATAAATAACCCTTTACCGCGATGCCTGTAGTCGGTTAATGTATCAAAAGATTGCATTGCGACGACAATTTCATCCAGCAATTTTAATCTTCCGGGAAGGTATGTATAGATGGCGGCAACTTCGTGTCCGTTTGCTATCGCATAGTAAATGCTCTGCAGACCTGCTAAATTCTTTTGATGAAACCACTTGAGAAGACCAAGGCTTTTATCGGTACCATTTGCAAGGAAACACTGGCGATATTTTTCTAACTCTTCATCACTGCCTGTACCTCTTACAAATTCATATTGCTCATTTTCCATAGACCTGCATGGTTGCATGCTATTTAGTTCTTTTTTCAAAATGGAAACCTGTTAAAGAGCATCAAATTAAACCTCATACTGCTTTTCATAATAAGTTCTGTACGCTCCGCTCGTTACATCATTAAGCCACTCGTTGTTACCCAGATACCAATCAATCGTTTTTGATAAGCCTTCTTCGAATTGAAGTGAAGGCTGCCAGCCCAATTTATTTTTTAATTTTGATGCATCAATTGCGTAGCGAAGATCGTGCCCTTGTCTGTCTTTTACAAAAGTTATCAGCTTTTCCGAGGTACCATTTTCCCGGCCAAGTTTTTTATCCATTTGCAAACAAAGTTCCCTGATGATATCAATATTTTTCCACTCATTGTGCCCGCCAATATTATATGTTTCTCCGGGTACACCCTGGTGAAATATTGTATCAATTGCACTCACATGATCTTCTACGAATAGCCAGTCCCTTACATTTAATCCTTTACCATAAATAGGTAATGGTTTGTTATTAATGATATTATGAATACAGAGGGGGATAAGCTTTTCAGGAAAATGATAAGGCCCGTAATTATTGGAACAGTTTGATACAATAACCGGTAATTTATAAGTATGATAGAATGCTCTTACAAAATGATCGGATGAGGCTTTAGATGCAGAATAAGGACTTCGCGGATCATAAGGTGTTTCTTCTGTAAAAAATCCCGTTTCACCGAGGCTGCCATACACTTCATCTGTGGAAATATGATAAAATAATTTGCCTTCATAATCGTCTTTCCATGCCTCTTTGGCAACCTGGAGTAATGCCGCTGTACCTAGCACGTTGGTTTTAACAAATGCCAGGGGATCAGTTATAGAGCGGTCAACGTGGCTTTCGGCGGCACAATGTAAAATACCTGTAAAATTATATTCTTCAAAAAGTGATCTCACTAAATCAGCATCTTCAATATCTCCTTTTACAAAATTGTAATTTGATTTGTCTTCGATGTCCCTGAGATTTTCCAGGTTACCCGCGTAGGTTAACTTGTCAAGATTTACAATTGTATATTCCGGGTATTTCGTTACAAATAATCTTGTGAGGTGCGAACCTATAAAACCTGCTCCACCTGTGATAAGAATTTTTTTATCGATTGCCATTTTTATTTTTTAAAATCAAAGCTTCTTATTTTATGTACCAAGTCTATTGCCTTCCGGTTTTCTGCTAATGGGAAACCATTACCGGCAATTATGTTTGCATAAGACTGTGTGTGTAACTCTGTAAAACCTTCGCTAAATTCAAAAGCATCTCCATCAATTGTCAATGTTCTGAAAGTGCGTTTACCTGCAGCTTTAACTTCTGAAGGCAGCGTATTTACGTCAATACTTAGCATCCAGTTTACGGATGCCTTTTCTAATTCCAGTTTGCCCGATGCAGTATTTTTTGTGTGTTGGTGAACAATATTTTCTTTTACATCTCCAAAAATCCACATGAGCATATCAAAAAAATGAACACCAATATTGGTCGCAATGCCGCCGCTTTTTGTTACATCTCCCTTCCAACTTGTATGATACCAATGGCCGCGGGAAGTTATATATTGAAGATCTACCGTATGTTTTGTTCCCGCCGGGGCATTAAGTATTTTTTCTTTTAAAGCAATAATAGCAGGGTGCAACCTTAATTGTAAAATACTAAATACCTGCTGTCCTGTTTCATCTTCGATTTCCTGCAATGCGTCAATATTCCACGGGTTTAGTACAACTGGTTTCTCGCAAATAACGTTTGCGCCTATGCGTAAACCAAAACGTATATGAGCATCGTGCAAATAGTTGGGGCTGCATACACTTACAAAATCTATTTTTTTCCCCTGCCGTTTTAGTTTTTCCAGGTGCCTGTCAAAGCGCTCAAATTCTGTAAAAAAGTCTGCATCAGGAAAGTAGCTGTCTAAAATTCCTACTGAATCATTTTTATCCAAAGCAGCAATCAAATTATTCCCGGTATCTTTTATAGCTTTCATGTGTCGCGGAGCTATATATCCACCGGCGCCTATTAACGCAAAATTTTTCATTGATTACTTTATCCTTTTTAAATGGTTATTTTCTAATAAATATTCCTGCTTACTTTCCGGGCATACAGCTATGTTGTTTTCGTCAAAACTTAATTTCATTCCAAACTCGCTCATCCAGCCTACGTGCCTGGCAGGGTTACCTACCACCAATGAATAGGGCGCTACTTCTTTGGTAACTACAGCCCCGGCACCAATAAATGCATATTCCCCTATATTATGCCCGCACACGATGGTTGAATTTGCTCCTATTGAAGCTCCCTTTTTTACTATCGTTTTTTTAAATTCTTCCTTACGACTTACGGCGCTTCTTGGGTTAATCACATTTGTAAAAACCATTGACGGCCCCAGGAAAACATCGTCTTCACAAATAACGCCCTCATAAATGGAGACATTATTTTGTACCCTTACATTTTGTCCCAGAATAACTTTTGGAGACACGACTACGTTTTGCCCAAGGTTACAATTATCGCCGATAATACAACCGGGCATTACATGACTAAAATGCCAGATTTTAACTCCGGAGCCTATGGTGCAGCCTTCATCTACAATTGCAGTAGGGTGTATAAAATAATTTTTTCCCATTTTTTGAATGGGCGCTAAGTTAGTAAACTATTATCTTTTTTATAAGGCAAAACAATAGTAGAAAACAAAGATTCCCGGTTTTTATGCCATAACGCAAATGTGATATCAAATAGTATTTTCAAACAATCTAAAAACGGCGTACAGTTTTTTAATTTATATTTTAAACAGCTCAACTACCTTCGTGTCATGCATTATGCTTCTGTGGAAAATCTAAGTAAATCATTTGGCGTAAGAAAGCTTTTTAAAGAAATAAGTTTTTATGTTGAAGAAGGCGACAAAATTGCCTTTGTTGCCCGCAATGGAAGTGGAAAGTCCACATTGCTCAAAATTATTGCCGGTCTCGATACCGCCGACGAAGGAACCGTTTGGGTACATAAGGATGTTAAGGTAATCATGTTGCAGCAGGATACTGTTTTTGATAATAATAAATCGATATGGGATAATATTTTGAATCTTGATAACCCGGTTGTGCGAATAGTAAAGGAATATGAAATGTTGTTGGAAGAAGAACACCATGATGAAGACCGGATAAGTGGGTTGGTTACAGAGCTTACCGAGGCTAATGCCTGGAGTTTTGAGAGTGATTTGAAACAGATTTTAGGGAAATTAAATATTCATCATCTTAATGAACCGGTAAAAAACCTGAGTGGTGGCCAACGTAAACGAGTGGCGCTGGCACAGGC
>JBBSPK010000004.1:0-53564 GCA_038258875.1 Chitinophagales bacterium
GCCATAAATATTTATCTTAGAAGAAATAGTTTTATAACCCTTAACTATTGTTGATTGGATAGGGACTTATATCAGAAGGATGTGGCCTTTTTGGAACGTAAATGTACAGGCCAGGAGACTGACGCCGGTTGTGGCATTAAAAAAATATTAATTAATTTAATACTAAAATATATGAAGACTTTGAAATGTTTACTGCTTGCGTCCTTCATTTTAATGATAGAGATTTCAAATGCGCAATCGACCAACCCGCCTGGTAACCAGGATAACAAAACGGCAGGCTTTATAAATTTTGCCAGTGACGGCGCCCCATTTGGAATGGCTGCCGATAAAAACAAAAAGCTGGAGAATACCACTGAAATCAGGTATACTCAAAGTGCACCCCAAATGCTGGTAACAGTTTTTAGCCAGCCGGAAACACGCGATACCATTGTAGTGTACCTGTATGACGACCATGGTTTAGCTGTGGGAACCAATGCAATACTATCAAAAAATGCAAAGCTGATATTTGTTTATAAAATATTTAAGAAAGGCTCTTTGACGAAGACACTTGATAACGCAAAGGGTGAAATTGATGCAGCAAATTTCATAAAACTTACCAAACTGGAAGCGAAGTCCGGGGGCGTAGTTGAGGGGATTTTTAATTTCGGGAATATCCCATTTAAGAATGAAGCAGGAAAGGTAGTCGCACAGGTACGAACGATAAGTAAGGGGCAGTTCAGAACTTTTATTACAAGCTACAGCGAAATTAAAAACACACAGGCAGGCACGACTACACCACCTCCAACTGCACAAGGCAGTTTGTCTCCTATTGCAAAAATTTTGTTTAAAGATGTGAAATGCAAACTAACCGACAAGGAGAAAAACCGCATTGCGGAATTAACCGGGTTTGTGTTATCAGGAAAAACGGAAGAGCCTTTTGCCATGGATAAAGAAAGCCTTGACTATCCATATACCGCAAGAGTTTGGACAACAGATATGAACAAAGACGGAATAGAAGAAGTGTTTTTGCAGTTTGGTAATACGTTTACTTCAGGCAATACGGGTGCAAATATTGTGCTTTTCATCAAAGACAAGACAGGTGATTATAAAACGAATTTGGGATTTCCCGGCGTAGAACCGGACCTTTTAAAAACAGTGCACTTAGGGTACCCGGATATTTTAATTGGCGGGCCAGGTTTTAATCTCCCTATATGGCGGTGGAACGGGAAAGAATATGAATTTTACAAAACTCAAAAGCAACAATAGTTTTCCATGCCTTTAATAGTTGTGGCCAATCCTTTTCGAAAAATAAAGAATAAATAAGATGAAATTTTTGTCGCTTCAGCCATTTGTTCCTTCAGGAAAAGATTTTGAAAGATCAAAACAGTTTTTTGTAGAATTAGGATTCGGGATAAACCGGGAAGACTCAGATTATGTTAGTTTTGAAAAAGACGGGTGTAAGTTTATTTTACAGAGATTTGACAACACCGAATTTGCTCAAAACTTTATGTTGACGGTAAGCGTTGATAATGCCTGGGAATTTAGAAGTTACGTTCTTGATAAAAAATTGCCGGAAAGATTTGGTATCCGCATCGGAGAAATAAAACAGCAACCCTATGGCAAAGAAGTTAATATAATAGACATCGCCGGAGTTTGCTGGCATTTTGTTGAACAATAAAATTTGAGTATATCGACCCATGTATAATTTTTAAAATCTTAAATCGTATTTCCAAACTCAATTTTAAAGCTGTGAAATATGATTGTTTGGTTCCTTGACTATTAAATATAGACACAAGGGAGAAAAATTTATGACTTTTTAGAATTTATACTAAACTTGGGAAAATGAAAACAATAGTTTACATAGGAACAAGTCTTGATGGTTTTATAGCGAGAAAAGATGGGGACATTGATTGGCTGATACAATTTGCAAACGATGAGGCTATTCACGCTTACGAGGAATTCATAAGTCGGATTGACGCAATTGTAATTGGAAGAGGCACTTTTGAAAAAGTACTTACTTTTCCTTCCTGGCCTTATGAAAAGAACGTATTTGTATTAAGCAGCACCATTAAAAAAGTGGCTGAAACAATAAAAGAGAAAGTAACCATTCTTTCGATGAAGCCGGCCGAGCTCCTGAGTTATCTTTCCGGAAAAGGCTTTTCCGATATCTATATTGATGGTGGAAAAGTGATACAAAGTTTTTTAAAAGAAGATCTCGTTGATGAGCTCATTATTTCAAAAACTCCGGTACTTATAGGAAGCGGTATTCCATTGTTCGGTTATCTTGATATTGATCTTCATTTCAAACATATACAAACAACTGCATGTTCTAATGGGCTTGTGAGGAGCTATTACGAAAGAAACCGAAAGTGAACCGGTCTGTAAAAACCCGGGTGAGATATAGGAATTTTTAAACCATAAGAGCAACATTAATCTCCGCCATCATGCCCAACCAAAATTTGAAAACCTTCTTACAAACGCTCATCCTTATCTTATGCATTACCTGTGCATCCAAAAATATTTTTGCGCAGCAACCAATACGTGTAGTTGTTGCAGGTTTAAACCATGATCACATTCATGGTATTTTAAGCCAGTATAATAAAGGGCTGGTAGAGATAGTTGGAATTGCCGAACCTGATAAACAGCTTCACGCAAAGTATAGTAAGATTTATCATGTTCCTGATTCGCTTTTTTTTACTGATCTTAAAAAGCTAGTCCTACAAAAAAAGCCCGATGCAGTATTGGGATATAATGCAGCAGCAAATCATGTGGATATTGTGGAAATATGTGCTCCTCTTGGAATTCCCGTAATGGTTGAAAAACCTTTGGCGGCAAACTTTTCGCAGGCAAAACGGATTGAAGCATTATCCAATAAATATCACATTAAGGTATTAACCAATTATGAAACTACCTGGTATGCTTCTTATGCAGATGTTTACAATACAATAAAAAATGACGGTATAGGAGCTATCAAAAAAATGGTGGCACATGATGGCCACCAGGGTCCAAAAGAAATTGGTTGCAGTGCAGATTTTTTACGATGGCTTACAGACCCGGTATTAAATGGTGCAGGTGCATTAAATGATTTTGGTTGTTATGGCGCCGATTTAATGACGTGGCTCATGCATGGTGAGAAACCAATTGCGGTAACTGCAATAACACGACAGTATAAACCAAACGTGTATCCGAAAGTTGATGATGATGCAACGGTTATTATTGAATACCCGCAGGCAACCGGCTTAATCGAGGCTTCATGGAACTGGCCTTTTTCCATAAAAGACCTGGAAGTATTTGGAGAGAGGGGATATTTACATGCACTTGACAAAGAGAATATCATTAGCCGCATGCGGGAGAATATTAAAGACTCAAAAAAAGTGGAACCGTTGGCTGCTCCAATCAATGATCCATTAATTTATTTAAGGGCCGTACTTCAAAACAAACTAACGGGCACAGATGATCAATCCTCTTTAAAATATAACATGATTGTAATGGAAATATTAGATGCAGCAAAGCGATCGGCTGCAACCGGTAAAAGAATTGTTTTATAAAAAAGGCCGGTGAGGTACCGGCCATAAATTGGTTAGATTAAATCTCTACGCATGTACTTTCAATTTACCCTCTACGCCATCATCCATTGTTTTGCCGGTTACTATCGAAGTCGCAATTTTGATAAGGGATATCATTTTATTATTTTTTGTGTCCCAGTAATACCCTTCATGCGGTGTTACTTTAATCAATGAAATTGCCGGGTCGTCATTGCCTTCAGTGAACCATGCTTTCGCGATGGGTGTCCACATTTCATCTATTAGATCTTGATCAAAAACGATTTCTGCAGTGCCGTAAATACTCAGGTATTCCGAACTGCTTTGGTGCGAATAAAATAATTGCACCCTGTCGTCATCTTGTACGTCATGATTTTTCGTACTGTCCTTATCACTCATAAACCAAACGTTTCCATCATCATCAACCTTTTGTGTTGACATAGGCCTTGTTGAAAATGGAATTTTTGAAAGTGAGGTTACGAAATGGCAGATGTCGGCGGACTCTGCAAGCTTTTTAATTTTTTCGACAGCGTCATCGCTTACCAGGTTTTTAGTGTCTCCCATATAATTTTGTTTTTTAGGTTTTTATTGTAACAAAACATATTCCATTTTGTTTTAATAGGATTGGAAAAAAATGCAAAGCGCTCTCTTTTTAAATTATAAAGCCTTGCAAAACAAAATTTCTGTCGCAAACAGCCGTGTTAATTGTCTCATATAGCCGCCGCTTTGCTAAAACTTTTTGAATAATTTTACTAACCGGCAATGCCCACGACACGTGACGGAACGATAACCATGATAAGATGAATAGTTTTTATAAAACTCCGGATGATTCAATTAAAGAATACGTAAAAAGCATTTTAGTAATTGAAGATTTTAAAGTTACTAACCCGTTTACACTTCCGCTTTTTGCAAATGGATGCCCAACGCTGCTTTTTCAAACAAAAAAAGTATTGGTCAATAAACAAAGCTCAGGCCACTTTACGCTCTTCGGACAAACTATTAAACCGGGAGCGCTAACTATTTACGAAGACTTTACACTCATTGCTTATTTTTTAAAACCTCATTCTTTAGTTACGCTTTTTGACGTAGCCGGTAATGAGCTTAGTGATACGCATGTAGATTTAGATTTATTGAAAAGTGCAAACCATAATGATGTAGAAGACCAACTGCTTAATTTTACGTCCGCAGATGATATGATTGCCATCTTGAACAAGTATATTTCAGACCTCATTCATAAGAAAAAAACCGATGCTTCAAAAATAGGTAATGCGGCAACACTTATTGAAAAAAATTCAATTGGCGATAACCTGAAAACTGTACAAAAAGATTTATGCGTTACAGAAAAAACGTTTCAAAGAATGTTTGAAACGAATGTGGGTATTTCTCCAAGATTATATAAAAGAATTTACCAGTTCAACAGGGCATTTCAGCAATTAAATTCCAGGAACTTTTTGAAGCTGAGCGATATTGCTTATGAAAACAGCTATGCCGACCAAAGCCACTATACACGCACATTTAAAGAATTTACAAACCTTACACCAAAGCAATATGTAGAATTTAGTACACCACGTACCTGATTTGAAAATGTCTGTTTCGTTCTATTTTACAGGTAAGGTACCAGGTAACTTTGGGGTATTAATAACTTAAAAACTTTTACAATGACACATCAAATTTATCCCTGCCTTTGGTTTGATAACCAGGCACAGGAAGCAGCAAAATTTTATTGCTCAGTTTTCAAAGATTCAAAGATTACCGATGATAACCAGATGGTAGTGATCTTCGAATTGAATGGGGAAAAATTCATGGGTCTTAATGGCGGCCCGCAGTTTAAATTTAATGAAGCGGTTTCATTTGTGGTGAATTGCGAAACACAGGAGGAAATAGATCACTACTGGAAAGGCCTTACCGCTGATGGTGGGAGCGAAGGAAACTGTGGTTGGTTAAAAGACAAATTTGGTGTTTCATGGCAAATTGTTCCCGCGATTCTTCCAAAATTGCTGGGCAACCGCGAAAAAGCGCCTAAAGTAATTGCCGCCTACATGAAGATGAAAAAGTTCAACATCCGGGAATTGGAAAATGCATAATTAAAGAACACACAACCAGGAATAAGGTGTGTTTCAGCAGCTTTGTTCCTGGTTTTTATCGAAGTAAAAAATATTGTAAAAGTGGATACCAATGTTTTTTAAGTAATGCATAAATTTATAAAACATTAGTATAGGACATAATGCCCACAATCCAATTAGTAACAAAAATTAAATGCGACATCAATATATGTTTTGACCTTTCACGAAGTATAGATTTACACAAAATCTCTACAGCCAAAACTCATGAAACAGCCATAGATGGAGTAACAACAGGACTTATTGAGTATAATGAATTTGTGACATGGCAAGCCACACATTTTGGAATCCGGCAAAAGCTTACGTCAAAAATTACGATGTTTGATAAACCGTTTCATTTCAGGGACGAACAAGTGCGTGGCCCCTTCAAATCAATTATTCACGACCATTACTTTACACAAAAGGATAGCTATACAATCATGAAAGATATTTTCAGGTTTACATCTCCATTTGGAATTGCAGGAAGATTTTTTAATAAATTAATACTCATTAAATATTTGGAAAGATTATTACGAACAAGAAACCAAACCATTAAAGAGTTTGCGGAAAGTGAACAATGGAAATTGATATTAAAGGTGGATAAACAATTGTAAGATATTCCGCGTCTCATAAATTTTTTGCAGTTTATTTTTTCGGCTAATTTTCGTGATGAAAGATCAAGTAACATCAATATTGAAAGTTCTTAAACTCGCCGAGCGCCTTAAATTTTAACTCCGTCACAGTTATACATCAAGCGGCAGGCAGGAGAGTGTTGCAGAACATACCTGGAGAATGTCGTTGATGGCCGTTTTGATTGAGCCATTGCTTACACAAAAAGTTGATACGGCAAGACTCTTAAAAATGATAATCCTTCATGATTTGGTGGAAGCCGAAGCCCGTGATATATCGGCATTGGACGTTTTGAGAAATCCCGAAATTAAAATCCAAAAAATCGAAAAAGAAAAACAGGCAATTGAAAATCTTCGTTCGACATTAAAAGAAACGAATGGCCAGGAGATTTATGATTTGTTTTATGAATTTGAAAACAAAGAAACGTATGAATCTAAAGTTGCAAACGCATTGGATAAATTAGAAGTTCAGCTACAACATAACCATGCCGATTTTTCAACGTGGGAAGAAATTGAATATGATATGTCATACATGATGGACAAACATGTGTTGTTTGATCCGGCTTTATCAGAGTTGAAAAATCAAATAGAGCAGGAAGCGGAAAACAAAATGAAACTTGGTGGAGTTGATACAGATGTTGTGAGGAAAAGAGTTTTCGGTTAGATGTAAAAATAAATATGCTATGCAGGAAATACCAACATTATATGAATGGACAGGAGACCTGGAAACCTTTGAAAATTTGTTTACCGTTTTTTATGAAAAGGTTTTAAAGGATGATTTATTAAAAGACGTATTTAAAAACATGTCGCCGGAGCATATTAAACACGTGGCACATTTTGTGGCAGAAGTTTTTGGTGGCCCGAAGTTATATACGGGCGAGGAAAATGGAAGTCATGCTAAGATGATTGGGAAACATATCGGCAAGAGGCTCACCGAAGAAAAAAGACAACGTTGGGTTCAGCTGGTATTGCAAACCGCTGACGAAGTTGGTCTGAAGGGCGACCCAGAGTTTCGATCCTCATTTGTTGGATATTTGGAATGGGGGACAAGAATCGCAGTTATTAATTCTCAGTTAGCCGAAAATCCCATGACCCATTCAGAGCCCATGCCCAAATGGGGTTGGGGAGAAACCGGCGGGCCTTATATTTCAAAAGAACGATTGATAAACCTCTCTGCGTAAACTCTATTAACTCTTTTCTCTGCGGTAAAGTTTCTAAATTCCATATTTCATTTTAAAATGAAGTATTTAAAATTATGAGGTGCTATTTTTGCCATAGACTAAAAAAATAGAAATGAAATACAATGTTACCGTTCTATGGAAAAGAGCATCGTCAGAAATATTTACCGATAATAAATACAGCCGTCTTCATACCTGCTTATTTGATGGCGGAACTGAATTAAAAATGTCGGCGTCGCCACAGGTAGTACCGCTGCCAATGTCGGATGAATCTGCCGCAGACCCCGAAGAGATTTTTGTAGCATCCATTTCAAGTTGCCATATGTTATTCTTTTTATCGATTGCGGCCAGGAATAAATTTACTATTGAGAAATACGAGGATAAAGCTGAAGGATTGGTAAGTAAAAATGAGGAGGGTAAATTGTCAGTTACTTCGGTTACTTTAAAACCGGTAATTACTTTTTCAGGTGACCAGCCAACACATGAGCAGATAGCAAGCTTTCATGAAATGTCCCACGAGCAATGCTACATAGCCAATTCAGTAAAAACAGTAATAAATGTTATACAAGAATAAATTTTTATGAAAGATCTTGAAATACGTTTGGAAAATCGTGCCGGTGCATTGGCAGAAATGGGAGAGGCTCTGGCAGCCGCAGGTGTAAGCATCGAAGGCGGAGGCGCTTGGGTGAGTGATAATAACGGAGTAGCCCATTTTCTTTTTGAAGATGTTGCCGCCGCGCGTAAAGCCCTTACAGAAAAAGGCATAGAAGTAATTAGGGAAAATGAGATTCTAGTTCAAAGACTGAAACAGGAAACGCCGGGACAGTTAGGTAAAATCGCAAGGTTAATGGAACAAGCCGGTGTTAATATAAAAGTGATTTACAGCGACCATGCTAACCAGCTTATCCTGGTTGTTGATGACTTTAAAAAAGGGCGTGTTGTTTCAGAAAACTGGGCTAAAGGGATTTACTAAAATTTTATAAAATGGAAATTGAAAATCAATTCAGCAAGGTTGCATTACTGTTAGGAGATAAATCCCGTTCCATTATGTTATGGAATTTGCTGGATGGAAAAGCCCATACGGCAACAGAAATGTGTTTGCATAGCGATATTTCTCCTCAATCCGCAAGTAATC
The DNA here is from genome assembly GCA_038258875.1 of Chitinophagales bacterium. GTDB lineage: Bacteria > Bacteroidota > Bacteroidia > Chitinophagales > Chitinophagaceae > Ginsengibacter. The sequence continues at coordinate 8,563 of JBBSPK010000004.1, forward strand.
ATTTGTCAAAATTGGTAGCAGGGAATATTCTTGCCGTGGAGAAGCAGGGCAGGCACCGGTATTACAGGTTTTATAACCTGGAGGTGGCGCAGGTTATTGAATCGATGGCAGGACTTATTACTTTAAGCGATGAATTCAAAAATAAAAAAAAATAGTGAGCCAACAGGTATAAAATATGCAAGAACCTGTTACGATCATATTGCCGGTAAAGCTGGTGTGGCGATTACCAATTCATTAATTAAGAAAAAAATTATTATACCTGTTGAAAAAAGATACGAAGTAAGTAAGGGTGGTAAAAAATGGTTCAGTTCTGTTGATATAAATATTGATGATATACAATTACAAAAGCGTTCGTTCGCTCACCAGTGTTTAGACTGGAGCGAAAGAAAACACCACCTGGCAGGAGCATTGGGTTCAGCTATGTTGCGGATGATGTTGCAGAATGACTGGATAAGAAGAATAAAAAATTCACGGGAAATTTTAATAACGGCAAAAGGTAAACGAAGTATCTATGAAAAATTAAATTTAGAAATATAAAAGAAGTTGTGTTTAAGCCCCATCATTTTAGATTTTCAAGCTGTACCTCTTTAAATTTATCATACGTCAATTCCCAAAGATTTACCTGTTGTTCGAAATTCAAAAAGCCGGGTATAGTTATATATTCTTTTACAAACTCAAATCCAACTTTTTTAAGCGTATTGTTTGGAGCGGGGTTCAATGCATAAGGCTCGCAATACAGTTTTTTTAAATTCATATTTTTAAAAAAGTAGGGGAGGGACATTTTAACCAGTTGAGTTCCCAATCCCATTTTTCGCACTTCACTATTCCAGATATGCAAATGCATAAAAGCTTCCTACCCGAAAATTATTTTATTAATGTTTGAATGCCCGATTGGTTTTCCGTTTAATTGCCAAATAATGCAATAAGATTTTTTTTCCTCATAAGGCGTGTTTAATTGTTGAGAAAGCAACACTTCCCATTTTTTCTTTGATGGTATTTTGCTCACATCTACGCCAAGACTTTTTAAAAATGCATGTTCGGCATTTAACCAATAGTCAATAATTAATGCAATATCATCCCTGCAAATTTCTCTTACTGATAATTTTTTTCCAGGCATATTTCTTAATGAAGTATAGCTTTATCTTAAGTACCAGCCACTGAAAGGCTTTACAGTGCCACAATTCGGGCCACCATCTTTTCCGGTGCCAGGAACTGATGTTTCAATTATAACCGATCCGGAAAGAGATTTGTCTATCATTTCAGATGTGATAGTGCTCAAAGGGATTTTCAAACGGCGACTCCATGAAAAGCCTGTTTGCCCTGCGAGTGTTCCGATATCAATATATACAAAACGACCACCGGGAGGTCCCTGTACAAAAGGTCCGGAAAGAACCAATTTTTTATTTTTATCTTCTCTAATCTTTATAGTACATTCAAACATTAAATTCTTACCGGTACTTTTTTGTTTTTGAACAGTTTCATATTTGCTCCCGCTTCCTTTTTGCAAACCAAAATCTACTCCCGGGGTTGGTGTTTCCAAAATAATGTTAAGTGTTACTTCATTCATAATTATAGTTTTTGACATGGAGCTCTTACTAAAGAATTTCAGGCAATTTATCTTTTACAACAATTAAGTCGGTTATATCTACCGTTATCGGCACAGCGCCTACCTGCACAATAGCTTTTTTTCCCCGAAGTTTTGTTACAAGGCCTACCTGCCTGTTGGCTTTCATTTTCACTTTATCGCCTTCTTTCACCTCCTCGATAGTTTCAATATATTTTGTGTCAATTTTCTTTTGTTGCCTTTCAACAACTTGCTTCTCTCTTTGATTAAATAGAAGCGACTGCATCATTTTTATTACCGCCTTTTTATCGTCAGTTTTTTTCCATTCAATTAAAATTGATTTAAGTTTACGCTCCATATCTTTCAGGTACAAAAACTTCTCTTCGCTTATTTTATTCTGCTGTTTCAGCAATTCAATTCGTTGTGCATGCCGTTCCTTGTTTATGAACTGTTCCATTTCTTTTTTGAGCCTTTCATTTTCTTTGAGAAGCTTGTCTAATTTTTTTCTTTCTGCCTCCACATCCTGCAAGTCCTGCTCTGTGCGGTTTAATAATTTATCAAGACTGAAATGATTTTCATCCACCAGTTTTCTTGCTTTGTTAATAAGTGAAGGATGAAGGCCTATTCGCTCTGCAATCGAAAAAGTATAGGAACTGCCCGGCTTGCCAACAATGAGCTTATATAAAGGCATCAGGTGTTTTTCATCAAAAGCCATTGCACCGTTTATGATACCCTGCACTTTGTTGGCCATCACTTTAAGATTAAGGTAGTGGGTGGTTACGATGCCTAATGAATGTTTTTTCGCCAGTTCTTCCATGATTACTTCTGCAAAAGCGCCCCCAAGATTCGGATCACTGCCGCTGCCTAATTCATCAATAAAAAATAACGTTTTTCCATTGGTATTTTCCATGAAATATTTCATATTCAGCAGGTGCGATGAATAAGTACTCAGTTCAAATTCCAGGCTTTGTGTGTCACCGATGTGAATCATCAATTGTTTAAAAATGCCAAACTCACTCTCAGGGCTACATGAAACCAGCAGACCGCTTTGCATCATCATTTGTAACAGCCCTGCCGTTTTCAATGTTACCGTTTTGCCTCCTGCATTGGGGCCGCTAATCACTATTATCCTGTTTTTATCATCAAGCTCCAGGTTCACCGGTATGGTGGGCTTTTGAAGTTTTTCGTTATAGATATACAAAAGCGGGTGGCAGGCATTTACGAGTTTCAAAAATGCTTTATCATTTACCGCCGGCATATTGCCATTGTAATCTATGGCGAGCCGTGCTTTTGCCCTTATAAAATCATATTCCCCAAGAACACCGTGGTAGATGCTTAACAGTGAATGATATGACCGCATTTGCGATGTGAGTTTCAGGAGTATCTTATACACTTCCTGTCTTTCTTCATTCTCCAAAGAAAAAATTTCATTGTTCAAACCGGTCGTTTCTTCCGGCTCGATGAACGCAGTTCTCCGGCTGTCGCTTTCGCCATGTAAAATTCCTTTTACCATTCGCTTCTGTTCGGCAAATACGGCAAGTACTCTTCTGCCATTCATAAAGCTCTCTTTAATTTCTGCGAGGTGACCTAGTTTATTCATACGGCTCACAATCCTGTCAAATAGTTTTCTTAGTTCATTTCTTTTCCTGTAAAGCCTCATCCTTATATCGGCAAGTTCTTCTGAGGCACTATCCTTTACATTGCCATCATCATCCAAAACCTGATCAATGATTTCAGCAATGGTTTTTTCAAAATAGGTTTCGTTGATCACAAGTGCCAGGAAAGGAAATGCAATTCTTCGTTCATTATCAAACCATCTAAAGATTTGTTGGATGGCAGCGCTTAGTTTTTTAATAGATAAAAATTGATTGCCGGTTAACGCGGAACCTTCAATGCTTAACAACCTTAATTCTTTCGTTAGATTTAGTGCAGCATCATCAGGAAAGTGCAGATGATTTTGCACAAGCAACTTGTACTCGTGCGTTTGATTGAGGGCTGGTTCAATAAATTCTTTTCTCGTATGAATACGTAGATCTTCAGCTTTCATCTTTGCAAATTCAGTACGGCAATGGCCTGCAAGCAAAGTTTTGATTTTATCAAACTCCAGTTGATGTACGGCAGACGAAGGAAATAATTTCATGAATTAAATAAAAAACTTTTTAAATCGTAAAGCAAAAGTAAGAATAGCCTTGATGAACAAATGTGTGAAATATCTTCCGGCATATTAAATAATTTATAACAAGTTGGCTAAATCTTTGAAGGAGGTGTTTTCGTTGTTAAATGTAAAGGCATTTAATCAATTCATCTAATCACAACTTATCTTTGAATAATAAACAAATGTCCCGATGGGAATATAACAATGAGCGATAACAAAATTATTGAAACTGCAATAGTTGGCAATGGTTGTTTCTGGTGCACCGAAGCAGTCTTTCAGCAATTAAAGGGCGTTGAAACAGTAACCAGCGGTTACTGTGGCGGCCATGTTGAAAATCCTACTTACGAGCAGGTCTGTGGAAAAAATACCGGCCATGCGGAAGTTTTAAAAATTGACTACGATCCATCTTTAATCAGTTTTGATGAATTGCTTGAAGTTTTTTGGGCAACACATGATCCAACTACATTAAACCAGCAAGGAAATGATGTAGGCCCGCAATACAGGAGCGTGATTTTCTATCAAAATGATGAGCAAAAAGAAAAGGCCGAAAAGTATAGGGCGCAACTTGACAAAAGTGGCGCATTTGATAAACCTATTGTAACGGCAATTGAACCACTTACTAATTTTTATCCTGCAGAAAATTACCATAAAGATTATTATAAAAACCACGGCTCACAACCGTATTGTTATTTTGTTATTAAACCCAAAATGGATAAACTAAAAAAAGTTTTTGCTGATAAACTCAAACAATAAAATAACTATTGATGAAATATTACTTTACTATTCTATTAGCTTTCGCAGCCTCGCCGTTCTCTTTCGGCCAAAAGTTTTCAACTTCTATTGTTGCGCAACTGGCAGTTCCCGAAGGTGATTATAAAGATGTAAATACAGATGCCGGTTTCGGATTGCGTGCCAATTTTTTATACAAGCCTTCCAAGGTTGCGCCTGTAAAATTTGGAATTGAATTAGGGATACAGGAAAAGGGGCGGGTGAGTGAATATTTTTCAGGATATGTATATGGGTTTTATGACCAGTTTAAAGTAACCGCCACCAGTAATATTTTTTCCTTAATGTTTCTTTCCCGTTTTCAATCTTCAAAGCCTGGCAAAGTAAAACCCTTTTTAGATGTTACTGCCGGATGGAATGTGTTTTTTTCCACTGTAACTGTTGACAGGCTCACTTATTATAGTGATTACAATCCCTCGTATTCCAATTCAAGCAAAGCCCATTGGGCATTCGCCTACGGTGCTGCGGGTGGCATAGATATCCCGCTAAATAAGAGAGATGATTTAGGACTGGAGTTGAAAGTAGCTTACCTTATTGGGTCCAACAGTTCTTACCTTACAGATCCATATATTGATGGGAATGCGAATGTTTCTTTCAAGGAAAATAATTCAAGAACAAATATGCTTATACCCCAGGCGGGTATAAGGATTAGGATTGATTGATACTATAAAATATGTGCCAGTGGTTTGTGCATTACCACCAATGGTTGTTGTATTGGTACAGGAATAAACCTGATAATTTTCAACCTGTTGAGCCCTCTCATTATTAAATAAGTTGTATCAAATTCGTACCACTTTTTTGCAAAATTTGGATCGTACCTCTTGTAGTGATGGTTGTTTTGAAAAAGTTCTCCCATCATTATAATTCCCCATGGTGTAGTATTTTTTGAATGATCACCGTTTTTATAATTACTGTAACCAAGCTTGTGGCCAAACCAGTTTACAATTGCGCCTTGTATTGGTCCCATTATGAAATGAATTGGGAGCAAAAGAAACCACCAGTAATTTGGCGCAAAAATGATATAGAAACTGGTATACAGAGCACCAAAGAAGATTCTTGTAACGACATGATGTCCTAGCTTGTCGAGCTTATCCCACATAGGAATGTATTCTTTTGTGAATTGCGGATCCGGTAAATTTTTACCAGTATGAAAACCCCTGAATATAATAACTGTATGAAGCATCATGTGCCAGATATCCTTAAAAAAATGTGGAGAGTGTGGGTCTTTTTCTGTATCGCTGTAGGTATGATGCATACGGTGCATTACCGCATAAGCTCTCGGTACAAGATAGGAAGAACCTTGTGTAAGCCACGTGAGTACATAAAAAGTTTTCTCCCAGCCTTTAGTTGTTGTGTACATCTGGTGAGAAGCGAAGCGATGCAGGAAAAATGAGTGGAAAAACAAAGATAAAAACCAATGTAAAAGAAAAAAACATAGGATGGCAATCATTTGAAAAAAATATTAAAATGGACAATGTCGGTAATCTACGCTTTATAAATTATAACGGCTTGGAATATGCGAAGTTTAACTTATGATGAAATTATTACTTACTTAATATTGCATTTCTTAATTCGGTAACAGCTTTATACACGTGTGTAATTTTCGATATATAGCTTTCCGGGGCAAAACGCTATATCACGCTACCAGCCCAACAGCTGATGCCAACAGGCATAAACTCGCAGGTAATTCACCCAATTTTTTTATTAAAAAAGCACCCTTTTTACTAACGGGTTCTGGGAGGTTATAGATGGGGGATTTCTATAACGTGTTGTTTAATTCTGGCCGACCATCATAAAACTGAAGAGCTACGATTTATTTTGGCTGGTGGAATTTTGCTTTTTCTGAGACTATTGACATATGATACTTGCCGAATGAGTATATTTCAAAATTATAAATTGCTTTACTGTATTCTTAAAATTGATAGTGCATTGGCCGTTAATGAATCGTAACGGTTAAGCTCACACGAAGTGTGACTTATTGCTTACTCAAATCAAGTAACCTCACTTTTCTGAGCTCGAGCAAATTAAGGCTGTTAGGTATAAAATTTTTTACGGAAGGCTTTACGAGGTGAATTACCATATCGTACCATAGCGGAACAACAGGTGCATCTCTTATCATGAGTTGGTCGGCACGCTGGTAAATTTTTATCCTTAAAGAATCATTTTTTTCGGATATAGCCTGCTCATATAGTTTGTCGAAGGCGGGATTTTTATATCGTGTGTAATTGGGAGGCGCAGGATTTTTGCCATAAAATACACTTAAGTAATTTTCTGCGTCAGGATAATCTGCAATCCAGCTTCCGCGAAAAAATAGTGCGTCTGATTTTGCCGTTTCTTCCAGCAAAAGACTTTTTTGCACAGTTTCAACCTGTATTTTAATTCCTATCTGTTGCAACTCACTGGCAATATAGCTTCCAAACTCGGCATACACCGGGATGGTCAGTAACTTTATTGCGGGTAAACCGACCCCGTTAGGATAGCCTGCATCCTTCAATAATTGCAATGCTTTGCCGGGGTCATAACGATAGCCCCTAACCGCAGAAGAATCAAATGCAGGCATACCCTCGGGAATAAAGCCACTTTCTGCAGGAGTTCCAATTGAGTTGCGGATGTATAACATCATTTTCCGCCGGTTGAAACCATAATTGATTGCCTGCCGTATTTTTAAATTTTTCAAAGGTGAATTTTTTACAACTTCTAAGGTGGTATCATTCAAAATTCCCAAATACTCGATATTCAGATACGGATGTTTATCCAATACAATTTTTCCTTTCCACTCCTTACGAAGTTCCCCGCTCTTGGTAAGTACTTCATCTTTAAAAGAAGCATCGATATCATTTATAAAATCAAGCCGCCCTTGTTGAAACTCCAGAAATTCTGTTGCCTTATTTTCAAAAAAAGTTGTTTTAATACCATCAATGTATGGAAGCCTGTTGCCGGCGCTGTCTTTTTCGAAGTATGCAGGATTTTTTTTCAGGATCAAAGCCTGGCCTTCTTCCCACGCAACATATTGAAAGGGGCCGGTACCGCAGGGATGTCGCCGGAAATCTTTGCCATATTTTTCTACCACTTCCCTGGGAATTACAGAACAATATTGCATACTCAAGATGCCGAGCATAGGGTGAAACGGAGCGACGAGTTTTAATTGAAAAGTAGTATCGTTAATTGCCGTAAATGGATGTAGCGAATCTACGCGGCTGTTAAAAATCCATGCGCCGCTGCTGGCAGTGTTTTTATCTATGATTCTTGCGAAGCTATACACAACATCCTGCGCAATCATCTTCCTTCCTTTGCCATTGGGGAAAGCATCATTGTCATGGAAAAAAACATCATTGCGTAAATGAAGAATAAACGTGAGATTATCGGCAGATATATCCCAGCTTTTTGCAAGGGAGGGGATAAGGTTAAGGGTATCGTCAGTTTGAATAAGCGTATTATAAATTTGATGCACCGCCCAAATGATAGATTGATTTTTCGCAAATGCAGGATCAAGCGTTGCAATACCCGATTGTTCGTTATAATGAAAAATATTTTTCCCTGCATCGCGGTGTGTGCAGGATGATATGACAACTGCCGCACCCAAGGCAACTAATAACAATATCAACCGATATTTTAGGACTATTTTTATCATGGTAAATGTGGGCGGTGAAGACACCGCCCCCCGGTTGGTGTCACCACCAACGGGAATTACCTTATTGTACTTGATCAACTTTATAAATGGCAATAGCGATTGATTTTTTAACTTCATCTTTATTTCAGAAAAAATAAATTTAGTAAATGAAAAAGACAGTCGCTGCATTTTGTTTATTGTTCGTTGTATGTAACCCATCATTTGCACAGACTTACACTCATGCTGATACCTTACGGGGTAGCAATGGCCCCGGAAGAAACTGGTGGAATGCTACCAAATATGATTTGCATGTAAAATTTAATTTGGAGGATAGTACCATAAGTGGCTATAATATTATTTCATTTAAGGTTTTGAAACCAGGAAAAATGATGCAGATTGATTTGCAGGAACCAATGGTAATTGATAGCATTGTTACCCGATTTCGGTTTGAACAGGCCACAGCTGTTACCAAAATAAATGACACCTGCTTTAAGAGAGATGGAAATGTGTTTCTCATAAACTTCTGTAATTATCATCCATCCACAAATCACCTGAACAAATTAATTATTTACTATCACGGCAAACCAATAATTGCAAAACATGCCCCGTGGGATGGTGGCCTCATTTGGACAAAAGATAAAGCAGGGAATCCATGGGTAACTATCGCCTGCCAGGGTTTAGGTTCCAGTGTATGGTATCCGTGCAAAGATTACCAGGGGGATGAACCTGACAGCGCCGAAATGCATATAACTGCGCCTGCCGATCTTGTGGCTGTGAGCAACGGCAGAGAAAGAGGCAAGGTTGATAATAATGACGGAACAACGACGACAACATGGGCTGTAGTAAATCCTATTAATAATTATGATTTCATCCCTTACATCGGAAAGTATGTGCACTTCGGGGAAATTTATAAAGGTGAGAAGGGCCTGCTTACGATGGATTACTGGGTAATAGATTCCAATCTCACTAAAGCAAAAAAACAATTTAAGGAAGCGCCGCGCATGATGAAGGCATTTGAATATTGGTTTGGCCCGTATCCCTTTTATGAAGATGGATACAAACTGGTAGATGCACCGCATCTTGGTATGGAACACCAGAGCGCAGTTGCTTATGGAAACGGGTATCAAAATGGATATTATGGTAAAGACCTTTCAGGCTCGGGACAGGGATTAAAATGGGATTTTATAATAGTGCATGAAAGCGGTCATGAATGGTTTGGCAACAACATCACCTCAAAAGATATTGCGGATAGCTGGATACACGAGGGATTTACGAATTATAGTGAAACACTTTTCACTGAATATTATTTTGGTAAAAAAGCAGGTACAGAATATGTTGTTGGCATAAGAAAAAATATTGAAAATAAAGTACCCATCATTGCCGCATATGGAGTAAACGCAGATGGCCCGATAGACATTTATTATAAGGCCGGTAACATGATACATACCATAAGGCAGGTAATTAATAACGATGAAAAATTCAGGGGCATACTAAGAGGCCTGAATAAAACTTTTTATCACCAGACAGTTACCAGCAAGCAGGTTGAGGAGTACATCAGCAAACAATCGGGTATAAATTTTTCAAAAGTGTTTGATCAATATTTAAGGACTATAAAAATTCCAACGCTGGAGTATACAATTAGTAAGGGCATGCTATCTTACCGGTGGACCAATGTGGTGCCCGGTTTTGCAATGCCTGTAAGAATTTATAATGAAAATGGCAAGCTGCAACTTATTCGTCCAACTGAAAAAATGCAGCAGCTAAAAACCGGTATTAAAGAATTGAAAGTGGATGTAAACTTTTATATAAACACGAATCAAATTAAGTAGCTCAGCTTGCTTTCGAATATTCAATGGGCATTAGCTTATCAAGATTGATATGTTTGGATGCGTCCATAATCTCTATCCCAATAATTTTATCATCGGGTCCAATATCCAGTACAATGTCCCCGGACACCCTTTTATTTATGATAGTAGCTGAAGATAGCTCAAACCGAAAATAAAGTAAATCGCTTTTTGTATCGTATTGAATAGTCATGTTTCAAATTTACCAAAGAAAACATAAACTGTTACAGTAATTATTTCGTTTCTTTCTATTAGATAAAAAACTTCCAGTCTCTTTTGCTCGTAGAATTTTCCATTTCTATATTGATTATAGTCAAATATTTTAAATTTTGCATTCCTTTTTAACTTTGCCGCAAATTACTTCACCATTATTAATAGTTGCAATTATTTCTTGTTCAGATGCACCTCGTTCCAGTGCCCGTAGCAAAGTATGAGGCTCAATTTTGATGTGCATTTTTAAAACTACAAAAAATTGAGATGAAAATTTTAACCAGTAATTTACACGCTTAAATACTTTTATGTCGCAGATACGAAGACAAAGTATCATATCAACTGTTTTTGTTTACTCCGGTTTTTTAATTGGCTTTGTTAACACCTACCTCTTTACAAGACAGGGCTCGCCCTTCACAACTTCCCAATATGGTTTAACGTATATCTTTATGACAGTCGGAAACCTGATGTTTGCCTTTGCGAACTTAGGTATGATCTCTGTTGTTTATAAATTTTATCCATATTATAACGACAATCTTTCTAAAAAGAAAAATGACCTGCTAACATGGGCGCTTTTAATGAGTGTTATCGGATTTTGCTTTGTAATATTAGCCGGGATATTTTTTAAAGACCTGGTGATACGAAAGTTTGGTGAAAATTCGCCTGACTTTGTGCAATATTATTTCTGGGTATTCCCGTTTGGATTTTCACTTTTATTATTTTCCATTTTTGAAGTGTTTGCATGGAACATCCGGAAATCGATATTCACCACATTTTTGAGAGAACTTCTTTTTCGCATCTTAACGACTACTCTTATTTTTCTCTTAAGTTTTAAGCTCATTCACTCTTTTGATACATTTATTAAATTATATGCCTTAACCTACGGCATCGTGGCAGCGGTGCTATTGCTTTATTTAATATCGAAAAATGAATTCCATCTTACTTTTACTATCAGCAGGGTTACAAAAAAGTTTTATAAAAAAATTATTTCTTTAGCATCGCTTATTTATTTCGGTGGCGCAATATTAATGGTGGCGCATTTCATAAGTGCTCTTGTGATTATGTCGGTACTTGGCACGGCCGCTGCAGGTATTTTTGCATTGGGAAGCGTTGTTTCGGGATTGGTTCAGGCACCACAGAGAGGTGCCGTAGCCGCTTCCATACCTACATTATCCAAAGCATGGAAAGATAAAGACCATGATAAGATTAATCTCATTTACCAGAGATCAGGTATAAACCTGCTTATTGCCTCCCTGGGTATTTTTTTTGTTGTATGGCTTAATTATACAGATGCTGTAAAAACTTTCAGCCTTAAGCCAACCTACCTCCAATCCCAATGGATTTTTTTCTTCCTCGGTATGGCCCGGGTAATTGATTTGGGCACCGGCGTAAATGCGCAGATTATAGGCACGTCTGTTTTCTGGAGATTTGAATTATTAAGTGGTATCGTGTTATTTTTATTGATAACACCTTTAAGCTATTTATTAGTAAAACATTTCGGAATTATTGGTGCCGGTTATTCTGAAATTATTTCCATAACTATTTACAATATCATCCGCATTGTTTTCCTGCAACGAAAATTTAAGATGCATCCCTTCAGCAGTAAAACCATTTATTCGATAATTATTGCTCTTGTATGTTTTACTATATGCTACTACACTTTTTATAGTTTACATGGCTTCTTTGCAATGGTATTAAAAAGCAGCGTGTTTATCTCATTATATGCCGGGGCTATTTTGTATTTTGACCTCACTCCGGATGCGTTACCGGTTTGGTATGGTATAAAAAAACGAACCGGAAGAAAGAAAAGAAATAATGAATAGTTTATCCTGTAAACCAGTTTGTTATTCAATAGCACACCATGGCATTTCAAGAATTATTCTTTGACGCACTATCAAAATTAACGTTGAGTGTATGCATGGGCTCACGATAGTCATAAGAAATTTTAAAATGATACATATCGCATATCTTTTTTACAATGGCTAATCCCAAACCCAGGGATTCTGTGGATGCATTATCTTTTTTAAATCTTTCAAACAACTCATCTGTATTCACCGTGGGCTTTTTCCCGGTGTTTGAAACTGTCAACATATTCCCGGTTAAATTAACTTCTATCTGCCCATCTGTATAATTATGTTTAATCGTATTTGCCATGATATTCGCGAGTAGTGCTTCCGCAAGTGCTTTATTTATTAAAAGGACTACGGCTGGCGTAATTGTTTGTTTTACGCGAATGTTTTTTGACGCAGTTAACTCTTCAAAATTGTTTATGTACCCCGTAATAATATCCGAAATATTTACCGGTTCATTTTCTATAAATTGGCTATTATCTATTTTGGTTAGCAATAGTAAGGATTGGTTAAGCCTTGAAAGGCGGTCGGAAGCTTCCCCCAAAGCTAAAATGCTTTCAACCTGTGCCGCATTCATATCTGATTGCATCAGTAACTCAAGTTTCATTTTTATTATGGCAAGAGGAGTTTGAATTTCATGAGACGCATTTTCCGTAAAGCTTTTAAGGGTTTCATAATCCCTGCTCACCTTTTCTGTCATTGTCATTACCGTCTTATTCAATTCTGCAAACTCATTTATATCCGTTCTGTTCAGTTGTAATTTATTTTTTGAAGAGATATTAAATTGCTTTAGTTGCTCCAATGTTGAATTGAAAGGCTTCCATAATTTTCCGAGAATAAACCTGTTCATTATGAACATCACGATTATCAGGAAAGCAATTACAATAAGCGTAATCATTGCAATTAATTGTACCAGGTGTTCTGTTTCTCCCTGCGACTTTCTGACAGTAGCAATGTAAATAGAATTATTTATGGTAACGGGAAAGATAAGTTGACGGAAAGATTCTTTTTCATTTTCATTCCTGTCAAAAATTTTTTCGGTGCTGAATTGCCGGCGGCTTATTTTGTTTTGTGCAGGCTCGAAAAATATTTGCTGATCCTTGTAGGTAGATGCATCGGGCAAGAAGCCTGTTTGCCTCACATGGTCATTAATTTCCTGCTCTTCAATCTTAAGATCTTTATCAAGTTGATGTATTAACACATAATGTATAATAAAATAGTAAGCAATTCCACTAAGTAAAACAGCACCAATTATTAATGGGATATTAACCCGGTTATATTTTGACAGTAATTTCATCTGTCAGTGAATTTATAGCCTATGCCATACACTGATTTAATATAATCTGCGTCACCGGCGCTTGTGAGTTTTTTTCTCAGGTTTTTTATGTGGGTGTAAATAAAATCATAGTTCCCCGCCATATCATCGCCCCATAAATGGCTGGCTATTGCGTCTTTGGAAATCACTCTTTTTTTATTACTTATAAAATACTCGAGCAATTCATATTCTTTCCTCGTAAGCTCAATGAACTGGTTATTCACAGAGGCCGTTTTCGCTGTTGTATCCAGAATTATATTTTCAAATTTTACGAGGTTGTTTCCGTCAAAATTTTTTCTTCGGATGATGGCGGCGATTCTGGCACTTAATTCCGAAAGATGAAATGGCTTTGCGAGGTAATCATCGGCACCGGATGTAAGCCCTTTTATTTTATCGTCTAAGGAATTACGGGCAGAAATAATTAATACCCCATCTGTTTTATTATTGGCTTTTAATTCGTTCAATATATCAAGGCCGCTTCCCCCGGGCATTGTAATGTCTAAAAGAATACAATCATACTCATGCAATTCGGTTTTCTCCAGGGCTTTATGATAGGTTGAAGCAATGTCGCACGAATAATCTTCGTCCGTAAGGTAGGCAGCAATGCTCTCACTTAAATCTTTTTCATCTTCTACAATAAGAATTTTCACTGATTTTTTTTTGAAAATTACAAAATGAATCTGAGGGTAATTTGAAGATGAATAGTTTTATCTACAAATTTTCTTCAGAATTATAATTCACCTTTGCAAAAATTCTACATCATGTTTACAAAATATTTTTTTGGAGTGATTTTCTCTATGCTCCTAATCTCTTCTGCAAGCTGCCAGGATATGACCTATAAAGTTGTACAAACTTTTCACATCGCAAGCGCAGGCGGCTGGGACTATATTGCGATTAATGATAATAAAATATATGTTTCTCATGGAACACAAGTGAATATTCTTGATGAAAACAGCGGCGATTCCATTGGCTTTATCGCGAACACTACCGGGGTTCACGGTATTGCTTTTGTTAATGAGTTAAACCATGGTTATACCAGCAACGGCCGGTTAAATAGTGTAACCGTCTTCGATTTAAAAACGAATGAAGTGGTGGCACAAATACCCGTTGGTGAAAATCCTGATGCTATTATGTATGAGCCATTTTCAAAAAAAATTATTACAAATAACGGACGCAGTAAAAATCTTTCAATTATAGATCCCGCAACCAATAAATTAATTGACTCTGTTTTTTTGGATGGCAAACCCGAAGAAGCGGTTTCTGATGGTAACGGAAAATTGTATGTGAACCTCGAAGATAAAAATGAGATAGCCGTTGTTAACCTTGAAACATTTAAAGTTGAAAACCGTTGGCCATTAGCGCCGGGAGAAGGTCCTTCAGGATTGGCTTTTGATGCCGCAACACAAAGACTTTTTTCTTCCTGCTCAGACAGTAAGCTTATGGTGATAATGGATGCCACGAATGGGAAAATTATCGATAAGTTACCAATAGGCGAAGGTTGTGATGGTGCGGCTTTTGATGCAGGTAACAAATTAATTTTTGTACCGAATGGCGGAGATGGAACGATTACAGTCATTAAAGAAAAATCTGCAGGTAGTTTTGCTGTAATTGGAAACATTAAAACAAAGCAGGGAGCAAGAACAATAACTATGGATGAAAAAACGGGAACAATATATTTACCAACAGCTGAGTTTGCGCCGGCAGACCCTGCGAATCCAAAAGCAAGACGTCAAATGGTACCGGGTACTTTTCAGGTTTTGGTGGTAAAGAAATCATAGCCGTTAGAATAAATACGGTACGGCTCTAAAACTCATGTTGTGAAACCAGGCTACAAAATAAAAATATCACAAGGGTAACTGCTCGTTACATATAATAGCGGTGAGGCAACATAAATCTGCAGGCTGGTATCTACCTACAAAGAAACACTATGAAACATTCGCTCCTTATTTTTATGTGCGCTTTAGAAATCATCGCCTGTCGCAAAAGCAATTCACCTGATGCAGGTAACAATGGCAGCAGGCTAACCGCGATTTCAAGTGATAGTGCCGGCGCATGGCAATTTGTTTACACCGGCAATTTGATTACCGACCTGGCACCCGACACAGCTATTAGTCGGTACGGCACTAATGCAAACATTCAATACTTAAATACCGATACTATTCAATATGTAACCGTAGATTTTTATGATGTAAATAATTATAAAATAATTTATGCATTGGCATCCTCAAAATTGCCATTACATATTGATGAAAGCTATTTTGTTAACGGAGTTCAATATCATTCTAATATTGCTGAGTTTATTTACCTGCCTGGTACTGATTTGCTGGATTCTGTTATTGTAAATACTAATGTTAATGCACCTATCATTTTTAAATTCACCTATACTGGCAAGAACATTACAAGCGTAGTGGAAACGCAGGTGTATAATAACAACAGCTACCTGTTGAGCACTTTTAATTATACTTACGATAATAAGCCAAACGTATTCCGCAATACAGATTCTTTACTTTATATATATACCTATCCGATGACCGCTCTCCGTGCCCAGTCAATGGTAGTGGCTGCTTTTTTCGCGGAAACCTTTTCCGCATCTAAATTCAATAATATATCAACCGATGGTATAACGAATGGCGCATGGAACCAAAATTTATTCGGAAGTAAAATGACTTATACTAAAAATGCTGCGGGAAAGATTACAGAAGAAATATTTACAGACGAAGTTTTTGAAGGTTTAGCGGGAAAAAAATTTTATTATTAAGAAGAGCTTACTTGTACTGTCGGCTTCTTTTATTTTTATCCTTACCTGTTTAATAAATCCCAAATGGGACGGAAATATTTCGTTTGCCTCGCCGTCGTTGCCACTCGATAGTATCGGACTGAAAATAAGTAAAACATTCCCTTACTTTGAAAAGAGACTAATTCAAAATCTTCTATAATCAATATCCCGATCTTATCACGAAAAAGATCTTTGTCACAACCTTTTCTTATTAAGGTTTAGGTGAAAGATATTTCGCAAAAAATTTATCCATTGCGTTATAAAAATCTATCCGGTTATTTTCATTGGCAAATCCATGGCCTTCATCATTTTTTACCATGTATTCAACATCAACACCATTCTTTTTAAGAGCTTCCACCATTTGATCGCTTTCAGCTTTATTTACCCTTGGATCGTTAGCGCCCTGGGCAACAAACAAAGGCGTCTTTATTTTATCGGCATGTAATGCGGGAGACGCTTCAGCCATTAGTACACTATCTTTTACCGGGTCGCCAACTAATTCCTGCCACATAGCAAGATAGGGTTTCCAGTAAGGCGGAAAGGTTTTTATGAAAGTAAATAAGTTGGAAACACCAACATAATCTACCGCACAGGCATATAAATCTGGTGTGAAGGTTACTCCCGCTAAAGTAGCATAACCACCATAGCTTCCACCATAGATGGCTACACGCTTTGGATCGGCTATACCCTCTTTAATGAGCCATTTCACACCATCGGTAATATCATCCTGCATGGCTTTGCCCCATTGCTTGCGGCTCTTTAAAAAAAATTCTTTTCCATAACCTGTAGAACCCCTGAAATTCATTTGCAAAACTCCATAGCCACGGTTGGCAAACATCTGGGCTTCGGGATTGTAACCCCACTGATCCCTTGCCCATGGCCCTCCATGAGGATTAACAACCACAGCAATATTTTTTGCTTCCACATCTTTGGGCAACGTAAGATATCCATGAATGGTTAGCCCATCTCTTGATTTATATTCTATTGGCTTCATAGTCGCCATTTCATCTTCTTTAATCCAGGGCATGGCATTGGCAAGAAATTTTGTTTCGCCTGTACTTTTATCATAAAAATAATATTTGGCTGCAAGCTTATCGTTACCAGTCCACACAACAAATTTATCTTCGGCTTTATTATTTCCATAAATAGCTACCTCGTAACCTTTAAATTTCGCCTGCATTTTTTTATAATCATCTTCTGTTGCTTTATCTAAAAAATGCTGCTCATTTTTCCATGAAGTATAATTG
Source organism: Chitinophagales bacterium (assembly GCA_038258875.1). GTDB lineage: Bacteria > Bacteroidota > Bacteroidia > Chitinophagales > Chitinophagaceae > Ginsengibacter. The sequence continues at coordinate 25,920 of JBBSPK010000004.1, forward strand.
GCCATCGTGAGCACTTTTCTTTTTTCTGAATAGCTAAGCCCATCCACATCATAATCAGGATTGCTGTAAATTTCTTTCACCTCTTTTTTTGTGCCAAGGTCATACTCTACGATAGCAGCCTTATCTCTGCCTATGTTGCTTGAAACGTAAATGTTCTTATTATCAAAAGTGAAAAACTGGATGCCGAAATTGTCTTTATATGATGTCGTCAGTACCGAATCGAATGGATCTGTTGCTGTTGCACGTTGGTAAAAAGTTGTGTTTACTCCATCTGTTTTTGTCGCCATTCTTATTACACCGGTATGGTCGGTAACCCAACTGTTATAATTTGCATCATTTTGAAATAAGACTTTCATTTCACCGGTTTCAATATTGATGCTGTAGGGGTCAAAGTATTGTGGATTCCTTTTATTCAATCCAATCATTATCTCTTTTTCTTTCCCTGCGATATCACGCCAGTTGTCAAGGATTTGTGTTTTTACTTTTGGAAAGGGAGTTAACGCTTTTAAATCTTTGCCATCAATGGAAACCGAAAACAATTGAAAATTTTCATCACCGCCTACATCCTGCAGGTATAAAATACGGTTACCTTTCCATTCATAATTGTACACATTTCTTGCAGTATCATTTGTAACGGGAATAGCCGTAGTACCGGAAATTTTTCTTACAAATACATTGGTATGCCCGTTATGCGGCGAGAGGTAAGAAATATATTGTCCATCGGGTGAAATACGCCAGCCAAACTTTTCAGGATTTCTAAAAAAATCTTCCACAGGAATTATCCTGGGCTTTTCTTCTCTTGATTTAATCGTATAGGCTGTAAGGGTTAATAGCAATATGGAGGCCATCCATAATAATTTTTTTTGCATATGCTTTTTTTGATTTGAATAAAAGAATTATTGATAAATGTGGAGAAGGAGGATCAGGCGATGAAGATATACATTTTTTGAATAATACTTTCTGCATGATTTAACCAATGCAGGCGTGCCCTCATCATTAGCAAGCCGCCGATAGTAGCACAAAAGACGGGGATATATTCATGGCCCCGCTGATGCAAAAACTTGCTGTGTGTCCAGCGAAGCTGCCTTTGTGACGAGAGGAGGTCTCTCGATGGGGGAAGAGGAACAACCTTCACCATTAAACCGGTTGTATGCTGCGTCCTGATAAGTCGGGAGTGGTGAACGATACAGCAGGTGAACTTTGTTCTGAAAGAATATCATCGTTTACACTTGATGACGGAACGTTTAATAATTATGTTTTTAATTTTGAGTCCTGGATTACGGAAGTATTTTTTGAATCTTTTCCGTTGCGGTATGAGGGTGATCACCTTGAAGGTAAACATCAATTACTTGGCGATAAAGTGTATAACTTTAACAGGTCGCATTGATGTTTAGCGTATAATGATTTAAGGATGATATCGCAACATTGTAACACATTATTTTTCCTGCAAAATATAGTAATATGAAATTTCCATTTTTCTTTCTTGCCTTGCTCATTTGCAATTTATGTTACAGCCAGGCTTCTCATCCAGGCATTTTCGATGCAAATGCCGACATAGGAAATCCCAAAAATGCCGGCTCTGCCCGTTATGACGAAACCACGCAAACCTATTACCTGAAAGGTTCGGGGTATAATATATGGTTCAACCGGGACGAATTTCAATATCTATATAAAAAAATAAGTGGAGATTTTATTCTTACCGCAAACTTTGCATTCACCGGTGCAAAAGGAAATGATCATAGAAAAATCGGTTGGATGATTAGGGAATCTTTAGATGAATCAGCAGCAAGCTATAATGCAGCAACGCATGGAGATGGCCTTACCGTTTTGCAATGGCGGCCGTTAAGAGGCGCTTACATGAGAGACCCCGAAGACGAAATATTTTTCCCGAAGAAAACAGTTTTTCAAACTATTCAATTGGAGCGTACCGGGAAGAACATAACCATGCGTGTAGCAAATTGGGGTGAACCAATACAGGATGTTGGCTCTGCAGAGATGTTTCATATGACCGATTCTGTTTTTGTTGGGTTGTATATTTCTTCTCACGATCCCGATAAAGTTGAAGAGGCAAAAATTTGGAATGTACGAATTGACAAACCCGTTAATAATAAATATTATCCAAACCCAAACATTAAAGCAACGGTATTCCGCGGAGTGTTAGGTTGTCGTTTGGAAACAATGAATGTATTTGACGGTGTAAGGAAAGTGATTTATGAATCAAAAGGAAAATTTGAAGCGCCTAACTGGATGCCAAATAGTAAAAAGCTTTTATTCAATGAAAACGGGTCTCTTTATACAATCCCTGTTGATGGTGGACTGTCCGAAAAAGTAAACACAGGCCCCGCAACTGAAATTAATAATGATCATGGCATTTCTTTCGATGGAAAGATGCTTGCGATAAGTAACAGAAGCCCGGATTTACCAGGAGGAGAATCTGCTGTGTATGTACTTCCTCTTGAGGGAGGAAATCCAAAATTAGTAACACGGCAAACACCTTCGTACTGGCATGGGTGGGCTCCAAATGGGAAACAAGTTGCTATAGTTGGCCAGAGGAACGGGAGTAAAATATACAACCTTTATAACGTTGCAGTTGATAATGGCTCAGAAACTGCGTTAACAAATAATACGCGGGGTCATGTCGACGGGCCTGAGTATTCCCCTGACGGAAAATTTATTTATTACAATGCGAATCCAACAGGAACGATGCAGATCTGGCGCATGAAACCCGACGGCTCCTCCAGGGAACAATTGACGTTTGATGAACATCATAACTGGTTTCCGCACATTTCACCTGATGGAAAATGGATGGTTTATATTTCATTTCCAGGTGATATAGATCCCAATTCGCATCCTTCGTATAAGCAGGTTACTTTGAATTTAATGCCGGTGAGCGGGGGAGCGCCCAGGGTGATAGCTTACTTATATGGAGGACAGGGAACGATTAACGTTAACTCGTGGTCACCGGACAGCAAGCATATTGCCTTTGTGAGTAACTCTGAAAAATTTGAGTAAGCATTTCCCGTTAGTTGAGTTGGTGTGCACAGGAGTTGACGCAAAAAAAGTTTTAATGCCGACGATAAATATAAATTGATTGAGGCCATAGACCCCAACTGGGTGGGGCGCTTCCGTATACGATTTTGGTGGAACCGGGAGGAAAAATTCTTTATGCTAAACAAGGAGTGATTAACCCAATGGAATGAAAACAACTATCGTTGAGAAATAGATTAATTGGGAGATTTTATTAGATAGCTTTTCTGACTCGTCACCTGAAAAATTGTGTAACAAACACAATAACTCGTAGGTGACTCATGAGTATGATTTTTTACAAAAAATGAATTTGCCTATGAACTATAATGATTCAATTTGTACACCTGGTAGATAAAATGGAAGGCCTGTTGATAAATATTTGCCAGGCTACAAGAAATTGTAAGTAGCAGGTAATTACCCGACTAGCAATTTTTAAAAAGATTATTTCTTAGTTTGGGTTGCTTTTTTTGACCGGGCTATTTTTAATTAGAATTTTTTTTTTATAATTTTACTACCGATTCCCCTTTAACCCCAAAGAAATTCACTTTGAATATTAAACACATTTTCGGTTTTTTTCTATTCATTTTAGGTTTCAGCATGACCGCATTGTTCCTTATTTTCTTAGGCGATGAAGAAGCACTTAACCCCTGGTTCATGCTTTACTTTGGCGTTTTTGCTTTTATTTGTTTCTTTTCCGGAATAGTTATCTTAAAACGAAATCATTGATTTTTCCGATGCAGTTTTTTATGAGAGCCTCGTTATAGTGCGCTAAATGAAAGCTGTTACCATTTCTTCCCATTCTTTCTCCAAAGAAACATGAGAACTTTTCTTGCCGGCCAAACTATACCAGTAATCTGCATTTCCGTTATCTCCTTCTTTCCGGTGCAGATAGGCGTGAATCCAGGAGGCCTTTTTATCACCTACATCCTGTATTAGTTTATGAGCCTTATCCCATTCGCCTTTAGCATCATACCATAACGCATTTAAATAAATTGATGAATCCTGTGGAGGTTCATTGCCTGATAAACTTTCTTTAAATTCGAAAAGATTCATTTTTATAAAAATTTTTTATTGAACAATAAAGGAAGTATTCCTGAACGAATTTAAATAAAGTCTGACTATTTTTAAAGCTAGCCTGCCATTGAAAAAATTGGAAAATAAATTGTGCGAATACTAAAAATTATAAACCTTGCACTAGCTTTTCTGCTTGAAATTGCTATGATTATTTCCTTAGGATTTTTTGGCTTTCAAAGTGTTCAAAATAATGTATGGAAGTTTATTCTAATGTTAGCAGTGCCTTTGCCCGTAATGTTGTTATGGATTTTTTTTTTGCTGCACCAAAATCACAACACTGGTTAAAGCAGCACTACAGAATGTTTTTTGCATTAGCATTATTCGGGTGTACGGCATTTTTGTTGTACAAGACAGGAAATACAACCCCGGCTGTTATTTTTGCGACTATAGCTATTGTGAACCAGGTGACGGCCTATATCTTAAAGCAATGATTTTTAGTAGTTAAATAAATCATCTTTGCCAGAATATTTTTAAGACGGAGAGGTCAAACAGGAAAATACCGAGCGAAAAAAATTCGATTGCAAATTTAAAATTGGCTGAATTAATGGCATGAAATTAGTTGAAAACAAATTAGTTATTATCCAGCCGTTTTGTTTTTAAATTTTAATATCGAATTAGTTCCGGTTTTTGTGAAGAACTATTTAACTGTGATTAACCTGGTTTAAGTTTATTTGCATCTCTTTATACTGAGAACGTTTAAAAGAACGTTTTATATGATACCCCTGATTCACAATTAAAAAGAAACAAATGAAGAATACCGTACGTTTATTTTCTTTAGTTTTTTTCTGTTTCCTATATGCCTCCTGCCAAAAAGAATTTTTAGATCCCCACGATAAACCCATTGTGTATGATGCTGATGCTAAAAAATTTATCGACAGTTCTGGAATTATTGATAGTGCAGAAAAAGCCGGCATAAACGATTTTGTAAAAGAATTAAAAAATGCATCCCTCTGGGATAAGTTTATGGCCATATATCCCATGGTGGGTGGTACAGCCAACAAAGCCATGTGGAATTTAAAAGATCCAAGAAATTCAGATGCTGCTTACAGGTTAACATTTACCGGTTCCCCGATTTTTGCAACGTCGGGTGTATTGTTTCCAACAATTTCTGATTATGCAGATACTCATTTGGCGGATGATGGAATGGGCGGTGCTACTGATGCAGCAATTTCTTATTATTCAAGAACTCAAAACACGGTCTCCGGATACGATATGGGATGTACAGATGGTGCAATTCCGTATAATGAGTTGTCGATTTATTCCAATTCTGCAGATAAGTCTGAATGGTTTGGATTTAGCCAGGATATTTTATCTCCGAATACCACAGGCTTGTTTATGCTTTCTTCTTCCGCAACAGAAGTTACACGGTACAGGAATGGTGTTGTGGTAAGTATGAAAGGTTCAGCGCCGCAAAACAGTTATACCAGCCTTACAATTTTAATTGGCGTATCAAGAGTGACTATGCATCCCGGGCAGAAAGAGTGTGCATTGGCTACAATAGGAGACGGGTTAACTGACGCACAGGCATTGACTTTTTATAACATAGTCCAAAAGTTTGAAACTACTCTTGGCAGGTGATACCTGCAAAGTTTTCTCATACCTCTTTTTTCATATTTAACTTATGAAGTTCAAGGATGGTCGTTTTGCCATCATTACTTTCGCGATACATTGGAATGAATTTTCGGTTAAAAAATATTTCATTAAAAGTATAAGAAGTACGTTGTTGTACTTAATTGGAAAACACATCATCAAAACCACGCAGCTTTACATATAATTCTACATCTGCAGTCTTCATATCCTGTTCCGTAAACCCATAAAACAGACTCGCCTCATCAATGGGGTGTACCACCGTCCAGCTCATCGGCATGCTTTCAACACGGGTTCTTTCGAGTGCAAGGCTGAAATATTTGTAAACAGGAGTTTCATCCTTTATTGAAAAAAAATTATTTATCGCCGCTTAAAATCAAAGAACAATATTCGAGTTCAATACCTTCTTCGCCCAAATGTTGGTCCAGAAAAGTCTTTATTTCGCTTTTTATTTGAGAACGCATGTCATCATCGGCTCCACTCATTGCGAGAGCAACAGGAGCTGCTACTTCATTGGTCATAGTCCAGAAATGATCGAAGCTCTCGTACCTCACCTTGCCATTTATTTCCTGCACCTTTACATTTTTAAAACCGGCATTTTCCAACAGCGACTGAACTAAGCCCGGTTGTGCACAACGAAACAAAGATGGTGCACCGGGTGGCGAAGGGGGTACTTGCATATTTTTATTAATAATGCCCCTGGGGCCTGATGCCCATAAATTTTTTTCGGGCTGGCCCCATACGCATGTCGCTATCCGTCCACCCGTTTTTAATACCCTGAACATTTCTTTTGCTGCCAACTGCATGTCAGGAAAAAACATAAAGCCCATGCGGCAACTTATCTTATCAAAACTATTGTTTTCAAATGGGAGCTCGCATACGTCAGCAACAACCGCCTCAAAATTTGATATCCCCTTATTCACGGCATTTTGCCGTGCCCCTTCCAGCATTTGTTCAGACAGATCCGTTGCAATAACTTTTCCTTTCTTAGTGATGGCCGCAATAGTTAAAGCGGGTTCACCCGTTCCACTTGCCACGTCCAGGACTTTATCATTGTCACGAATATCAAGCTCCTTAATAATTTCATCTCCCATAGGCTTAAGAAAGTTCATATTAAAATCGTTCCATTTTTTCCATCCTCCTGAGAACTTATTCCAGGTTTCGCGTTGTTGTTCAGGAATTTCATTTAATTGTATCTCCATAAAAAATATCTTTAAGAGAATAAATCTATACTTTTTTCTGTGATTGATAAGGCATCGAACTCTTAGTTTGTCAAAGTTAATTTCAAAAAAATTTAATCCTGTAATTATAACTTAATACAAAAACTTCTTGTATTAGATTTGTATAAACCACATTACAATTGAGTATAAAGACCCTATTTGCACAAAAATTATCAGATGAATTAGAAACCAATCAAGCCATAACAAAAAAACAAGCTGAGGAACTTTTCACTTTTTTCAAAGGCAATAATATTTTTCGATGGAAGGATGCCAATAATGATTGCGAAGACAGGGCTAATGCAATTTGTATTCTTTTGGATGAATGGAAAATACCAAATGGCAAGGGCTGGGTTTTTAGCGGTTATATTTTTAATAAAACGGGATACCTTAAAAACCTCTGGAAGTATCATGTGGCTGCTTTGGTTCCCGTTTGTGAAGGTAAGAAAATTGATTATTATATTATTGACCCGGCAACTTCTCCCGGGCTCGTAACAATAGAACAATGGGCGACAAATATCACCGATAACCCACACAGTTATTATTTAATTAAAAGCGGTGATACGTATATATTTAATGCCGGGAAAATTGAGAAGGAGAACTGGCACAAAAGAAACAGGCGCAATTACAATTGGACGATGCAAGGTCTGGGTGGAATAAATGGCGTCTCCAACAAGGGTAAAGCACAACTGGCTTTTAATAAAAAGAAAGTGCCGGAAACAAAACGCTTATTTCAAAAATTGAAGAATAATAAGCCGACGTTTATTAATAGTTGGGGTGATATTTCATAATTTCTTAACAAGCTATAGCGGCTTTCCGCGTAGGCTCACCTGTTTTTTTTTTAGATCCCTGAAATCATATTAACGCTCTATAGGGCAAGATAGTAGTCCTTTAAAAGATTAGTAAATGCTTCCGTATAACCGGATTTATTTTTAATAATCAATTCATGAGTTATTGATTTTATTTTCACTTTGCTGAAAAGTAATATTCCTCTAAAGTACTGGTGCATGGGTGTTTGCTTTATTAATAATTTTTCAACCATATACAAATCATTTTCAGCGACGAGATTTTCAAAATTGAAAAGCCTGTGGTAGGGGAGCAGTACAGCGAAGTCCCCTTGGGGGCTAAGATTTTTTTTAACGACACGAATCAGTTCGGGGAATGTTAGTCCTTTGTCGTGCTTCGCTACATTTTTGTTTTTGTCTGCAGGCTTTAGATCATTTTCAAAAAATGGGGGATTAGCTATAATCAAATCATATTTCGATTGTCCACTCCATTCCTTTATATCACCGTGAAATGCATGTAAATATTCATTCCACGGAGATTTATTAAAATTTTCAGTTGCCTGTTGAGCACAACCTTTATTAATTTCAACTGCGTCTATTTGTGCATTGGTTTTTTGTGCCAACATCATGCTGAGTAGCCCTGTTCCCGTGCCTATATCCAAAATCTTTTTTGGGTGAATAATTTCCTGCCCGATTTTATCGGCCACCCATGCCCCAAAAATGCAGGAATCTGTACATACTTTCATACTGCATTTTTCCTGTTGTATGGTGAACTCCTTAAACTGAAAATAATGATTAGACAATTCTTACTAAAAAAATTATAAAGAAATCAAAGTTATTATCGAAACGATATCCATATTAAAAAGCAGCTCTTGCAGAAGGAACCACAGATAGTTCTTCGAATCGCCCGGCCTTATATTTATGATAAGCTGTTATTGCAATCATTGCAGCATTGTCGGTACAATATTCAAAAGGAGGAATATAAGTTTTCCACCCCTTTTCAATTCCAGTCTTTTCAAATCCATTACGTAAGCCGCTATTGGCGCTTACTCCACCTGCAATGCAAATATTTTTAATGCCGGTTTGTTCGGCCGCTTTTTTTAGTTTATTTAATAAAATGGAAACAATACGTGATTGAATAGATGCACATATATCAGCCATATTTTCTTCAACGAAATGTGCATTTTTTATTTTTTCATCTCTTATAAAATAAAGTATTGCAGTTTTCAATCCACTGAAGCTAAAATTTAATCCATCAATTTTTGGTTCAGGAAATTTATATTTTTCTCCATCACCTTCTTTTGCATATTTGTCAATCAAAGGACCGCCGGGATAAGGCAGGCCTAAAATTTTTGCCGATTTATCAAATGCTTCCCCGGCAGCATCATCAAGGGTTTGGCCAATCACTTTCATTTTTAAAAAATCTTCACACAATACTATTTGTGTATGGCCACCGCTAACGGTAAGGCATAGAAAAGGAAAAGATGGTTGTTCATTTTTTTCTTCCCGGGTTTGAATAAGATTTGCCATTACATGTGCTTGCATATGGTGCACAGCAATCAAGGGTTTGTTACATGCAAGTGAAAGAGATTTTGCAAATTCGGTACCCACAAGTAAAGCCCCAATTAACCCTGGCGATTGCGTGAAGGCAAATGCATCTATTTTCTCAAGTGGCACATTTGCTTTTTGCAATGCATCTTCCACAACTGGAATTATTGCTTCCAAATGAGCCCTCGAAGCAAGTTCAGGAACAACGCCTCCATATTGCTCATGAATTTTTTGGCTGTAAATAATATTACTTAGAATCATTCCATCATGGCACACCGAAGCCGCAGTTTCATCACAGGAAGATTCTATGGCAAGAATAAGAGACATAATAAAAAAAATATAGAATATTAAGAACGAATGGCAACCACGGGATCTAAACGGGAAGCAGTGTACGCGGGGATCATACCAGCCAATACACCAACAATTACGCAGATTGAAATCGCAAGTGTAAGAATACCCGCTGAGATATAAACCGGGAAATTAAAAAGATTTGTCAATACTACTGTAAGGATATAAACAAGTATTAATCCCATAATTCCTCCCATAATACATATGATTGCCGATTCAAGAAGAAATTCTGAAAGGATGCTTCGCTTTTTTGCACCAATAGCTTTCTTGAGCCCAATCATTGCGGTTCTTTCTTTAACCGTTACAAACATAATATTGGCAATGCCGAATGCTCCTACAATGAGACTTAAAATTCCTATTGCCCACCCGCCCAGGTTAATGCTTGAAAAAAGAGAGCTTACATTTTTGCTCCACGAACTTACCTCATTGAGCGAAAAATTATCTTCCTCTCTTGGACTAATCTTTCGTATTGATCGCATCACACCTTCAAGATCATCCGTGAGGGCTGCCGAACTTACGTGGTCTTTTCCTGTTACCATTATAAGCGGCCTGCTATTATCTTCATCAAATATTTGTCTTGCAAACCTGTAAGATAATATTACACACTGATCGTAGTTCCATCCTATAAGATTTTGCCCCGTCTTTTTAATAACCCCAACAATTTTCGCTTTCTTATCTTTTATTTTAATTTCTTTTCCCACAGCCAATGCAGGATTGCCAAAAAGGCTTTCTGCATTATCATTGCCAATTATAACTACAGGGCTTCCCGATTGAAATTCATTACCTGAAATATAACGTCCATATCCAACGGTTATAGGTTGAATTTCATTTTCTTCAACGCTAACACCATAAAAGGGAACTCCCTGCAATGCATAATTTTCGTACTGAACTTTATCTTGTGCATTTAGCACAAAAGCGACATTCTTTGCAAGAAGACTGCGTTCTTTAATAGCTGAAATTTCTTCAAACTTTGGTACGGGCCGGTTTACAAATTTCCACCATGGATAATCAGGGCCACCGGTATATTGCCACTTGTCAATATAAATGGTATTGCTTCCAAGGCTCTTTATCTGGTTTTGAATATTTGCTTCGAGGCTGTTAACTGTAGCCAGCACGCCTATGATACAAAATATCCCAAATGAAATTCCTATTAATGAAAGGGCGGTGCGTAACTTATTTACCATAAGTTCCTGCATAGTGAGCCGAAAGGAACTGGCCAATATATTAAGCGTCTTGCGCATGAGGCAAATTTAATCTTTTTACAAATGGGAAAGCCGTGCCAGATATCCGGTACGAAGCATAATGCACACGACAGAACACTAAATCTTCAATTACTAAAACAACCTTCGGCCGTAACCTTCTTTAATCAATTATCAAGTTTGTATTTTGCACACTTAAATGCATTTGCTTGATTGTAAAGGAAAACATCAGACTTCAAAAAATAATTACAGCACTTGCGATTGGCTTATTTTTAATTAAACTAATCGCATGGTACCTTACCGGTTCATTGGCCATACTCACCGATGCTCTTGAAAGTATTGTTAATATTGTAACCGGGTTTTTAGGATTATACAGCCTTTATATATCGGGGAAACCAAGAGATGCGGATCATCCTTACGGCCATGGTAAAGTTGAATTTTTATCTGCTGCAGTTGAAGGTACACTTATTACGGTAGCCGGCTTTTTTATTATTTATAAATCCGTTGTAAATTTTTTTTATCCGCATGAAGTAAATAAACTCGATTACGGACTTATTTTATTATCCATAACCGCAGTTATCAATTATATAGCAGGAGCAATTTGCATTACCACCGGTAAAAAAAATAAATCATTACCCTTAGTTGCAGAGGGAAAGCATTTAAAAACTGATACCTATACAACGATTGGAATTTTTGTTGGTTTAGTGGTACTTTATTTCACAAAGCTTCAATGGCTTGATGGTGCGGTTGCCTGCATTTTTGCGTTGATTATTATTTATACAGGATATAAAATTGTGCGTACATCCATTGCAGGTATAATGGATGAAGCAGATTTACAATTACTCAATAATATTGTGGATGTGCTTAATAAAAACAGGCGCGAAAACTGGATAGATCTACATAACCTCAGAATAATAAAATATGGAAGTACCCTTCATTGCGATTGTCATCTCACCGTTCCGTGGTATTTGAATGTACATGAAGCTCATGCTGAGATTGAATCACTGGCAACACGAATCAGAAATGAATTCGGAGAAGCGGTGGAATTGTTTGTCCATTCGGATCCGTGCCAGGAATTTTCGTGTCGCATCTGTTCAAAACATAATTGTCTTGTGCGGCAACATGATTTTGAAAAGCAGGTTGTATGGACTATTCAAAATATCTCGAGGGATTCAAAGCATAAAATTTTTAGCTGACTTGAAAATGTGATACAATCTGTTTTAAAAACTAATCCCCTCATAGAAATGAGGGGATTTTCCAAAATTCAAAACTGATTATCCATTAAGACGTTTGCGCTTTTGCGAGCTAATATTTTTATTTTTTATTTATGACTCACCATTGTGCCACCCTACATAGAGCCGTTAACAAGAATTTGGAATAGTGAGTTATAATGAACGAACTAATTAAGTTGATTTATATATTTTTTTGCGAGGCAAAAACTGTGTAGTGAAAGTGTATAAAAGTAGGGTTAACAACACGTTCGGTTATTAAACGCCATTCATTAACTGATATTTTAGATGGAAATAAAATTGAGCGTTGTTACTTTTTTATGGGTAAAATCCGCAAAGGATGTTTACTACTTATTTGATAGTAAATTATATATTATTTTACGTAAAATAGAGCGATATCAATATAATAGCTTACTTAAACAATGATGCAACACCATAAGCAGCCCCTGCGGCAAGTGCGCCAATAAGCATAACCTTTAAGGCGCCTGATATGACAGGGACTCCTGTAATCTTACTTTTAAAGTACCCGAAGACAAAAAGACAAATTAATGTGGCTACAACAGAAAACTTCAGCGCTTCTTTGGAATCATTGATAAAAAAGTATGGACTCAGCGGAATGATGCCACCAATTATGTAGGATATTCCAATATTCAGGGCACTATTCCTCGCCCTTTTAGGATTGGGTTCGTCGAGTCCTAGCTCGAACTTCATCATAAAATCAACCCACTGTTTTTTGTCTTTTGAAATTTCCTCCGTTGCTTTGTTTTGCAGTTCTTCACTAAGCCCGATATTTTGAAAAAAATCTTTCACTTCCTGTTTTTCCATTTCAGGAATTCGTTCCACTTCAGCATATTCCCTTTTCAATTCACTTTCATAATGATCCTGTTCGGTTTTACCTGCTAAATATCCACCAAGGCCCATGGCTATACCACCTGCAGCAATTTCGGCAATCCCCGCAATCACAATGATTCCACTTGTTGAAACAACACCACTCAGGCCTGCGGCCAACGCGAAGGGAACCGTTAGTCCGTCACTCATACCAATTACAACATCTCTTAACAAATCAGAACTTTGCAAATGCTCTTCGGTGTGATGGTGATGATGATCCATACGTTTGATTGGTTGATAAGTTGATTACTAACGCGGGAAAAATAAAATATTTTAGCTGCTGTATTTTTAAACAAACAATGAACGAAAGATCTTAGGGGTTAACGTTATTATACCAAATCCTGTAAATAGCTCCCCTGTAATCATCACTTACAAGCACTGAACCGTCCGCTAAAACCTGTACGTCAACGGGCCTGCCGCTTACATCCTTTTCATTTTGCAGCCATCCCTGGGCAAAAGGTATAAAGTCGCTTAAATTTCCATTTGTATCCATTTTTGCAACTACTACTCTATATCCGGTAGGAATGCTGCGATTCCAGCTTCCATGCTCGGCGACGAATATTGCATTCTTATATTCAGCGGGAAACATATTACCGGTATAAAAGCGCATACCCAATGAGGCAACATGGGCGCCAAATAATTTCGACGGCGGCGTATAATCGCTGCAATTTTTTCCTTTCCCAAATTCAGGGTCTAAAATATTTCCCTGGTGACAATATGGATATCCAAAATGCATTCCTGCCTGGGGTGCGTTATTCAATTTATCGCTTGGAATATCATCCCCCAATTCATCTCTCCCATTATCAGTAAACCAGAGCTGGTTTGTTACGGGGTGCCATGCAAAACCCACAGAATTTCTTATGCCCTTCGCAAAAATTTCAAAGCCTGTTCCATCCGGATTAATGCGGGTCATAGAAGCATAGGGTGAATCGGGTTCACATATATTACAAGGTGCGCCAACCGGAACATATAATTTTCCGTCAGGTCCAAATGCTATAAATTTTTGTCCGTGATGCTGGTCGGTAGGATATTTATCATAAACAACAACAGGCTTTGGGGGATTACTTAAATTCGCTTCAACATTATCAATACGGTAGATTGTAGAAATCGTTCCAATATAAAGGTTGCCGTCTTTGAAGGCCACGCCATTTGGGTTTTTCAATCCACTGGCAACTACGTACATTTTATCTGCCTTGCCATCATGGTTTTCATCGGTAATTGCAACCACATCATTGTCGGAATTATTGCCAACATAAAGGGTGCCATTTGGTGATACACACATACTTCTCGATTTCTTTACTTCTGCATACACACCTATTGAAAATCCGACCGGTAATTTTATTTTATCGAGATTATATTTTTCAAAAAGAGAATCGTTGTTTTGCGAAATAGTTTCGCCTCCTTTTTTTTCATCCGGACTTTTATTTGTATCACAGCCGGATATTTGAATGATAGCGAAGAGTGAAACTGATGCAATAAATAATTTTTTTGAAAATGAAATTGAAAAGTGCATAGTTTTTATTTTTATTGAGTGTGAAAATTAGCGTTGTATATTATCAATCTTGATCGGAATTTAATTCGTTTAGAATGAAACTGAGCTTTAAGGAGAAACCTGTAATAAACTATATTTATTTAGTATCATTTATGTATAAAGGTATTAACATAAAAGTATTTTGGTTGATTGCTTTTTTTTGGCAAATGGTATTTAAAATAAGAGAGTTACTCCGTTAGCATATTTGTTCTCGTGATCCAACAACCATTTTTTTCTTGGTAAGCCGCCGCCATAGCCGGTAAGACTTCCATCGGAACCAATAACACGGTGGCATGGCACTACAATGCTAAGTTGGTTACGGCCATTTGCAGAAGCCGCAGCCCGTATGCTTTTTATGTTACCCAATCGCTGTGCAAGCTGCATATAACTGATAGTCTTCCCGAAGGGAATCTGCATTAACTCATTCCATACCTTTTGTTGAAAAGCTGTTCCGGGCTGCCTGGCAGGAAAATCAAATTCCTTTCTTTTTCCCGAAAAATATTCATCAAGTTGCCGGAAACATTGCGTAAGTAACTTTTTTGACACGGAAGTTAAAACAGCATCAGAAGGATTGATTTCTTCATTAATAAATATTATTTCAGTTATAAAATTTCCTGCAACTTTTATTTGGAGGTTTCCCAGCGGCGAATTATAAAACATAACGTTACTCTTCTTCCAATAATTTTACTAAAGAGATTAAATCATTTTTTTTGTAAAGGTTCGCATCATTGGTAAAACATTTGCTGTATTCTTCGAGCAGGTGCTGAATAATGCGTTTGTTATCTAACTGTTTAAAATAGGAGGGAGTAGGTGGAACAGAAATTCGTTTGAAATAATTTTCTACATCTTTATGCGAGTAAATTTGCCCATTGAGCGGGTCGATATAAAAATTTATCTTTTCACTTTTTTGTCTTGTAGGGTTTGGGAAATTATAATCGATATCAAAATACCCAAGTATAAATTGTTTCGGAATATTGATTGCCTTTACGGGAATGTCAAGCAGTTCACAAATTATGAGGTATAAAATACCGTTGGTGATAGCATTTCCTTTTTTGTTTTCTATTACTTTGTTTATAAGAAAATCTTCATGGATATCATAAGCAACTTCATTTCCTTTCATCTTGTAATAACTAT
Organism: Chitinophagales bacterium; assembly: GCA_038258875.1. Lineage (GTDB taxonomy): Bacteria > Bacteroidota > Bacteroidia > Chitinophagales > Chitinophagaceae > Ginsengibacter. The sequence goes on from JBBSPK010000004.1 coordinate 41,487, forward strand.
AGAGAATCCCTGTTATTACATTTATTTGTTCAAGGGGTGTAAGATAGCTGTTTAACTCAAGCCATATATTTCTTCTTATTTTTTCCAGTTCCTGCAATGTGCCGGTAGTCATCATTTCAGGATACCTGTATCGTGCTGCCAGCAATGCACCCTGCAGCAATTCGCACGAACCGTTTTTCCAGTTGGTAAAATCATTGACGAGATCTCTGAAATGCAGCTTGTGAATAAGCATCTCAATTCTGCCCTGCACACCTTCGTCCGGCGTGTTTTCCCATAGATGCTCAAGGTTTGGAATAATAGCCCTGCCTATTGAAACGATGCGTTCGCTCACAGAGCTGAAAACTTCTTCATCGGGATCATCGATAAGATGAAACAGGGCGGATATTTCGTTGTTTTCCTGCATTAATAAACAGTTCCTGAAAATTTACATTGTCTTTGTAAAGATAGAAAAGTTTAGAAGTTTACATATACCGATAAGTGGAATATTATTGTTTTAGAATAGTACGATTAAGCCTTTTTTTTCTTCCTGACTGTTTTTTTGGCTAATTTCTTTTTATCAAATGCTTTAGGATCCTGGGCAACGATCATTTTCTTAATTTCTTCCAGGTCAATATTCGCTAATTCCTCCGGCGTATATTTTTGCTTACCGGAAAGTTTCATCATCTTTTTTCCAAAACGGATAAAAGGCCCCCAACGTCCGTTTTCAATGGCAATCTTTTCTTCAGGCCATTGCCTTATATAACGGTTAGCTTCTTTCGCAATCTTTTTTTCAATTAGCTCATTACAGTCTTTTTCACTAAGATTTTCAAAGTCATAAGCCTTTGGAACGTTTATAAAAAGGTCATTCCATTTAATGAAGGGCCCAAATCGCCCTTTACCTTTTGTTATCGGTTTTTCATCATAATGGCCAATAGGCGCATCCTCAACTTGCTTTGCGGTAATAATTTCTATTGCTCTTGGTAAATCTATTTCAAATAAATCTTCACCTTTTGGAATAGAAATAAATTGTTCGCCCAATTTCACATAAGGTCCAAATCTTCCTACATTAACAGAAACTTCCTGCCCTTCGTGTTCGCCCAATGTAAGCGGGAGCTTAAATAATTCAAGCGCATCTTCCAGGCCAATTGTTTCTATACTTTGGGTGGCTTTTAATTTTGCGAAACGAGGTTTTTCCCCTTCATCCGGGAGCCCTATCTGAACCATCGGGCCATACCTTCCCATTCTTGCAAATACAGGTTTGCCGCTTACCGGGTCTTTGCCCAATTCACGCTCGCCTTTTGCCCGCTCGGCATTTTCAAGCGTATGCTCAACATCTTCGTGAAATGGCTTATAGAAATCACCAACCATCTTACTCCACACCTCTTTTCCTTCAGCAATTTTATCAAACTCTTCTTCAATATTTGCAGTGAACGAATAATCCATCACTTCATCAAAATGTTGCTTTAGAAAATCTGTTACCACAAGACCAAGATCGGTTGGAAAAAGTTTCGATTTTTCCGCACCGGTATTTTCCTGTGTTGTTATTTTTTCAATAACATCATTTTGAAGTTTTACAATTCTTATGTTTCTCTTTACGCCTTCTTTATCCCTTTTCTCAACATAATTTCTTTTAACTATTGTGCTGATGGTAGGTGCATAGGTGCTTGGCCTACCTATGCCGAGCTCCTCTAATTTTTTCACAAGTGACGCCTCGGTAAATCTTGCAGGTGGCCGTGTAAACCTTTCGGTGGCTGTCATTTGTTCGAACTGCAATTGCTGGTTTACTGAAAGTGGTGGGAGCCGGCTTTCACTGCCTGATAGCTGCATATCATTCTCGTCATCATCACTTCCCTCATAATAAATTTTTAAGAACCCATCGAATTTCAAAACTTCACCGGTTGCCGTCAGTTCGTCTTCCGTCGTGCTGATTTTAATTTTTGCTGTCGTTTTTTCTAACACAGCATCACTCATCTGGCTTGCGATTGTTCGTTTCCAGATAAGTTCGTATAATCTTCTTGTTTCCTCATCATGTATACTACTGTGTTGTATTTCGGTTGGCCTTATCGCTTCATGAGCTTCCTGTGCGCTCTCATTCTTATTTTTATACTGACGCAGCTGAAGATATTTATCACCATAATTTTTTATGATTTCTTCCTGCATCTGGGCTTTTGCTGTTTCACTAAGATTTAAACTGTCCGTACGCATGTAAGTAATCTTACCGCTTTCGTATAGCTTCTGCGCAAGCAACATCGTTTTACTAACACCATATCCCAGTTTCCGGCTTGCTTCCTGCTGCAGTGTAGATGTGGTAAACGGGGCCGCCGGAGTACGTTTACCGGGTTTTACTGCTATATCCTTTACTGAATAAGAAGCGCCTTTACAATTTTCTAAAAAAAGTTCAGCATCTTCTATAGTGCGTTGTTTCCCATCTTCAGCTTTAAAAGAAAGCGTTTTGCCGTTACCGTCAGTTGCGGCAAGCAATGCTTCAACTTTAAAACTGCTGGTTGATGTAAACTGGTTTATTTCCCTTTCTTTTTCAACAATCAACCGCACGGCAACACTTTGGACACGCCCGGCGCTAAGACCGCCCTGCATTCCTATCTTACGCCACAATACCGGCGATAATTCGAAACCAACCAGCCTGTCAAGTATCCTGCGTGCCTGCTGCGAGTTCACAAGGTTCATATTTATAAGCCGTGGATTTTGTACTGCCTGTTCAATTGCCGATTTGGTAATCTCATGAAAAACTATCCGCTTGGTAGTGTTAATGTCGAGTCCTAATACTTCGGCCAGGTGCCAGCTAATACTTTCTCCTTCCCTGTCTTCATCCGATGCAAGCCAAACCTCAGTGGCCTTTTTTGCCAGTTGCTTTAATTCCTTTACAACTTTAGCTTTGTCATCCGGAACTTTATAACGCGGGGCAAAATCATTTTTTACATCTATCCCCATATCATCTTTCTCCAGGTCGCGAATGTGCCCATAACAGCTTTTTACTTCGAAATCAGTTCCAAGTATTTTTTCAATTGTTTTTGCTTTTGCCGGTGACTCAACTATCAATAAATTTTTAGCCATATTTGTTCTTATTTTTTCTTCCCGGGCATTGTTATAAATACGAAATGCAATAACAAACAATTAATAACCCTTCGCTGCAATATTAGTTTAAAAAATAAAAATGGGATCTTAAAAGCTAAATAGGAAATTTAATTATGCATCCTTATCTTCGCGATGACCCCGTTTATGAATTAATCCCTACTTTAGAAAAACCATACTTCAATATTTGTATGGGGATTGTTTTTTGAGCAATCCGGAAGATCAAAACGTAAATTATATCAATATATTTTAGATATAATTTATACTGCTAATAATAAAAACAATTAAATGAAGGTTGTAATTGTGGGCTCAGGTAATGTTGCCTCTGTTCTCGGTATATTAATTCAAAAAGGTGGTCACGAAATTTTGCAGGTCGCAAGCCGGAACCTGGATCATGCTAAAGAACTTGCGGCAAAGTATAATGCCGAAGGAGTCTCCCTTACAGAACCACAGTTTGCTTCCGCTGATATTTATATCGTTGCACTGAATGATGTAGGGCTTGATTCTATAGAAAAAATAACCGCGTTAAATAATAAATTCATAGTCCACACTGCCGGTTCAATTTCAATTAATATACTAAGAAATAGTACGTCAACGTATGGTGTATTATATCCGTTGCAAACTCTTTCCAGGGCAGCCCAACACGTTCCCGAAATACCTTTCCTGGTAGAAGGTAATAAAAAAGAAACATTGCATCAGGTTCTTGAATTTGCCAGAACATTATCAAATAATGTGCTTCAGTCAAACGATCACGAAAGATTACATTACCATATAGCCGCAGTTTTTGTGGGCAACTTTACCAATCATCTTTATGCTATTGCTGAAAATTTTTGTGACAAGGAAAAAATTGATTTTAAGAATTTACTGCCTCTTATAAATGAAGTTACTTCACGCATTAACTCCACTTCCCCATTTGATGTCCAAACCGGGCCAGCTATCCGCGAAGATATTTTCACAATCAATCGTCATTTACAAACTCTCTCTGCTCACCCTGATATTAAATATCTCTATCTTAAACTCTCTGAAAGTATTTTAAAGCTTCATGAAAAAAAGCTGTAGCGTTCCTGCAAGCTTTACAAGTTTCGTAATCGTTTTAATTCTGTAAGGCGTAATTTTGCCGGCGAAACGAAATGATGATGTATAATGTACAGTTTAAGTTTGAACAGAAAGGTCTTGCCCCGATAACAATAGAAAATGTTGAACCAGATCAATCAATTTTAGAAGTTGCACTTAAAAACGATATAGACCTTCACCATAATTGCGGCGGCGTTTGCGCCTGTAGCACGTGCCATGTTTATGTAGAGAATGGCGAAGATCATTTACCTGAAATTTCGGACAAGGAGGAAGACTTTATAGACAGGGCGGTAAGCCCGAGGTTAAATTCAAGGCTGGGATGTCAATGTATATTGGAAGATGGCGATGGGGAAATTATAGTAACATTACCCGACCAAACACAATTTTTAGGTGAATAATATTAGCAAAACTCAACCCGATAATAATGAATTTTGAACCGCCTATTCACTGGAATGATTATGAAGATATAGCCATGAAGCTTTATGAAAGATTTGGGAACGCTTTTGGCGAAAGCCAGATTTACAGGATTCGGTTTACGGACCTTCACAAATGGGTTTTGGAAATCCCAAAATTTGCCGGTAAGCCCGAAGAAAGTAATGAGGGCCACCTGGAAATGATTCAAAGTAGCTGGGTGTATGAATGGAGAGATAATCAAAAATAAGACTTCTTCCTGCTTAGAGATTCCTGTCAATTTTATATCATGAATATTCTCTCCCGTTTCCGGCTTGTAAAAACATTTGTGTTTGATATGGATGGAGTGCTTACCGATGGATCGTTGCATGTTGAACGGGACGGCCGATGGTTGCGTAAAATGAATATTAAAGACGGCTACGCGTTACAGTTAGCAGTTAAATCCGGGTATCGGGTGATGGTGATTTCGGGCAGTGAATCAGTTCCTGTTAAAGAACGCCTTCACAAACTGGGCGTAACGGAAGTGCATACGGGAGTAACTGAAAAGGAAATTTTTTTAAGTGATTACCTTTCAAAAAATAATATTGCCGCCCGTGATACTTTATTTATGGGTGATGACATTCCGGATTACAATTGTATGTTGATTGCCGGGCTTGCATGCTGCCCATCGGATGCGGCAGTTGAAATAAAAAATATATCATCTTATATTTCACCAATTCGCGGAGGTTATGGATGCGTGAGAGATGTTATAGAGAAAGTTTTGAAATTAAATAATCACTGGCCACTCAACACTTCAATTCCTTCTACGTAGAGGGCTTAATAATAAAATTTTCTGCATGAAGGTTTTGTCAGCATTTTTTAAACTGGTAAGGTGGCCCAACTTGCTTTTTATTGCCTTTACCCAGTGGCTTTTCAGGTATTTTGTTTTGCGTTTTGCATATGTAAACAACCCGGCAGATTACGAAAACCTAAGGCTTACGTTGCCATTATTTTACCTTCTTGTTTTTGCCTCTGTTTGTATTGCGGCAGCAGGCTATATCATTAATGACTATTTTGACGTAAATATTGACCTGGTAAATAAGCCTGCTAAACTCGTTATTGATCGCTATATAAAAAGACGCTGGGCGATTGTGTTGCATATAATTTTTTCGTTTACGGGATTTATTCTAAGTTGTTACGTGGGGTATAAGCTTGGTAATTTATACATTCCCTTTTTTAATCTCTTATCAGTTATTGCACTTTGGTTTTATTCAACCACTTTCAAAAAAAAATTATTGATAGGAAATGTTTTGATATCGTTACTTACCGCCTGGGTTATTTTAATATTGACGGTTGCAGAATATAATTTTACTATAACGAGACATGATATTTACTGGCAAAGGCTTGTTAAGCTTTCATTTATTTATGCAGGATTTGCATTTATTATTTCTCTAATAAGGGAAGTAATTAAAGATATGGAAGACATGCCCGGGGATGTAAAATACGACTGCAAAACCATGCCGATTGTGTGGGGCCTGCAGGTTTCAAAAGTTTTTGTGGCGGTGTGGATTGTGGTGCTGGCGATTTCTATTGCTGCTATTCAGGTTTATGTAATACAATTGGGTTGGTGGCTTTCAGCACTATATTCCTTAGTCGCAATTATTCTTCCTTTGTTAGTTGTGTTACGCAAATTATATTTCGCTCAAACCCAAAAAGATTTTCATAAACTAAGCACCGTGGTTAAGTTGATAATGTTTACAGGAATTTTGTCAATGATTTTCTTTTAAAAATTAGCCCGATGAAAATCAAAAAGATCATTTTAGCGTCACAATCTCAAAGGCGGCGTCAATTATTGGAATGGGCTGAGATTCCCTTTGAAATATGCATTCCCGATTCAGATGAAACCTATCCGAATCACTTGTCCCCTCCGGAAATTGCTATGCATATCGCGTTTAACAAGGCGATAAAAGTAAAGGAAGTTATGGGTAGTTCCGGTCCTAACGGCGAGGTGTATACGATTCTTGCCGCAGACACCATCGTGGTATTAAGCAATGAATTATTTGGAAAGCCGGCCAACCGGGATGAAGCTATTAAAACACTTTCTTTACTTTCGGATAAAGCGCATTCAGTTATAACAGGTGTTTGCATTCTATCAGCAAAAAAAGAAATAATTTTTGCAGATGAAACATTTGTGCAATTTCATAAGCTCACGCAGGATCAAATTGAATATTATGTTGACAATTATAATCCATATGATAAAGCAGGCGCTTATGCTATCCAGGAATGGATAGGTGTTACGGGCATTCGTTCTATTACCGGGGATTTTTATAATGTTATGGGATTGCCGGTAAGCCGGGTGATTAAAGAGTTGGAGGCATTGGAATTGTAGTGGTTAATTAGTTTATTCGTTAATTGGTTTAGAGAAGGTTATGTTATATTTATTACTCGAATTGCTTCTAATTACTCGAACTTATAATAAACAAAAATAAATTCCTCTTTCTGTAATTAGCCATAATTTGTGTCATTTCTTTTCATAAACCGGTTTGCAGATGCAGGAAGACCTTCTACAATTCATCTGGAAGTTTCAATATTTTAATTCTTCTGAGCTTTCTACTTTATCAGGAGAAACGCTGCAAATAATACACCCGGGCACGCACAACAATAACCAGGGACCTGACTTTACGGATGCAAAAATAAAGGTCGGTGAAGCACTATGGGCCGGCAATATAGAGCTGCATATTAATTCATCAGGCTGGAATTTGCACAATCATTCAGCAGATAGAAATTTCAATAATATTATCCTTCATGTTGTTTGGAATAATGACTCTGAAATAAAAGATTTCAATGGAAATGATTTACCTGCCCTGGAACTTAAAAATAGGGTTTCAAAATTGCTTCTCGAAAAATATAGGGAGTTAATGCAATTACCTCATTTTATTCCATGTGAAAAGCAGGTACGAAGTGTAAATGAACTAATAATCATTAGCTGGAAGCAAAGGCTAATAGCAGAACGGTTAATTTCAAAATCCCGGAAAGTATTATCAATTTTAAATGAAACAAATTTTCATTGGGAAGAGACATTCTGGAGACTTATTGCGTCAAATTTCGGCCTCAAAGTAAACAGCGATTTTTTTAAAAGAGTGGCAGAAACATTACCGGTTTCAGTATTGGCAAAGCATAAAAGTAATCTGCTGCAAATTGAGGCTTTATTATTCGGGCAGGCAGGATTGCTGAATGCTGAATTTGACGAGAAATACCCGTTAATGCTTCAAAAAGAGTTCAGCTTTTATCGAAAGAAGTACAAATTAAAATCTCTCGATGGCGAATTATTTTTCTTAAGAATGCGCCCTGCTAACTTTCCTACTATAAGGCTGGCGCAGCTTTCAATGCTTATACACGAAAGTGAACATTTATTTTCAAAAATAAAGGATGCATCATCTTTAAAAGAAGTTAAACAGATGTTGGATGTAATGGCTAATGATTACTGGCATTACCATTACATTTTTGATCAACAATCTGATTATAAGGAAAAGGCGCTTGGTACTCAAATGATAAGCAACATAGTTATCAATACGATTGTACCCGTTCTATTTACGTATGGATTACATTATAAAGAAGAGAAGTATAAAGAAAAAGCCATTAAATGGCTGGATGAGCTTTCAGCAGAAAAGAACCTGATTACAAAGGGTTTTCAAAATCTCAATTTTTCAAATAAAACCGCGTTGGATTCGCAGGCATTCATTCAGCTCAAGAATGAATATTGCAATAAAAAACTTTGCCTGCACTGTGCAATTGGAAATGCATTGTTGAAGAGAAACTTATGATTGAAGAATGTATTTCACTCCTTTGACGAAGTAAACATGTGATAAAGTTGCCATAAAACTAAAAGGTAAGGCTGAGGGAATTAGCCCCATGTATAACTAATTATTACGTCAATATCCGGATGTATACTTTTCATAACAGGACAATTGTCACCGGTATTCTCTAAAATTTTTCTCTGTTCTTCGGTGCCTGCTGTTGGCAGTTCGACAACTACTTCAATTTTTCCAACGCGGCGTGGATCTCCCAGCATATGCTTGGTTACATCGGCTTTTGCACTGGTAATATCTACTTGTAAGTCTGATGCCTTTATTCCCATAGTTGTAAGCATGCATGTTGCCAGGGAAACACATAGCAGATCGGTTGGAGAAAATTTTTCGCCCTTGCCCTTATTATCAAGCGGGGCATCCGATTCAATGATTGTTCCACTTTGAATATGGTGAGCCCTGCAACGCAAATTTCCCGTATATACTATTGAAGCCGTCATTGTGTATTTTTGTATAAATTTACACAAGTAAATACTAATACATTACATGCGAAAAATATTCCTATTAATCTGTATCGTTGCCATTTCCGTGGGAGCATCGGCGCAAAAATCTAAAAAGCAAAGACAGCAGGAAAAGCGGGCCCACATTAACAATCTCATAAGAGAAGAGGAGGAAGGCGTAATTGCTTATAAAAAAAGTTTTGTGTTTGGCGCCAAACTCATCAGTGATGGCTACGGAGTTTTCTTTGAGCTTGGCCGTGCAAGTTCAGTGAAAAAATCAATTTTATTCCAGCTTGAATTAAGCGAGCGTAAAGATGTAAAAGAAGATAAACAAAGCAACCCTTTTGTTAATTCCATACCCTTTATTTATGGAAAAGAAAATTTCTTTTATCCTGTTAAGCTTGGGGTACAGCAACAAATTCTCTTAGGAAATAAATCAAATAAAAATGGTGTAAGTATTACAGGAAACTACGGCGGGGGTGTTTCACTAGGCCTGTTGAGGCCATATTATGTTCAGGTACAGAAGGGTAATGAACTGGTGTACGTAAAATATAATTCTGCTGATAGCGCTGACTTCTTAAACCAGCCATTTGCCGGGCCAACATTTGGCAAAGGATGGAGTGAACTTACGGTAACACCGGGACTTTACGGAAAAGCGGCGGTACGATTTGATTACGGCGCCTACAATGAAATTGTTTCTGCTATAGAAGTAGGTATAACCGGCGAATTTTATTCTAAAAAAATTCCTATACTCACGCAAATTCCACAAAAGCAATTTTTCTTTAGCGCATATTTCTCTGTTTTATTTGGCAAACGAAAATAGCCTGGTATTTTATTTTATGAGCCATCCGGTAACTGCCGGGTTTGTTTTAAAGTAGCAATTTTAAGTAAATGAGTGAACAAAGCACATTGTTGGAAGCAAAGCCGAAGAAGCCGGACTGGCTAAGGGTGAAGTTGCCTATTGGCGAAGAATATAAACACGTAAGAAATTTAGTTGATACACATAAGTTACACACCATTTGTGAAAGTGGAAATTGTCCCAATATGGGTGAGTGCTGGGGAGAAGGCACTGCAACTTTTATGATACTTGGAAATATTTGCACAAGAAGTTGTGGCTTTTGTGCCGTTGCCACCGGGCGGCCCCTTGCTATCGATTGGGATGAGCCACAACGGGTTGCGGAGGCTATTTTTTTAATGAAGGTGAAACATGCCGTTATCACATCGGTTGACAGGGACGAAATAAAAGACGGTGGTTCCATCATCTGGTACAATACTATAAAAGCAGTTCAGGCGTTAAATCCGATGACAACACTCGAGACGTTAATACCGGATTTTAAAGCTGAAAAAGAAAACATCCGGAGAATTATCGATGCGGCTCCCAATGTTGTAAGCCATAATATAGAAACAGTAGAGCGTTTAACCCGTAGCGTTAGAATACAGGCAAAATACTGGCGCAGTATGGAAACGTTAAGAATTCTAAAAGAAGGCGGTATGCGTACGAAAAGTGGGATAATGCTTGGCCTTGGTGAATTGAAGGAAGAGGTAATACAAACAATGAGCGATTTGAGGGAAAGCGATGTTGATGTGATTACCATTGGACAATACCTTCAACCTACGAAAAAACATTTGCCGGTGCATAGGTTTGTGCATCCCGATGAATTCGCTGAATTTCGTGAAATTGGCTATCAGATTGGATTTGATTATGTGGAAAGCGGACCGTTAGTACGGTCTTCTTATCATTCAGAGAAACATGTGATTGAAGGATGGGGAAGGAAGGAATGGGAGTTAAATGGATAGGATGCGGTAGTATCTTATCTCCGAAATAAAATTATACTGTAAAGTTACCGATGAAACCACTGATGTGCATTCTGCTATCCATTATTGGAATGACGGTACCTCCGGCGGTTTCGTACTCTCAATACATAGTTAAAGGAAATGCAATAAAAGAATCCTGCAATTGTTATTCTCTTACTCAAAATTCCGCAAATGAAAGCGGCAGTGTATGGCAACGGTCTCAAATAAATCTTAAGAACCCTTTCGATTTTACCTTCGACGTATTCACTGGTTGTGATAATGACGGGGCAGATGGAATTGTTTTTATCCTGCAGCAGGATAGCACTAGTATTGGTGGAAACGGCCAGGGTCTTGGGTTTGATGGCATAGTTCCCTCCATTGGTATTTCACTGGATACTTATCAAAATTTTGGCAATGGAGATCCTTCCTACGATCATATAAGCATTCAGGCCAATGGTAACAATGACCATACCAGTGACCTTGCAGGGCCTATAGCTGCATCTGCCGTAAGTGATAATATTGAAGATTGTGTGTGGCATTCTTTGCGAATTCAATGGGACCCTGCTACCTATACACTCAGTACCTGGTTCGATGGAGCGTTTCGCCTCTCGGCGCAAACTGATATGGTGTCAACTATTTTTAATAATAATCCATTAGTATATTGGGGCTTCAGTGGTTCAACAGGAGCTGTATTTAATAATCAAAAATTTTGTACTCCTCTTAGCCCCGGCTTTAATTTAAATTTTAGTAATAATGCCACCTGTTTTGGAACACCCGTAATCTTTAAGGATTCATCAATATCGTTTTCAACCATCCAGGGATACTATTGGGATTTTGGTGACGGCACAACAAATGCACAGGCTGATCCCCCACCACATTACTATCCCGCTTCGGGAAGTTACCTGGTTAAACACATCATTATCGCTGCAGACGGGTGCCCCAGTGATACCGTTTTCAAAACAGTAATAATAGGCGATAAACCAATTGCGGCTTTTAATATATATGATACCTGCGAAGCCATTGCACCACGAATTGATAATAATACAACTGTAACGATAGGAAACATTTCACAATGGAATTGGCAGCTTGATGGGTCATCAACGGGAATACCAAACACAAAATATCCTGATCTCAGTAGTATTCCGCCAGGCAATCATACTTTACAACTAATAGCAACCAGTGATATAGGATGTGTCTCCGACACCGTAACCCAAAATTTCACTATAAAAAATATACCTGACATAAATATTATAGCGGCAGACGGGTGCAGGGATGCACCAATATCTTTCAACGGCCAACAAACAGATAATCTTACAACAATTAATTCATGGACTTGGAATTTTGGTGACGGGCAGATAGCGGGATATAAAAATACCAATCATACCTATACAGCAAAAGGACTTTATCCTGTACTGTTAAAAGTTACATCTACTAATGGCTGTACA
>JBBSPK010000005.1:0-48864 GCA_038258875.1 Chitinophagales bacterium
AAAAGATTCCGTATAAAATAAAAGCCTTAAAAAAATCATTATTTCTTTTAACTCTTGTGGAGTAATTTTCGAAGGTATCCAGGATATTAACTAATTTTTTCAAGGATTAATTTTCTCACATCAGCTAATAATATCCTCTCCTGTAACATAGTATCTCTATAACGAATGGTAACGGTATTATCTTCTTTTGTCTGGTGATCTATGGTAACACAAAATGGGGTTCCTATTGCATCCATTCTCCTGTAACGTTTACCAATACTGTCTTTTTCTTCATAAAAACTATAAAAGCTTTGCTTGCATTCATCCATTAATTTCTTGGCAAGTTCCGGCAGGCCATCCTTTTTTACAAGCGGGAGTATGGCCAGTTTATAAGGAGCGATCTTAGCAGGAATTTTCAGAACCACTCGACTGTCCTCTGTTCCATCTTCTTTAGACCATTTTTCATTAGTATAAGAATTGCTTATAACGGTTAGGATTAGCCGATCTAAGCCAACGGAAGTTTCCACGACATAAGGAATGTAATTTCCAAAAGGTTTGCCATCTTCCTTCAGATCGTTATCAAAATATTGTAATTTCTTTTTACTTAGTTCCTGGTGTTGTGTCAAATCAAAATCGGTTCTTGAATGAATACCTTCCAATTCTTTAAAACCAAACGGGAATTTATATTCAATATCAACTGCTGCATTGGCATAATGTGCAAGTTTTACGTGATCGTGAAAACGTAATTTTTCTGCCGGAATACCCAGGCTTTCATGCCATTTCATTCTTTCTGCTTTCCAGTAATTGTACCATTCCATTTCTGTTCCGGGTTTTACAAAAAACTGCATTTCCATTTGTTCAAACTCACGCATGCGAAAAATAAATTGTCGTGCGACAATTTCATTTCTAAAAGCTTTGCCAGTTTGGGCAATCCCAAAAGGAATTTTCATTCTTCCTGTTTTCTGCACATTTAAGAAATTTACAAAAATTCCCTGCGCAGTTTCCGGGCGTAAATAAATTGTATCTGCATCCCCTGTCACACTTCCGAGTTGGGTAGAAAACATTAAATTAAACTGGCGAATATCGGTCCAGTTGCTGGTCCCGCTTACCGGGCAGGTAATTTTATTTTCTTCTATTAAATCTTTTAATCCAGTAAAATCATCCTTTGACACCAGTTCATCCAATTTTTTAAGCAGGGCAAACTCCTCTTCTTTTTTTCCTTCAAGCGCCAGTTTTTCGGCATGTGATTCTATAAGATGATCAACACGGTATCTTTTTTTACTGTCCTTATTGTCAATCATCGGGTCGCTGAAATTATCGACATGGCCACTTGATTTCCACGTTAAGGGGTGCATAAATATTGCTGCGTCAATGCCAACTATATTTTCATGAAGCTGGGTCATGCTTTTCCACCAGTAATCGCGGATGTTCTTTTTTAATTGTGCACCGTTTTGTCCATAATCATAAACAGCACTTAGGCCGTCATAAATTTCGCTTGACTGAAAAATATAACCGTATTCTTTGCAATGCGCAATTATCTCACTAAAATTATTTGATTCATTTGCCATAAGGCGGCAAATATAATTTAAATGAGAAAGAGAATGTCTTCAATAATATATTTGTACATTAAACTTTTAAAATGCGTATACTTTTTTTATTAGTGGCTTTACTTTTTATAGCAAGTTGTAATACTAAAATTGATGATATCTACAGGCAAGGATTAAAAGGGAATGTTAAGTCCGTTTCAGCGAAAAAATTTATGGTTGCAGATAATGAAGAAATTTTTTTTTCTCAAACAACCACGAATTTTGACAAAAATGGTAATGTTAGCGAGATTTTAATTTATAATAGGTCAGGTTTCTTATATGCTAGGATTGAAGTTAATAGGCTAACTGAAAATAGATATACAGAAACTCTTTTCAACTCTTTTGGTATTGAAAGATTAAAATTTGATGTTCGAAAAATAAATAAGAATAAATCAGTTATGGAATACACCGATACTACATTTCAGCTTCCAGCAAAAAAGACAAGCACATACAATAAAAATGGAAAATTATTTTCTATAAAAGATGAAATAGAAATCGATACAACTAAAGAAATTTGGATAGAAATGTCTACAGAAACTTGTAAATACGATCCAAATGAAAATTTAAAGAGTTTAGAGAAAATAAATTTTAAAGGAGATATTGAATCTCAGGAGAATTATGAGTATAAAGAATTCGATGAAAAGAACAATCCGACTAAAGTTTTTGTATATGGATTGCAATCAAATACTAAACCCGAGAAAATGATTATCAGGAGATACGAGTATTATTGAAAAATAAACAGCTCTATTTGTGATTGCCATTCTTTTACAACTTCTTGCTTTCAACCTTTCTATATCAGTACCATAAAACATTTTGTAACTTTGGAATAAATAAATTCATTGATATTATGAATTACGGAGCCATAAATATTGATAAAGAAACAATGGGTGGAACACCTGTGTTTACAGGAACAAGAGTTCCAATACAGGCTTTATTCGATTATATTGAGTCCGGTGAAACTTTACATGAGTTTTTGGAAAATTTTCCCTCTGTAAAAAAGGAATATGCAATAAAAGTTTTGCAGATGGCAGAGAAATCCGTTACTACAGAAAAAATTCTCAATGAAAATTTTGCTTGATGAAAATATTTCTGTTAAAGCAAAATTTGATTTTGGTAAAAACCATGAAGTGTTTACTGTTCGTGATATGAATTGGCTTGGTAAGAAAAACGGCGAACTTCTTGGCCTTGCCATACTCAACAATTTCGAAGTGTTCATAACGCTTGATAAAAATTTAAAAAATCAACAGAACTTAATTAAAATTGAGATGATATTTATTTTGCTGTTAGCAATATATAAGATAATAAGCATCAAACTTTATTATTATTCAGAGATAAGATTTTGGATATTTTAAGTTTGGGTAATACTCCAAAATTTGTTGAAGTTTATTTATAATCCTATTTCAACTTATCATTCTTCTTATGTCTCTCTCCATCTCTCAAACTTTTCTTTTTAAAATTTTTTTCTAATGCCTCTGTAAGGTCAACACCTGTTTGATTTGCAAGGCATATCAACACCCATAACACATCAGCCATTTCATCACTTAGCTTTTTATTTTTTTCATTTTCCTTAAAAGATTGTTCTCCATAAATTCTTACCATTAATCTTGAAAGTTCGCCCACTTCTTCCATTAAAATTCCAAGATTGGTTAACTCGCTGAAATATTTTACGCCAACAGTTTTTATCCATTGGTCTATTTTGTGCTGGGCTTCTTTGATTGTTATATCCATCATTTTATTACACGAATTTTATCGAATTACACGAATTAAAAAACGACACGTTTCCATGCCAGAGATTTTTCTCCATAGTTAATTACCATTCCCAACTTTTGCTGAGATACCGATAAATAGCTCAATGTCTGATATGTATGATTTTCAATAATTGCAGCTACAGATTTAACTTCTAAAATAATAGAATTATATACAAGAAAATCTGCCGAGTATGGATTACGTAATACTCGTTCCTTATATTTTACAGAAAATCTTTTTTCTCTTTCATATGGAATATTATTATCAATAAATTCAATTTCCATTGCATCCTTATAGTTAATTTCTTTCAAACCCATACCAAGCGTTTTATGAATTTCCATACATATGCCAATTATTGTAAAGGATTCTTCTTTAAATATTAGTTCAGCCATTATGAAATTCAATTAGTGTAATTCGATAAAATTCGTGTAATAAATTAAATAAATTATTCCCGGTTTTTCGAATCAATAATTATCGTGACTGGCCCATCATTCACCAATTCAACTTTCATGTCTGCCCCAAATACACCTGTTTCAATTTTTTTATCGAGGTTAATTTGTAATTGGCTGATTAAGTTTTCATACAAAGGAATAGCAATTTCCGGCTTACTTGCTTTAATGTATGAAGGTCTGTTTCCTTTTTTTGTAGAAGCGTGCAAAGTAAACTGGCTTACCAATAAAATATTGCCGCCCATATGTTTTACTGATATATTGGGAATTTTATTTTCGTCATCAAAAATGCGGAGGTTTACAATTTTATTGCTAAGCCATTGAACATCATCTCCATTATCAGCATCTTCAATACCGGCCAACACAAGAAGCCCTCTGCCTATTGTTCCGGTCGTAATATTATCCACTTTTACCAATGCCTTCGAAACTCGCTGAATTACTGCTCTCATAAATTAAAATTGAGGAAGAATTTTATTTTTTTAAGAAATTTTTTATGCCAAAAGTTTTAATTGTTGTGTGCAAAGATTTTTAAAAGCAATGTGAGTAAGGATTATCATTTCTTTTCCACAGAAGGTGGATATTTTAAAATATTTTTTATGCAATAGAAAAAATATTTTCGCTCTCCCGCATCATCAAAAGTAATTATTAACCCAAAAATAATATTAGCCCAATGTCAAGTAAAAATCTGTCGTCTGCCGGCCTTCGTTTCCCACGGCACTTCACCAAAGAAGGTGTTGTCCCGTTTGATATGTTTGAATATGATTATCGCACATCGGTCATTAAAAATACGACCGGTGAAATTGTGTTTCAAATGGATAATGTTGAGGTACCAAGACAGTGGAGCCAGATTGCTACAGACATTTTAGCTCAAAAATATTTCCGGAAGGCCGGAGTTCCACAACAAGGTGGAACAACGGGAAGAGAAACCTCTGTCAAACAGGTTGCACATCGTATGGCTCACTGCTGGCGCATATGGGGTGAGCGCAATAATTATTTTGCCTCAAAGGAAGATGCACAGGTTTTTTATGAAGAGCTCGTATATGGAATATTAAATCAATCCTGTGTGCCCAATTCACCCCAGTGGTTTAACACCGGCCTCCATGAAGTGTATGGAATTACCGGGAAGCCACAGGGGCATTATTTTGTTGATGCAAATGACGGGCAATTAAAAAAATCAACATCAGCTTATGAACGTCCGCAACCACATGCATGTTTTATTTTAAGTGTTGAAGATGATTTGGTGAATGACGGAGGCATAATGGATTTATGGGTACGGGAAGCGAGGATTTTCAAATACGGCAGCGGTGTTGGAACAAACTTTAGCAGTATTCGTGGTGAAGGTGAAAAATTAAGTGGCGGTGGAACGTCAAGTGGATTAATGAGTTTCTTAAAAATTGGTGACAGGGCTGCTGGTGCAATTAAAAGTGGTGGCACTACAAGAAGGGCTGCAAAAATGGTTTGCCTTGATTTGGATCATCCTGAAATAGAAACTTTTGTAAACTGGAAAGTGGGGGAAGAAAAGAAAGTGGCTGCATTAATTGAGGCAGGCTATCCAAGCGATTATGAAGGAGAAGCTTATAAAACAGTAAGCGGACAAAACAGTAATAATTCTGTTCGTATTCCCAATGAATTTTTTCATGCGTTGGAAGCGGACGGAGATTGGGAATTGAAAGCCAGAAGTGATGGGCACACCATGAAAAAAATTAAGGCAAAAAAGTTATGGGATGAAATTAATTATGCAGCATGGCGTTGTGCCGATCCCGGCACGCAATATAATACCACGATTAACGAATGGCATACCTGTCCTGAAGGGGGATCAATAAGAGCAAGCAATCCATGCAGCGAGTACATGTTTCTCGATAATACAGCCTGCAATCTTGCCTCAGTAAATCTTCGCAAATTTTTTAATGAAGATGATAATTCTATTGACGTTACTGGTTTCGAATATACTGTTCGCCTCTGGACCACAGTTCTTGAAATTTCTGTTTTAATGGCGCAATTCCCAAGCAAAGAAGTTGCACAACTTAGTTATGATTACAGAACATTAGGATTAGGTTATGCAAATCTTGGCAGTATGCTCATGGTGAGTGGTATTGCATACGATAGTGAGAAAGCACGTGGTATTGCAGGTGCTATTTCGGCAATCATGACGGGGATCTCTTATAAAACCTCAGCAGAACTTGCTGCGCACCTTGGCACTTTTAGCAAGTATGAGGAAAACAAACACCACATGTTGCGTGTAATGCGGAATCACCGTGCAGCTGCATACGATGCTATGGACGCTTATGAGGGGATTGAAATAAAACCACAAGGTATTAATGCAAAATATTGCCCCGATTATTTATTGAAAGCGGCAACTAAGGCATGGGATGATGCCGTAAAAATGGGCGAGGAATTTGGTTACAGAAATGCGCAAACAACTGTTATTGCTCCAACAGGAACCATTGGTCTTGTTATGGACTGTGATACAACAGGCGTAGAGCCGGATTTTGCTTTGGTGAAATTTAAAAAATTGAGTGGAGGTGGTTATTTTAAAATCATCAACCAAAGTGTGCCCCAGGCGTTACGCAATTTAAAATATGAGGAAAATGAAATTGAAGAAATTGTAAATTATGCAAAAGGTCATGGTTCATTAAATGGGGCGCCACATATAAACCCCACAAGCCTGGCGCAGAAAGGTCTTTCAGGAAATGATATACAAAAGCTGGAAGCCGCAATGTCTTCTGCATTTGAAATAGGATTTGCATTTAATGTATTTAACCTGGGTGAAGAATGTATGCAACGCCTGGGCTTTCAACCGGATAACTATAATGATTTTGAATGGAGTCTTCTCGAAGCATTGGGTTATACCGAAGACGAAATTGAAGAAGCAAATATTTACATCTGTGGAACAATGACGGTAGAGGGTGCACCTTATTTAAAAGACGAACATTTACCAGTATTTGATTGTGCCAACAAATGCGGCCATCTTGGTAAAAGATATATTCATCATACAGGCCATATTCGAATGATGGCTGCAGTGCAGCCATTTATAAGCGGGGCAATTTCTAAAACAATTAATCTTCCAAATGAAGGAACGATAGAAGAAATTGCGGAAGCATATAAGTTAAGCTGGCAACTGGGACTAAAAGCGTGTGCGCTTTACCGTGATGGATCTAAATTATCGCAACCTTTAAGCAATAAGAGTGATAAAAAGAAAAAAGCTGACGACCGGCATTCCGATGGCTATCGGGAGACAACCGGCGACCCGGTAAATAATAATGAACCACGCATAGTTGACATGAGCCAGTTAACTGTTGAAGACTTACTTGAAGAAATGAACAAGCGTGTGCAAAGCAGTGCTGATACAGGGTTAAAGCGCCAACTTGCCATGATTGTTGAAAGAAGGGCGCTTCCGGCAAAACGCAGGGGATTTACTCAAAAAGCCAAAATAAACGGACAGGCATTGTTTCTGAGAACAGGTGAATATAATGATGGTACGCTGGGAGAAATTTTTATTGACATGGCAAAGGAAGGCGCTACTATGCGTAGTATGCTTAACTGCTTTGCAATAGCCATTTCTATTGGTTTGCAGTATGGTGTGCCTTTGGAAGAGTTTGTTGAAAAATTTGTCTTCACCAGGTTTGAGCCTGCCGGTATGGTAGATCATCCGAATATTAAAACAACAACCTCTATTATTGATTTTATGTTCCGCTCGCTGGCGTATGAATATTTAGGTAGAAATGATTTAGTGCATGTATTAGATAAACCTGAAGTGGAAAATATAGGAAATGAACCATGGGATGAAAATACACCAACCATTGGAAACAGGGTTCCTGAACTAAGTGAAGTGAGGGTAATAGGCTCAACTAACGGTAAGGGCCAATCGCAAAAAGCACACAGGACAGAACATACAAAAAAAATAACCAACGGCTTTGATGCGGTAAACTCAGCAGCGAAAAATATGCAGAGTGATGCTCCGGCTTGCAATACCTGTGGTCATATTACCATCCGCAGCGGCACCTGTTACAAATGCTTAAACTGCGGCAACAGTATGGGCTGCAGTTAGTATTTTTATCGCAAGCATAAAAAAAGCCATTCCTGGAGGATGGCTTTTGTTTTTAGCGGGCAATCAATATTGCTGCTGGCTGGTATTTATGCAAAATAAATTATCACTTTTTTCGTTGTTGAAGAGATAATTTTCCATGCAACTTTCCATAAGTTTATTCAATCTTACTATTTAATATTTTTTAGCTTTATACCCGTATTCAAATAAATTTTATGAAATATTTTATTTTAATTTTTCTTGCATGTAATGTGTTAAGCGTTACGTATTCTCAAACTACCACCACCACATTAAACCTTCCAAAAGACGCAAAGGTTGATGGAAGTATAGTGGACATGAGAACCAAAGAACCAAAGAATAATGAACTGATAATTTTCAGGAGCCAGAAAAACAATAATGAATTCCAGGTAATAAGTGATGAGAATGGCAAATTTGGAACCCGTCTTCCGGCAGGAGATAAGTACGATATTTTTATTATGGGCTTTAAAGATTCAGTAAGCCAGAATGTATTGGACATTCCTGCCGTAGGCCCTAATTCTTATTACAAAAATCCATTTACAGTAAACCTGGAGTTTGATCCGCCAAAAACATTTGTTCTTGAAAATGTTGAATTTGACTTCGGAAAATATTCTCTTCGTCCCTCATCTTATCAAACACTGGATGACCTGGCAGATTATTTAAAGAGAAAACCAAATGAAAGAATTGAAATAGGCGGACATACGGATAACGTAGGCAGCGATGAAAAAAATCTCGTGCTTTCATTGGAAAGGGCAAAATCAATTGTGGAATATCTTATTGCAAAAGGTATAAGTAATGACAGGCTTGTTGCAAAAGGATATGGTGCGGAAGAACCTATTGAAGAAAATACCACAGAAGAAGGGCGGCAAAAAAACAGGAGAACGGAGGTTAAAATTCTGGACCAAAGTCAACAGTAGTCTATTAAGAACCTTTACTCACTATTTTTCAAAAATCTTTTTTGAATTAACGTAAGTTGTTCGCTATTAAGCGAGGAAGTTTTTTTAAGAACCCTTAGAAAATAATTCACTTCGTCAACAGTCGCAGGACACCCAACACTAACTGACTTTGTATTTGCAGTTCCCCCGGTTCTTAATCGTGCATCAGCCAAAAAATTTCCATGGGCATCAAGTATAAACCAATATGGAAGCCCTTGCTGGTCACCATTGTATTTTTTACGCAGTTCAACAGCACCGGGATTTTCAAGTTCTTTTTTGTCCTTACTTTCATCTATGGTTAAGTGCACAACTACATAATTTTTATCAAAAAAAGATCTCAGCGTTTCCTCATTCATAGCGTCATCCATTTTGTGACACCAGCCGCACCATGATGCATGAAAAATAATAAACACATTTTTATTTGTTTTTGCCGCTTCGGCTTCAGCTTCTTTGACAATTACATCTGCCGGCTTAACTTTTGTTTGTGCAAAAGCATAAGGCTTTAACGCAACAAACAAAACCAGGAGAACAAAATTTTTAAATCTCATTGAATTTTTTATTATAAGCGCAAGGCCTGTAAAGTTAAAGATATTCAGGCACCTCCTATTAAACCTCCCTTGCAGAATCGTACAATTCTTTAATAAAATGTTTTGGCTTTGAGCGTACATCGTACATTTGTTTTGTATGACGTCCTCTTATTTCACTTACAGCAAGCCCAAAGTTTTACAGGCGTTGCGGTATCATTTTATTACAAGGAAGGAAATAAAGATTATGATAATACTTGTAAATGTATTTGCTATGGTGGCCGTAGGATTCTATGCCTTTAAAAAAATTTCTGCATACGCATTTATAGGAAGTTCATTTCTTTGGTTCACGTTAATGATATCCTTTTGGTTCATTCTTCCCTTAATTATTTACAGAAAATCGGCAACTTTTAAAGACCGGCTTAAGGTAAGTTTTGAAGACTACCATATGTTTATAGAAAATGAAAAAGGGAGAAGAAGCTGGCCCTGGAAAGCTTTTAGCGCTATGCTTGAGAGCCCTAATTTTTTTCATTTGTATTTTGACAGCCGTTCTTTTTTTATCGTTCCAAAAGAAGCATTTGCCACCGAACAATTGAGTGATGTGAGAAAATTTTTGAAAGAAAAAATTAATTCCTAAAAAATCACTTGTATGCATTGTAGAGGCGTGGAGTAAAAGTGGAAGAATTAGTAGTGAACTAATTTTTTTTCCATAATATAATGTGGAATTGATAATTCGATAAACTCATCGCCCGAAATTTTGTAGTCTAATTTTTCATAAAAGCCAACTGCTGTTTTACGGGCATGCATTATTAATTTTTTATAACCCGCATGCCTGGCTACATGCTCGGCAAAATTCATCATGGAAGCGCCAATACCTTTCCCCTGCAAATTATTTTGTACCGCCATTTGACGTAGCCTCACACAATCTTTGTCAATTCTTGTAAGGAGACAACATCCTAGTAATTTTTCTTCTTCAAATGTGCCTATGAGAATATCATTTTTTTCATTATCAAGCTCATCAGCTTCAAAAGATAGATTTAAAGGCTTGCGCAAAAGTTCATAACGCAAATCAATCATCTGCTTGTATTCTTTTGTCCCGTGATCTATTTGTTTGATTGGCATAATGCAATGCTCGCTAGTTAATTAAAGCGTAATAAATATACAAATATTATTCCTGCAAAAATATCTGTTCAGAATAAAAAATTAATAATCGTTATTAATTTATTGGGAAAGAAATTATTATAAAGCAATAGCTGATTTTTACAAAGAAATCAGTTTAAAAAAAGAATTACAGGGGCCATTAAATCTCCTGTTCTATCCGTCGCAAGTATTTTTTTTAGAACAAAAATCCGGATTCTTACCGTGAAACCGATAGGATTAGTTATTATTTTTTTTTATTACAAAAAGTATATTTTTGTAGCCGTATTAACTAAATTTTACAATCATGCAAGACATTGCAACAAGAGTTAAAAAAATCATTGTTGACAAATTAGGAGTTGATGAAGCTGAAGTAACACCCGAAGCTTCTTTCACTAACGATTTAGGTGCCGACAGTTTAGATACTGTTGAATTGATCATGGAATTTGAAAAAGAATTTAATATTTCTATTCCTGATGAGCAGGCCGAAACCATAACTACGGTGGGCCAGGCTGTAGCATACCTTGAAGAGCATGCTAAGTAATCATCTTATTTAACATCGCAGGCAAACTTATGGAATTAAAAAGAGTAGTTGTAACAGGATTGGGAGCCATAACGCCTTTAGGTAAATCTGTTCCGGAATACTGGGACGGTTTAGTTAAAGGCGTTTCTGGTGCTGATATTATTCAGCAATTCGATGTTGCAAAATTTAAAACCAGGTTTGCCTGTGAGGTTAAAGATTTTGAATCCACAAATTATTTTGACAGAAAGGAGGCACGTAAACTTGACAGGTTCACGCAATTTGCGCTTATCGCAAGCGACGAAGCTGTGAAAGATGCAGGCATTAATAAAGAAAATGTTGACGCCGACCGGGTGGGTGTAATTTTTGCGAGTGGCATTGGGGGCATTACTACTTTCCAGGATAATATTATGGAATTTGCAAATGGAGACGGTACGCCACGATTCAATCCTTTTTTTATTCCGAAAATGATACTGGATATAGCTGCCGGCCAGATTTCTATGCGTTATGGATTTCGCGGTCCAAATTTTGCGGTGGTAAGTGCTTGTGCCAGCAGCACTAATGCTATTATTGACGCATATGATAATATTCGGCTAGGCAAGGCCGATATCATACTTACCGGTGGCAGCGAAGCGGTTATCTGCGAAGCCGGCGTAGGCGGGTTTAATGCGATGAAAGCGCTCAGCGAAAGAAACGATGACCCAAAAACAGCTTCACGTCCTTTTGATAAAGACCGGGATGGTTTTGTAATGGGTGAAGGAGCAGGGGTACTGATACTTGAAGAATTGCAACACGCTTTAGCACGAGGCGCAAAGATATATTGCGAGATTGCCGGAGGTGGTGCTACCGCCGATGCATATCATATAACCGCACCACATCCCGAAGGCCTGGGCGCAAAAAATGTGATGCATGTTGCATTGAAAGATGCAGGGATGAAACCCGAAGACATAGATTATATTAACGTGCATGGTACGTCAACCCCTTTGGGCGATATAGCAGAAACTAAAGCTATCTTAAATGTGTTTGGCGAAAAAGCGTACGAATTAAATATCAGTTCCACAAAATCAATGACGGGCCATTGCCTTGGTGCAGCGGGAGTTGTGGAGGTGCTTGCCTGTATATTGGCGGTTTTAAAAAATATAATACCTCCTACCATTAATCACTTCACTGATGACCCCGAGTTGGATCCAAAACTTAATTTTACTTTCAATAAAGCACAGGAAAAAGAAGTTAATGCTGCCCTTAGTAACACGTTTGGATTTGGCGGCCATAATGCTTCTGTAGTAATCAAAAAATATAAGCCCTGATTCACGGCTTTTTAAAAATTATTTATGGCTCCTGAAAATTTTCCCGATACCGATATACAAAATTTTTTGATTCGTCGCCTTGGCGAAAAAGAAGCTGCGGAAATAATGGTTTATATAAACCAGGAAATTGATACAAAGGTTTCTGAAAAGGTGGATGCTGCAAAAAAGGAGATTGCACTTTGGCGTGATGACATGAAAAATGTTTTTGCTACAAAAGAAGATGGTTCAAAAATGGAAAAGAAGCTGGTAAAAAGAGTTTCGCGTGCAGAAGGAACTTTAATTTTATGGTCTTTCGTTTTTTGGCTTACGCTGATAATTGCCATGTTTATTATTATGAAATTTATGAAATAAAGTTTTTTATTTCTTTTGTTATTATTTTAAAATCAAATAAAAAAAAGCCGTACCGGCAAATTTTTATTTTTTGAATTTAGCTACTTATAGTTTTTAAGAAACCTGTTCTCAGTCAATCTTCACGTAAAATTTATTTTCGTTAATTTAGGGTATCATTTATATAAATTTCATCTGTGCTTTTTTTCAGAAATATTTTTTCTTCAAAATCAGACAGGGATTTGAGAAGGCAACTCCGCAATGTGCTTGGTCTGGCTCCGGTAAAATTAGATTTATATAAAACGGCACTCAGCCATCGCTCAATAAGAGAAGGTGCAGATGAAAACAATGAAAGGCTTGAGTTTCTTGGAGACGCTGTCCTCAGTTCGGTTGTTGCTCACTATCTTTTTATGCGCTACCCCTATAAAGACGAAGGTTTTTTAACCGAGATGAGAAGTAAAATGGTTAACAGGAACCAGTTGAATGATATTGCCCTTAAAATCGGTTTAAAGAAAATTACATTCTACAACCGCTTCGATAATTCTTTAAAAATATCACAGATATTTGGTAACACACTTGAAGCGGTGGTAGGTGCTGTATATCTTGATAAAGGATACAGGCAAACACAGAAGTGGGTAAATCAACATATCATCAGCCCGCATTATTTTATGCAGGATTTGGAGAATCTGGATATCAATCAAAAAAATAAATTGTACGGTTGGGCAAATAAGAATGGCAAAAATCTTGAGTTTGAAACTTTGGATGAAAGGATAGAAAACGGAAGGAGATTATTTACCATAGGTGCAAAAATTGATGGGGTATTAATTGCTGAAGCAAGAGCGTATAATAAAAAAGATGCAAGCCAGGTGGCTGCGCAAATTGCGGTTGAAAAATTGGGACTAATATGAAATTTGGAATAATCGGCAGCGGAAGCTGGGGCACAGCATTGGCTAAAATTTTAACGGACAATAATAATTCGATTAACTGGTGGATAAGGAATGAAGGAGTAATCGGGCAGTTTAAGAATCGTCATCACAATCCACACTATCTCAGCTCAGCATATTTTGATACGAATCTCCTGCATCTTACAAGTGATGTTGCAGAAGTGATCAACAACTCCGATTGTTTAATTATTGTAGTTCCATCTGCTTATATCGTTGAGGTACTTCATGAATTACCTAAAAATATTTTTCTGAACAAGAAAATTGTTTCGGCTATTAAAGGAATTTTACCTGAACAAAATTTATTATTGAATGAATATTTGAAAAAAGAATTTTCTGTAGAATTGAGTAATTATTTTACGGTGCTCGGACCATGTCACGCAGAAGAGATCGCTGCTGAAAAGTTATCATACCTTACTTTTTCGGGAATTGATGAAGAAAAAACACAGGAAATTGCTTCGAACTTTACAACCCCATATTTAAATACCATTTGCAATACTGATATAAACGGAGTTCAGTTTGCTGCCGTCTTAAAAAATATTTATGCCTTAGGTGCAGGCATTGCCCATGGCCTCGAATATGGTGACAATTTTCTTAGTGTTCTAATCGCCAATAGCGCAGATGAGATGGCCGGTTTTCTTCGTAAGGCGGGAATAGAAAATGTAGAGGTGGGCAGTATTGATCATCATATACCGCATATACGCAGTGAAAAACATACTACTAATTATGCTGCATCCGTTTATCTCGGTGATTTGCTCGTGACGTGTTATTCATTATACAGCCGCAACCGTACATTTGGTAACATGATTGGTAAAGGATATTCAGTAAAAGCGGCACAACTCGAGATGAGCATGGTTGCCGAAGGTTATAACGCCAGCAAATGTATTCATATCATTAATAAAACCATTAATGCTGAGATGCCTATCGCAAATACCATTTATAAAATTTTGTGGGAACACCTTTCAGCAAAGGAAGGTTTTCTTGAGATTGAAAAAACTTTGGTTTAATGAAAATTCGGTTTTGATTTGTTATCAAAAATATGGGTTGTAAATAAGGGTTGCATTGTTGCAATAGCTTTTTGATTTTGGCATTTTCCCGGTTTTGTTTTGAGGTTGAGGATAATGAAAAAAATAGTAACCGGCTTAGTCAAAAAAAATTGTATAGGCTTTATAGTAAATATTAAATCATTGATTTGATGAAATAAAATTTTGGCAAAAGACGCTGGTCATCATTTCAAATACATGACCCCGTGGCAACAGAAAAGTAGCTAAACAAATAAATCTGATGCTATTCCATCCGCAAATAGTTTCCCCAGGTCGGTTAAAATCAAGCTTTCCATTTTAAGAATTATCTTTTCATTTACTATATATTTTTTTGCAACGGCTTCAATTCTTTCTTTTTCATCTTTGGAAAAATTAGCTTTAATAAATTTCAGGTTAAGGCCTTCCATTGTTCTAAGCGAAGTCATAATATATTCATTTAGCTTTTGCGTATCTGTGAGTCTTTCTTCTTCAAACGGAATAACATTTTTTTTGATGGATTGAATATAAAGTGAGTTGTTGGTCACATTCCATTTTCGAGAATGTCCATTATATGAATGAGCAGAAGGCCCAATGCCAATATAATTTTTTCCTTGCCAGTAACCGCTGTTATGCCGGCTTCTGAAACCGGGTTTTGCAAAATTTGAAATTTCGTAATGCTCATACCCAGCCTCTTTCAGCCATTTCATAAGGAGTAGAAATTGTTCTGCCTGTTGTTCTGAATTAACATCTTCCTTCTTTTTTAAAGAAATCATTTTCTTTAAAGCTGTATTTGGTTCGACCGTTAATGCATAGCAGGCAATATGCGGTACGTCAAGATTAATAAGCGTATCAACATTTACTTTCCATTCATCATCAGTTAACCCGGGAGTACCATAAATAAGATCTGCAGAAACATTATGAAACCCCGCTTGTTTCGCTAATATTATTGAATCCATCGCCTGGCCAATCGTATGTATCCTGTTCATCCAACGCAAGTCTTTTTCTTTAAAAGATTGAATACCGATGCTCAGGCGGTTGATACCAGCATTTTTCCAACCCGATAATTTTTCTATGCTAACATCATCGGGATTAACCTCAATTGTGATTTCAGCATTTTCAATTAATTCGTAATTACGTTTTACTGAGGTCAGTAAAGTCATTATATCAATGGGAGTAAGAAGGCTGGGAGTTCCCCCGCCGAAATAAACAGTTTCAATAACTTCTTTCCCATTGTTACAATTTGGATTGTCGCGTAACGTTGTAAGATCGACTTCTCGAACTAAAGATGCAATCATTTCATTTTGTGATTGAAGTAATGTGGAGAAATGAAAATTACAATAATGGCATGCTTGTTTGCAAAATGGAATATGAATATAAATACCTGCCAAAAAAATTAAGTTTTTGATTTATGTGTTATCCCCGGTTATTGCATCGCTCTTTTCAATATTTCATTTTAGATTTGAATGATTAACATGAAATCAGCAATAATATATGTAAGTCGGATATTTCTTATTCCGGTGTTTATATTTTTTTTTATCTCAAACCTTTACAGTCAAAAAAAATATACGCTTAATTATGTATTAGCCGGCAAAGATACTGCGTATAAGTTACAGCAAGTTGGTCTTACCACTTCTTTTGAAGGCAAAGAATTTGCCGCCGAATATTTAAACGGGGTTCCTCAGGTGCTTTTGGGGAAGGGATTTCCGGCGGCATCAGTAGATTCGGTGATGTATGATTCAGCTTTCGCAAATGTAAGCTTGTATTTGGGAGAGCAGTATAAATGGGCACAGATAAACACTGATAGTATCGATGGGAAATTACTGGATGCAATAGGCTGGAATGAAAGATTTTTTAAAAATAAAAAAACAGATTTTGGGAGTTTGCAGCAACAGGAAGAAAGAATATTAAATTATTATGAAAGTAATGGGTATCCCTTTGCAGAAGTATCCCTGGAAAATATTTCCATTACGGGCGATAAAATAAATGCAGACTTAATAGTTAAGAAGGGAATATTTTATCACATAGACAGCATCAGGGTTTTTGGAAAAGCAAAAATTAAAAATTTATTTCTTCAACGCTACCTCGGTATTACTAACGGAAGTATTTATAATAATCAAAAGTTAAAAGAAGTAAGCCCGAAAATACTTCAATTGCCTTACCTGCAGGAGCAACAGCCGTGGGATGTAAGCATGCTTGGAACCGGGTCAGTTCTTAATTTATACCTTCAGCCTAAACGCAGCAGCGAAATTAATGTACTGATCGGTTTTTTACCCGGCAATACTACAACCGGGAAAACACAAATTACCGGCGATGTTCATCTTGATCTTAAAAATGCTTTAGGCTCAGGCGAAAATATTTTAGTTAACTGGCAGCAGTTGCAGCCACAATCCCCGCGGTTGAATTTAGGATATAAGCATCCGTATGTTTTTAATTCTTTATTCGGGATCGATTTTGCATTTGATTTATTGAAAAGAGATTCCTCTTACCTGCAATTAAATGCAATCATCGGAATCCAATATAATTTTTCTGCCAATCAATCAGGTAAACTTTTCTACCAAAACGAACGCAGCTATTTATTATCGGGCGGTATAGATACAAGCAGGGTATTGCTAACAAGAAAACTGCCTTCCAATATTGATGTAAGTTCGGGTAACATTGGTATAAGCTATAGTTTTATCAATACAAATTACAGGCTAAATCCAAGGAAGGGAAATGAACTGGATATATCAGCTTCAATTGGTATTAAGAAAATCACGAAGAATAATGATATTATTAATTTGAAGGATCCTTCAGATCCTACTTTTAATTACGGCTCACTCTACGATTCTGTAAAATTAAAATCGTATCGCTTAAGAGTTACAGGTGCTGCTGCTCATTATTTTCCTTTTGGCAAGAGCGGTACTTTGAAGGCTGCTTTAAATGCAGGATGGTTTCAAAGCCCCCAGGTTTACAAGAATGAATTATTCCAGATTGGAGGCTACAAATTACTTCGCGGCTTTGATGAAGAAAGTATTTATACCAACAAGTACGCGGTGTTCACTGCGGAATACCGGTATCTTGTAGGGATTAATTCTTACTTTTTTGGCTTTTCTGACCTGGGTTTAACGAGCACAAATTTTAATGAAACCCGTTATTCGAATAATTTTATCAGCACAGGTCTGGGGCTTGAGTTCGAAACAAAATTTGGCCTTTTGAATCTTAGTTATGCACTTGGAAAAAGAAATGATGTAAAATTTGATATTCGTAATTCTTCCAAAATACATTTTGGCTATATAAACTATTTTTGAAATAATAAATGAATGGATTGGCGATGAAAATGAAATCAATTTTATGCATCCTGGTTACACTGTCCATGATTTTATTCAGCAATAGAGTAGGTTCACAGGCACTTACTGATACCTTGCCTGGTAAACCAGCCGACATAACACAATTTTCTGTCGTTGACAGCAATTCCCTCACCGCAAATATGACTGATACAATTATTCATATCCCGGTAAAATCCTATAATTCGGTTATTAGTGAATTGCTTTCATCTAATAAATTTATTAATGTGAAAGAACCTGCTTTTTTTTTCATTGCTGGAAAAAAAGAATTGCATGGAAAGGAATTTGTTTTCTATACTTTATGTATTATCGTTTTAATTTTTGGTTTGTTTAAGACTTTTTACCAGGGCTATTTTAATAACCTCTTCAGGGTATTTTTCAATACATCCATTAGGCAAACACAGCTAACCGACCAGCTCTTACAGGCCAAACTCCCCTCATTTATCCTGAATATTTTTTTTGCTATTACTACCGGTTTTTACCTGTGGCTGCTTTTTAAGCATTATAACCCGCCGAGATTTACAAACAGCCAATTACTTTTACCGCTCTGCATAGGTGGTGTGGGTATTTTGTATTTTGTAAAATTCTGTATCCTGAAATTTATCGGCTGGATGAGCGGAATGCAACAGGCCGCTGCTAATTATATTTTCGTGATATTCCTCGTGAATAAGATCGTTGGAGTTATACTTCTTCCCTTTATTGTTATCCTTGCATTTTCAGCTTTTCCCTGGATAAATTATATCACCATTTTTTCTTTACTCGTACTTGCATTATTTTTTTTATCGAGATATGTAAAAACGTACGGCGTTTTGGAATACAAATTTCCGCTGGAACCTTTGCACTTTATTATATATATAGTTGCTTTGGAAATTGTGCCCTTGCTTCTTATCTATAAGGTTGCAATTGATTATTTGGTGTAAACACTTCTTATGTAACAGATATTCACTCAAAAACTGTAACTTTGCCAACACCTGTCGAATTTATTATGGATGTAAATACTGCATTACCAGAGTCTAAAACTTTGAAACAGATTGAAAATATTCTTATAACACAGGCAAGGCCGGAGGGTGAAAAATCCCCTTATTTTGAAATGGCCAAAAAATACAATGTAAATCTAAAGTTTGAACCTTTTATAAGAGTAGAACCAGTCTCTTCAAAAGAGTTTCGTAAACAAAAAATAGATATTCCGGCATACACGGCCGTAATATTTACCAGCCGGAATGCAATAGACCATTTTTTCAGGACCTGCGATGAGCTGAAAATTACCATTTCGCAAAGCACTAAATATTTTTGTATTACCGAGTCTGTAGCCCTTTATCTGCAGAAATTCATTTTATACCGGAAACGGAAAGTTTTTTACGCTGATGGAACCAACAAAAATCTTTTTGAAGTAATTAATAAACATAAGGAACATGAGAAGTTTTTATACCCGTGTTCAGAATCTTTTGACAGTGAAATAACCAACTGGCTTATCGCCAACAACTGCGAATATGCCATACCGGTGTTGTATAAAATAATTTCAAATGATGTAAAGGAAATTCTGTCTAAATATCATTACGATATCATCTGTTTTTTTACTCCTCTCGGGGTTAGGAGTTTTGTTGAAAATTGCCCTTCATTTGAACAGAACGGAACTATGATAGGGGCCTTTGGCGACAATACCCGTAAAGCAGTAACCGCTGCAGGCCTGCGCCCCGATATTATTGCCCCTCAACCTAAAATGCCCAGTATGGTTTCTGCACTTGAAAACTTTCTTTCGGGATTGAAGAAAAAGTAGGATGCAACAGAAATATAAAAAAAACCACCCCATTTGTTTAAGCAATGAAGTGGTTAAATATTTTGCCACAGGTTATTTCTTCACCAGCTTTTCAAAATAAATTACAGTTCTTACTAACTGCGAAACGTAGCTCATTTCATTATCGTACCAGGCGACTGTTTTTACTAATTGTGTATCTCCAACCGTTATTACCCGGGTTTGGGTGGCGTCAAATAAGGAACCGAAGGTAATGCCTATCACATCTGTACTTACTATTTCATCTTCATTGTAACCGTAGCTCTCGTTAGCCGCAGCTTTCATCGCAGCGTTAACTTCTTCAAGAGTCGTTTTTTTGTTTAAAACAGTAGTGAGTTCCGTAAGTGAACCTGTAATTACAGGTATTCTTTGTGCACCGCCATCAAGCTTTCCTTTAAGCTCAGGCAGTACAAGGCCTATAGCTTTCGCAGCGCCGGTGCTGTTAGGAACTACATTCGCTGCCGCAGCTCTTGCTCTTCTTAAATCGCCTTTTGCATGCGGTGCGTCCAGCGTATTTTGGTCATTGGTATAAGCATGGATGGTAGTCATAAGGCCTGCCACAATACCATATGTGTCATTAAGCACTTTAGCCATTGGCGCAAGACAATTAGTTGTGCAGGAAGCGCACGAAATAATAGTTTCGCTTCCATCAAGTATCTCATGGTTTACATTAAATACAATTGTTTTTAAATCTCCGGTTGCCGGGGCTGATATAACAACTTTCTTTGCTCCTGCTTTAATATGGGCCTCTGCTTTTGCTTTATCTGTAAAAAAACCGGTGCTTTCTATTACAACATCTACGTCATGTGTTCCCCATGGAATTTGCGCAGGATCTTTTTGTGCATATATTTTTATCTCCTCGCCATTTACCACAATGGCATTATCAGTACTCTTCACTTCTCCTTCAAACCTTCCATGTGCGCTGTCATATTTTAATAAATGGGCAAGTACTTTAGGAGTTGTTAAATCATTAATAGCCACAACATCTACATCTTTCATATTATAGATTTGCCTGAAAACAAGACGGCCTATTCTGCCAAATCCATTGATAGCTACTTTTACTGTGCTCATAACTAATTTATTTTATTTTTAAAATTGAGTTGCAAAATTAAGGTTTGTTAGAGATAATTGAGGTTAAAAAATAATGAGGTGTATTTGTATTTTACTATCAGGTGGAAGTATTGCAATAACACATTACAATCTTCTTAATTTATAAACTTCCACGCCTCCTGCCCCTCGAGGGACTTAGGGGAAGCCTTTTTTTCCACTTACGTATTTATTTCCTTTTAAATAAAACCTGTATGGTAATAATGCATCTTTTCCGGCGCTTTCAACGCCGATTCTTTTGCTTATGCCAATATTTTCATCGGGAATTATCATATTGTCATCCATGAGGTATATATTTTTTCCGAGTAAATAATTCCCTGAATGATGTTTAAAAATTCCGAGGGCTTTACCAACATTCCCGGGCCCGCGGGTAAGGGTCTTATCCAATGTTTTCTTGCCGGTTCGTTGTAACATGATGTCAATGCCATCTATTGGTTCAACGGCTCTTATTAAAATTGCATCCGGCACATCTTTGTCATTGGTAACAATGTTCATCATTTGGTGCATGCCATAACATATATATACGTAAGCCGTACCTGCAGCCGCATACATATGCTCATTTCTGGCAGTTCTTTTTCCATCAAATGAGTGCGATGCTTTATCAATGTGAGCCATATAAGCTTCGGTTTCAACAATTCTTGCAGAGGTTGTTTTTTTGTCAAATGTGGTTACAATTATTTTCCCGATTAATTCTTTGGCGATTAATACAACATCTTTGCGTTGGTAAAATGCCAGGGGTAGTTTTTTCATAAAGTCAATATAACAACATCAATAGAAATCTTTCATATTAACTAAATTATATTTTTTAAGTTTGATAACATCATTTTAAAAAGAATTGCTTGAAGAAATTATCATAGCTATTAAAGCTTATTTCAAAGCGCACAACTTCGTAGTCAAAAACAAGTTGTGGAAATGGATATTAGTGCCGGGAATTATTTATGCGATACTTTTTGCGTTAGGGATTTATTTTTTTTGGGAATCTTCGGGGCATGTAATAGATTATTTTTTCTCAAAAACCGGATTAAAAAAATGGCTTCAAAAAGAAAATCAAAGCTGGCTTAGGTTTGTTTTTATATTCGGGCAAATAATTTTGCAACTTATTTTGATGCTTTTTTATTTTTCCTGGTTCAAATATTTATTTCTCATTATTGGTTCCCCGGTTTTCGCCTGGTTAAGTGAAAAAACCGAAGCTATTATACAAAACACAAGCTATCCTTTTAATTTAAAAAAGTTTTTAAATGATATCCTGAGAGCTATAAGAATTGCGTTGCGAAATGCGCTTTGGCAAACAGTTTACACAATTTCAATATTGTTTTTATCGCTGATACCGGTTATAGGATGGGCAACCCCGGTATTAACTGTTTTTGTTGAATGTTTTTATTTCGGATTTTCTATGCTCGATTATACCAGTGAACGAAAGGGGCTTTCTGCATCCGAAAGCATTGATTTTATCGGGCGTCACAAGGGGCTGGCCATTGGTAACGGCATGATATTTTATTTAATGCATACATTGCCGGTGGTAGGTTGGGTGTTTGCCCCGGGCTATGCAGTTATAGCTGCCACATTAAGTTTGCAGGATGAACAACAAGTGGTGAACGTGATTAAGAATGAGTAATTAGTGATCAGCGTGCTTTGCCAATAGTCAATTCGAGCCTAATTAAAAGACTACATTGATAACACGTTTATTTTATGCATAAATTTTCGCAATGGTTTACCTGGTTCCTTCTTTTTTAGCTGAAGAAGCTGTCGAAACAATCCCTTTGTACGTACTAGACGCAGTAAAAACCTGCCAGGTAATTTTTGCAGAAAATGAAAGAACTGCCCGGAGATTTTTAAAAAGCATGTCAAAGGAAATTATCATTGATGATTTTGAATGGTATACTATTCATAAAGTAGAAGAGGAGCAAATAGATAATTTCAGAAAGAAGATAAAGGAAGAAAAAAATATTGCAATAATCAGCGAAGCCGGGTGTCCAGGAATTGCCGACCCCGGTCAAATATTAATTCATGAAGCGCAAAAATTAAATGTGATTGTGAAACCGTTGGTTGGTCCAAGTTCTATCTTACTTGCTTTAATGGCAAGTGGACTAAACGGCCAGCATTTTTGCTTTATAGGCTATTTGCCTATCGATACCCTGGAAAAAAATAAAAAATTAAAGCAACTTGAAGAAGAGTCATCCAAAATAAATTCCACGCAAATTTTTATTGAAACGCCCTATCGTAATAATAAAATGCTGGAAACAATTTTAAGAGTTTGTAATGCTACTACCCAATTATGTATTGCTGCAGAAATTAGTTCGCCAAATGAATGGATAAAAACAAAAACTATTGCTGAGTGGAAAAAAGAGAAAATTGATCTCCATAAGAAACCAGTGATTTTTTTGATGCAATCTTAAATATTGGGCATCAGGCATCCAGCATCCAGCATCCAGTATCCAGTATCCAGTATCCAGTATCATGCTTCAAACAACAAAGGTCCCTTTGAATTACCATGCGGCAATTTCCCTAAATGTTTATAAGCTTTTGGTGTTGCCTCACGGCCACGGGGAGTACGCATAATAAAACCTTCCTGGATCAAAAAAGGCTCGTACACTTCTTCGAGTGTTCCGGTTTCTTCTCCTACAGCAGTAGCAATCGTGGTAATACCAACCGGCCCGCCCTTAAATTTTTCAATGATTACACTTAATATCTTATTGTCCATTTCGTCCAGGCCGTACTCATCTACATTTAATGCTTTTAGCGCATGTTCAGTGATGGCGAGATCAATTACTCCGTTAGAAAGTACCTGGGCAAAATCTCTTACCCGTCGCAAGAGGCCGTTGGCAATCCTTGGTGTGCCACGGCTTCTGCCTGCGATTTCTTTAGCAGCATCCGAAGTTATTTTCGTGTTTAGAATAGAGGATGACCGCAAAATAATCTTTTGCAAAGTCTCGGCATCGTAATATTCCAGTCTTGATTTAATACCAAATCGTGATAGAAGCGGGGCAGTAAGAAGCCCACTGCGGGTAGTTGCGCCAATTAAAGTAAATGGATTTAAATTTATTTGAACACTTCGTGCATTGGGGCCGGTATCTATCATAATATCAATCCGGTAATCTTCCATTGCAGCATATAAATATTCCTCCACTACATTACTAAGACGATGTATTTCATCGATGAATAATACATCATTCGGCTCAAGATTAGTAAGCAGCCCCGCAAGGTCTCCCGGTTTTTCAATAACGGGCCCGCTTGTTTCTTTAATATTTACTTCCAGTTCATTGGCGACAATGCGGCTAAGCGTTGTTTTACCCAATCCCGGTGGGCCATGAAAAAGAATATGATCCAAGGCTTCACTTCTTTGTTTGGCGGCCTTAATAAATATTCTGAGGTTTTCAATTATCTGGCTTTGTCCGCTGAATTCTTCAATCACTGCGGGCCGGATGTTGTTTTCAAATTCCTTATCTGCAGGCGATAATATTTCTTTGGTAGTATTTAAATTTTGATTCGGCATTTGTTAACTTTATCAGCCTTGTAAAACTAAACTTTTATCCCGATTGGTATTAAGCCAAAATATTTTAACAGATTACTTATGTTAGGAAATAATGTACGAAACCTTTCACCAATCCATTTCGCCATTAATAAAAAGGTGTTCATAACACTATTATTTACCAATTAGCTTTGCTTATGCATAAAACAACTTTGCGTTATTGGGTATGCCAGGTTTTAGGATGGGGAGGGTGGACAGCATTGAACATTTTCTTCGTTTACCTTTTTGCAAATGACATGTATCTTAAACCCGGAGAAAAGAAAACCCTTTTTTTTGCGATACTTCTAATCGAATTTATCTGGAATATTGGCGCTACTCATATATTGCGGTTTGGTTTAAAAAAAATTAACTGGATAAAATTTTCTTCTAACAGGGTAATTACATTATTTGTCGCAAGTGTTATCTTAACAGGCCTGCTTAGCTATTATGGAGCAAAATCCACGGCAATGGTTTCCGGGATTTCCCTTATTGAATACGAAAAAAAGGCAGACCTTAAAACTGCAATTAACCGGGAAAAAGCCTTAAACCTGGAGGGAACAAACTATTTTGTTGAGAACAACAAAAATTCTGAAAATTACCAGGCGGCACAAAGCATAAAAAGAAGCACCGGTTGGTATCGTGATAACCAGGGAAACTGGCAATATGAAGATCAGCATAAAGGAAGATTTTGGTGGGAAATTATCTTCGTTTTCATTCTTATTGCATTATGGTTATTATTATATATGGTGTGGCACTACCTGGAGCGAAACAGGAAAGACGAAGTTGATAAACTTAGTCTTGAAAAAATTGTGAAGGAACTTGAACTCAATACTATTAAGTCGCACATAAATCCCCATTTTATTTTTAATTCACTAAATAGTATAAGGGCCCTGGTTGATGAAAATCCGCAGCGGGCCAGGACTGCTATAACTGAACTTTCAAATATTCTAAGAAGCAGCATGCAGGTTGAAAAAATGGAAACAGTGCCGTTACATAAAGAGCTTGATATCGTAAAAGATTATCTTGCGCTGGAGCATATGCGATTTGAAGAAAGATTAAAAATCGTGATGGATATTGATGAAGACACACTGGAACAGCCTGTGCCTCCAATGATGCTCCAAACGCTTGTTGAAAATGCTATTAAGCATGGCATCAGTAAAAAAATAAAGGGTGGAATAATAAGAATAATTTCAAGGTACAGCAATCAACATTTTGAGCTTATAGTTCAAAATACGGGTTGGCTCGGTGAAGAACCTTTTGAAGAAGGTTTTGGACTAAAAAGCACACGCGACAGGCTGAAATTTTTATTTCAGGGCAAAGCGGATTTTAATATTAAAGGAATAAACGGCAATGAGGTTGAAGCTAAGATCATAATGCCGGTATTGTATTGATTTGGTAAAACTAAAAAGTCCCCAAAACTAAAATCAATATATTTTTGCTAAGAGAAAATTTCTTTTAAAATCAAAAAAATTTTAAAATTATGCAAAAAGCAATCATTATTGATGATGAGCGTCTTGCCAGGAATGAACTAAAAAAGTTGTTACAGGAATTTCCTGATGTAGAGGTAATAGGCGAAGCAGCCAATGCAAATGAAGGGATTGAAAAAATTGAAAGCCTTAATCCCGATTTGGTTTTTCTTGATATACAGATGCCCGGGAAGTCGGGTTTTGATATGCTTACCCAAATAGACAGGGCGCCCCACGTAATTTTTGTAACGGCCTACGACGAATATGCGCTGAAGGC
This sequence comes from Chitinophagales bacterium, assembly GCA_038258875.1. Lineage (GTDB taxonomy): Bacteria > Bacteroidota > Bacteroidia > Chitinophagales > Chitinophagaceae > Ginsengibacter. The sequence continues at coordinate 26,010 of JBBSPK010000005.1, forward strand.
ATTTGAGGTGAATGCCCTGGATTATTTGATGAAACCGGTGGAGCCTAAAAGACTTGCCGATGCCTTGCTAAAGGTGCGGCAAAAAGATGAGGAAGAAATGCTCTCATACAACAACAGGGGGTTGCTTCATGAAAATGACCAGGTTTTTGTAAAAGATGGTGAAAGATGCTGGTTTGTAAAACTGTCGGATGTTCGCCTTTTTGAAAGTGTGGGAAATTATGCAAAAGTTTTCTTTGGAACCAACAAACCCCTTATTCTTAAATCCCTAAATGCGTTGGAAGAACGATTAGATGATAAAGTATTTTTCAGGGCCAACCGAAAACATATTATAAACCTTCGGATGATTGATAAAATAGAACCCTATTTTAATGGCGGCCTTTTACTGGACCTCACCGGCGGCGAAAAAATTGAGGTGAGTAGGAGACAGGCCGTAAAGTTTAAAGAAATGATGAGTTTATAAAAATCTAAGTTATTGCGCCAAAGAAATTCTTAGTTGCACCCCTGCCCTTGTATCAACAGTTGGTGGCGAAGATGAAATGTACGGATTCACCCTCCGCTGATCAAAGTATAACTTCACATTAATTCGATTGCTGATATAATAATCTATAGTAGGACTTATTGTAATCTCTTTACTTCCGTTTGTAGCAAAAGCACTGTTTTGATCGAGCCTGCTATTGGAAGTCACATTGTCCCTTACTTTAAAATCGAGACGGAAATTTATTTCGTTATCAAGCTTCTTGGTATCGCTTTTAGTGAAAGGAAGCTTGAAAGGCATCTTTAAACCACGTTTACGAAATCCCCCACCAAATGTATATTCAGTTGACCTTACTTCACTTAGCTGGTAGTCAATCAGGCTCATGCTTAACTGGCGCTGTTTCACGAAATCGAATTTAAGACTGAGCTGGTTCGAAAAAGTCATATCGATGCCAATCAGGGGAGCAAACTGTTCCTGTATAGTTATATTAGGAACCAAAAAGAATGGGATGTAATTATTGTTACCACCTGAAGTAGTATCAATAAATGATGGATAACCAAATCTTGAAACATCCCTGTAAAATAGTGCTGAGGTAAAGCTGTTCATTCCGAGACTTGCATTATAGGCATGGGTTAATGAAAAATTAGTAAATATTTTTTCAAGTCCCTTTATCCTGCTTAACCCATTATAAGTGATACGCCAGTTGGGTTTCGGCAAAATATCCCTGAACGGATTGGATTTTATATTTGAATTACCTTGTTTGATCAACGACACTTTCGTGGGGTCTTGCCCGGTATATGCCGCGATAAACGCAGGAACTAATACATCCACTGCATATTTTCCATAACCCAACGAATAGCCGTCAGCGCCTACAGGGTTGCCCGCAAGCTGGTTATATTTATTTAATGCGCCTAACCGGTCGGATAATATCTTGCGGTAGTCCTGGAATTTTAAGAATGTGGCTGAGATCTGGTTAGGATCATACTTTTCAAACAGGGTATTAAATGCGATATAGCTTACACTAAATCCACCCTGGATATATGGGCTCAGGTGTGCAAAATTAGTTCCAAAGCCAGTGGTGTCTTTAAACGTTTCTGAATAGTTCTTTGTAAAGGTTTTATCAAGGTTAACATCAATGCTTAAATCACGAACCGGTTCAAGCTGAGCAGATACCGTAATCCGCTGATCAAAAGTTTGAATAAAAAGATCATTGAAATCGGTATCCCTTGTAATGAGCCCCTTTGCTGCTGCCCTGTTGAGCCAGTTAGAATCAGGTTGTCTTCCTAAAATAAAATCAAAACCGGGAGCCATGCTTCCGAAGTTTTGTCCTAAAAATTTTGTGCTGTCTGTATAGCCAGGTAGCCTTGTATTGCTGTTTTGTGAAAGAGATGCATTAATGGACTTTACGCTGGTTAGCAGTTTGCCAAATACTCTTGCTATTCCCCTCACTTCAGGTAATTCATTCGAATTTTTAGCGGTTTTGGATAATGTTGTTGGAACCGGTTTTTTTGTTGTAGCCGAAGTATCAGTGGGAGCCGGTTTATTATTTTGTAAAGGCTGATCGAGTGCCCGTAGCCATTTGGATTTGCCATACAGCCTTGTAAAGTCCAGTTGAAGATTTGCTTCTTCCTGTTGGCCGTTTTCAAGAAAATTTCCAAGATTTACAGCGAGCCTGGACGCCCCAATCCATCTGTAATTTGCTGTATAGCGCAGGCGCAACGTTGTCCAGTCTGTTAAAGGAAATTTATTAAGTGGTACATTGTACGAGAAATTTATAGATTGACTAAATACAGTATTACGCCCCCCTGAAAAAAAGTTGTCTTTTACTGTATCTCTCTTCGCTTTCGTGTCAAGCCTTCCGTACGGCTCATCTATACGGGCATTATTGAGCGCAGAATAATCGATATTCAGCGAGCGTGTAATATCCCATCTTACAATATAATTTCTGTCGAAAGTAAAATACTTGTCATACGTTTCAGGAATCACATATTTATCTCCACCGATGCTCTTTGGCTTTATCACCCCAAATTGCCTGTATATATCTGCTTTAAAAGTCAGCTGGGAAGGAATTGGATTAATATTAAAATCTTTGATAAGATCAAACCAATGCGTTTTTGATTTTTTAAACATTTTCTTAAACGGCTCAAAATATTTTGGTAACGGAGTAAAATTATATCCCAATCCTCCCCGCTGCTTGGTTACGGTATTATATTCTATAAGAGGATTGTGTGCCTGCGTTTTAGTGTATGAATAGCTTAGGTCAAGGTTTTCTATATCCCATGGTTTAGGTTTTTTATTGCTCGTCCTGTTTTTATGAACATTTGTAAAACTGATTGTTTTCGTCGATGCAAAATCAACAGCATTTTTTCTTATTGAATCACGCTGGCTCTTTGGCGCATCCTTAATTTTTTGTTTCAGTTTGAGGTCGAGATCGTAAGGATCGTATTCAGGTGTGCTGGTAGTCTGTGAAACACTTGCGTAAAAAGGTATTGATAAAGCAGCACTTTTTGGAAGGAGTTTTCCAAGTTCGAGATTTGCAGCTGCATCAAACTGTAAAAAATAATCTCTATATCGTTCATTTACTCTTTGCTCAAGAGTTCCAAAACCATTACTATGAGTATTGGCTGAAACCGAGATGGTTCCAAGATCAGCAAGGTTGGCGTCTATGCGGGCAAGCCCTGCCCAACCTCCTTTCTCGTCAAGAGAAGACAGGCGCAGTTCATTAAACCAAAGTTCACCACACGCGGTTGGCGCATTAATATTTTTTACGCCCATTAATACTCCCTTCACTTCTCCAAGATTAGGGTTTCCCATTATCGAGTACGTTTGGCCGTTATCCTGGGGTTGTGAATACAAAATGTTAAGCGGGGAACTCGATAAATTTCGTGCAGTCTTAATTGTTGTGAGCACACTGAGATCCAGATTGAGGCTGTTTCCTTTTATCCAAAGAGTGTCGTTATAGGCATCACTGTTTGGATCAAGGCCGGAATTAAGTGGCGTGAGCTTGAGCGGGATTTTAACTTCGTAATAGTTAGAAACAAAATCACTTCCCATTCTTACTACGGCAACAAGATCGTCATCATTCAGATTGGTTTGTTGTTTTTTCTCGGCATGAATAAACATTTGCAATTTTTTAAATTGCCTTAAATCCCGGTTAGCGAAAGTTTGAAAAACTGCCTTGCCATCATTTTTGTTAAGGTCACAAAACTGAAGGGTCAACGCTTGCTCATTTTGTAAAAGATTTACACCGTTATTACTTAAGGTTTGTACTCTTTCAATTTCACGGGGCGTGCGGTAAGGCAAAGGAGTGCGCTTATCATTTTCTTCAATATTAACGGCGCCCACATTATAATCATTGGTTACTTCAGGGCTATAATTTCCTGTTGAATCAATTTTGTATTGAAACTTTCTCCAGGTGTTTCTTACCAAATCAAGTTTTCCAAAACGCACTACAACGCTGTCATCAAAGCCCGTTAAAAACATTCTTATAAACCTTATAGATTTAAAATCAGGAATGTTTCCAATTTTTTTATTATAACCATTAATAGGAATTCTTAGCTGGTACCATGTTTCATTCCTTGAAGAGCCATCGACAAGATTTACCGGCACCACCTTCTTATCAACGATAAAATTCTGACCTATAGTCATCTCGGCTGCCGTGGGTGGCTTAAGGGTAACTACATATTGAAAATATTCTTCCGTTTCATTGAGTGTATTATCCCGGTTTAGATCTTCCTGGTCGGGATATAAGGTGGCAGCAGAAGAAAACTGTGCATTATTATCTGCTATCGGTGAGTTACCCTGGGGATTATTAAATTTTTTATAACGACCAAGGATACCCGCATTTTGCTCATCGAGATCGGTCCCCCGGTAATAATGATAATTGTCAGATGAAGGATCGGCCAATGCATCCTGGTAAGCTTTTGAATTCACACCGAAATTGGTTGCCAGCACATTTAAATAATCCACCCGGCGTTTGGCTATCTCTCCGCTGTCGCTCAAGCCATCAAATCCCACATCCTGGTAAGGCCTGTCGGCAGGGTCGTTACTGAATGCATTGGTAACCTGCGTAGGATTATTGGGTACATTACCCCATATGGATGCATCAACCTGTGCGGGAAGTTTTGGAGTTGGCAATCCATTTTCATAAAATCTCCGGGAATCTTTAAGCACATCTTCAGAAATATTTCCCAGGTTTATATAAAATTTACCGCCGTTAGATTGATCAGCATTTGGCCTCGAAGGTGTGCTAATAAAAGGATCCTGTACCCAACATTCAATGTATTCAACATTCGCGGTTTCAAAATCGGTCTGGTCAATACTCCTCATTAATCCGCCCCAGCGTTTAGCCGGGTCACGTAATGTTCCATTGCTGTTAACATCGGCGTTGGAAGCATCGTAGTTGTAAGGGCCGCGTTCTGTTGGATAGTAAGCGAGGTCAAAAGTTATTAACTGGTTTTGTCCGAAATCGGTTGTCCTTTGAGGAAATATTTCAGTTTGAGAAATTGACCGAACCCTTGGATCGGATAGAACTTTTTTATCTTTTATCGGGTTATTTACGTTCCGCGGATCCTGGAGCGTAGGTTCAATTTGATACCATGCAATTCTTGCCCTGTTTTTTCCATAATCAAGGTTATCATTTAATCCCGCTTCAGGAAAGAGAATAACATTTCCGGTTTCATCCGTAGCACCGAGAGGGGTAGAGGCAAGCGCCCAGCTTATGGGCGGGAAACGTAAATCAATATCGCTCTTGCTTCCTTCAAAATCATCAATATAAATCACCCCATTACTTCCCCTTCCTATTTGTGGTGCGTGTCCGGGTTTTAAAAACGCCACTTCCGCATAAGTATTTATAGCAGATGGAGCGGTACTGTTATAAAAAGGCAATTTGTTTAAAAGCTTCGTTAAACGCGGAACGTCCCTTCGATAATTTACATCTGCCCCGTACATGGTATTTCGTATAGGATCTTCACCATAATCAACCTTGGTAAAGTAGGGGCGTTCACTTAGCCTTACCATAGTACCTCCAAGTGACAATTGCTCCCTGGCAGTATTCTTAGCGAGGTAATCAAGTCGAAGGCCTAAATAACTTTTTTGCTGCAATCCGAAGGTTGCATTGTTTTCAAAATTTACCTGCACCGGTATGCCAGCATTTATTATTGCCTGGTTAATAACTTTTATCGTTCCAAGATCATAGTTTATCGTGTAATCAATATTCTCACTAAGTCGCTGGCCGCCTGCACTTACAGTAACAGAACCGGGAGGAATATTGTAGCCAATACTTATATCCGACGATGCTGATGTTTTTGCAGAACCCTTTAAGACAAACCTGTCAAGATTTGGAAATTGTTGCTGGGCAGTTACTTTTATAGAATCATATAACGGGTAATATAAACTGTCAGCCCCAATCGCGGGATTTGAAAATACTTTCGGAGCAATATCACGTCCGAAGGGTTCCAGTAAAGGAAAAATGACCCTGCTGTATTGGGGCAACACTGTATACCCTTCAACAAAATCGTAAACGCCATCCGGCTGGGGATCATTTTGGTTATTAAGCCTGTCCAGATTCACCAGGGTTAAAATAGGTGTTCCCTGGTTAAGATCTCCAAAAGGAAGATATCTTTTGGCCCCTAATCCGGGCTGTTCATATAATACATTCAGGTTAAAATCCTCCCTGTCTAAAGTTCCGAATCCCACGCTGTAAACATTCTTCATCATTAATTGCCATATAGGAAGATTAGGCCGTTGTGAAGTGGCTTTTAATAATTTGAGGAAAAGTACTTTTTGGTTTCCTGAAGTAGAATCGGGCGGTAAATCCTGTGAAAATTCACCCACCTGGAAAATCTTTCCATTATAGGAATATTGAAAGGCAACTGCAAGTACCTCGTCGGGTTGCAAAGGCTGGCTCAATGATAAGAACCCCACTTTTGAGTTATAGAGATATTGGCTCGAATCCAGTTTTCTTGCGAAAGTCTTTTCAAAATCCTGCACCGGGCTCAGTCCCAGCATCGTTTGCAGCTGATTGGTAATAAGGGCAGGGTTCCGGCTGCTTGGATTGCTTATGATATCGTTGTATTCGGAATTCGTACTGTTTGCGGGTAACGTTCCGTTTACGGTAAAAGGATGAAAGGGATTGGATTCACCAAGATCCATCAATCCCACAATTTCTCTCGCATCCGTAGTAGTTCCGTTTTTATTGGTAACCCAAACTTCCAATCTTAGAATTTGCACCGGGGTTATTACCGCGGGCAGGTTGCTCATCACCTTATTGTAATTATTCTTGAAATACTGGCTCAATAAGAAATGCCTGTTCTCTTCATAATCGTCGGCTTTAAATTCAAATTGCTGTGCAGCGCTTCCTCCCTGTAGATTAACAGATTGCCTTTGAGATTTCTGACTGGCTAAAACTGTTGTGATAAAAAGCTTTCCAAACTGTAATTGGGTTTTTATACCAAATAAAGATTGTGCTCCGGGGATTAAAGTACTTCTTGAAGGAAAGGAAATATTACCTGCTTCGAACCGTTTTAAAATTTCATCATCTTTGCCGGCATAGTCAAGCTTAATTTGGTTTGTAAAATCAAAATTTGCCAATGTATTATAACTGATTGGAAATTTAAGTTTATCGCCAATATTTGCATTTACATTTAACTGGGCATTCATATTAAAATCAAATCCCCCGTTTTTCCTCGCCCTTTCAGGCAGTGTAGGATTTTTAATATTTTGTCCCTGGTAGCCTGCTGTAATATCAACGTTTCCCTGTGGTTGAATATCTATTTTGCCATTGCCAAACAGCCTGTTGAATAAATTATCATAAATGCTGAGTTTTGGTTTTACGCGGCCACGATTGAGTATGCTTAATGTATTTGCTCTTTTCCTGAAATATTCTGTTTCGGCCTTATGTGCCTGTATCTCCATAAATTCATCTGATGTATATGAAGTAGGAGTGCGGTAATACCTGTTGCCTATTTTTTCATAAACAATATATCTTTTGGTATCCGGGTCGTAGGCTATAGAGTCAGAAATATTGGAAGGCTTCTTTAAATCAAAAGTGCTTCGTTCATTTGAATAAAAATCTCCCCTGCGATCGTAGATTGGATAGGGTAAGGTATCATTTGATGAAAAAGATGGTAACGTGTCATTTAAGCGAGTGGCTGAAGAATCCTGTGCTGATGCGCTATTAATACCAACCAACGGCAATACCATTGGCAGCAGGCATATCAGTAACAACCCAAAAAATTTTGGAAGTGATCTTCTTTTAAACAACATCCCGGCAATTAATTAAGGTAGAGTTCCTTCAAATGGCTTTTAGGGCTTTTTTAATGAGTTCTTCAAGTGTATGTATAGCTGGCTCGGAAATTACGATTTTTTTAATTGCATGCTCTGCCAAAGGTCTCGCAATACCAAGAGCTACCAATGCATTTAACGCATCCTGCTCCAAAGTATTGCCAACGGCTGTTTCCCCGTGTGTCATAGTTGATAATTTGGACATTTTATCTTTTAGCTCAAGCACTAATCTTTCGGCTGTTTTTCTTCCAATTCCTTTTACACTTTCGAGTAAGCTTGCATTGTTTTGCGCAATGGCTTTACTTATCTCTGCAGGCTTCATATTAGACAGCATCATTCTTGCAGTTGCTGCACCCACACCGGAAACACTTATGAGCATAATGAACATCTCTTTTTCCAGTGTGTCAAAAAACCCAAATAAAGTATGTGCATCTTCCTTTATCTGGAGATAGGTATATAATTTTCCTTCAGTTAATTTCTGAATATGCGAATAGGTATTAAGACTTATGTTCACTTCATAGCCAATGCCCTGTACATCCACATAAACAACAGCCGGATTCTTATATGAAAATTTTCCCGATAAATACGCTATCATGATTTTTTAAGAGCGCCAAAAATAAGTAATTCATCTTAATGAATGCGACAATTAAATATTATTCTCATGTACGGCAAAGTGAATAGTAAGGATGTTGTACTTTTAATACCTCATAAAATCCTGAATTGATACATGGATAAAAAAATTTCAGCCGCAATTACAGCTGTTGGCGGCTATGTTCCTGACTATCGTCTTACAAATGCTGAACTGGAAACAATGGTGGATACAAGTGATGAATGGATAAAAACAAGAACGGGTGTTGAAGAAAGAAGAATTTTAAAAGGCGAAAACAAAGGCGTTTCAGAAATGGCGATTCCTGCTGTTTTGGAACTTTGCAAAAAAAGAGGGATTGATCCTGTTGAAATAGATTGTCTCATTTGTTGCACGGTAACTCCTGATATGACTTTTCCGGCAACTGCCAATATAATAACTTATAAAGTAGGAGCGATAAATGCATTTGGCTTCGATCTTTCGGCGGCATGCTCAGGTTTTTTGTTCGGCGTTACCACGGGAGCATCTTTTATTGAAAGTGGCCGATATAAAAAAGTGGTTATAGTTGGAACGGATAAAATGAGCGGGATCGTTGATTATAGCGATCGGACCACCTGTGTCCTTTTTGGCGATGCTGCAGGAGCTATTTTGCTCGAGCCAAACGAAGAAGGATATGGTATAATAGACAGTCTTTTAAAAACCGATGGAAGTGGTGCCGAGTACCTTAAGATGGTTGCCGGAGGCTCTGCCAAACCTGCTTCAATAGAATCGGTAATGGCCAAGGAACATTATATATATCAGGAAGGACCGGCCGTGTTTAAGTTTGCAGTAAAGGGCATGGCAGATATTTCTTATGAACTGCTGGAAAGAAATCATTTGACCGGCGACGACATCGCATGGCTTGTACCGCACCAGGCTAATAAAAGAATTATCGATGCAACTGCCAACCGAATGGGATTAAGCATGGATAAAGTCATGATTAATATTCAACGATACGGAAACACAACTTCTGCAACTATTCCACTTTGTTTATGGGAATGGGAAAAGCAATTAAAGAAAGATGATCTGATTGTACTTTCTGCATTCGGCGGTGGATTCACCTGGGGAGCAACTTTAGTGAAGTGGGCTTATGATACGCCATAAAATCTTAGGATTTTTTCATAAAATTATATGAATGAAAATCTACTTCTGCTTTTCCGTTCGTTCATTCACGTTTCAGATGAATTAGAACAAAGATTATCGGAAATATTGCAAACAAGAACATTTCCCAAAAAATATCTGCTATTAAAAGAAGGACAGGTTTCTAATTATATTTATTTTATTGAGAAGGGTTTTTTGCGGTCATAGTACATAAACCAGGACAAAGAAATTACAGGGTGGTTTATGAAAGAAAATGATATAATAATTTCAGTAAACAGTTTTTTTAACAGAACGCCCGGTTATGAATGGATACAAACGATTGAAGAAAGTACAGTGCATTATATACACCATGATGAGTTGCAAAAAATTTACAAGGAATTTATTGAATTTAATATTGTCGGCAGAATACTGACTGAGACATATTATACCCTAAGTGAGGAACGTCTCTATGCAATGCGAAGCCATACCGCACAGGAACGATTGCTGTTTTTGGTGGATAAACATCCCGAAATCATAAAAAGAGCTCCTGTTAGCTACATTGCCTCTTATCTTGGCGTTAGCCTGGAAACGTTAAGCAGGTTAAGAGGTAAGAAGTAATTATTTGATAAATGTCAAATATTTTATTGGAGCAAATTCTTTTGTTTGTATTCTAAATATTACAAACATGCTATCAATAATTTTTGCAACGTTCGCCTTCTGCTTTTTAATAGAAAAATTAAAACCGGGGTGGAAACTTCCGCAAGTTCCAACATGGACCATCAGGGTTTTAGCAGTAAATTTCATTCAACTTTCAATAGTTTTAATTGCAGGTTGGACGTGGGAAAAATGGTTTTCCAATTATTCTCTTTTCCATTTATCACATTATGTAAGTAATACAGCAGGCGGACTTATTGCCTATTTCATTGCAACATTTATTTTTTACTGGTGGCATAGATGGAGGCATAAGATAAATTTTTTATGGTTGCATTTTCACCAGATTCACCATAGCCCGCAACGGATTGAAGTTATTACATCATTCTACAAACATCCTTTGGAGATGACTGTAAATTCAATTATTGGCAGTCTGCTGGTGTATTCTCTACTGGGGCTTAACCTCGAAGCAGGAGGAATCTATACTTTGTGTACGGCACTGGGTGAATTTTTCTATCATACTAATATTAAAACACCGCGATGGATTGGATATATTTTTCAGCGTCCCGAAATGCATAGAATACATCATGAGTATAATAAACATACAAACAATTATGGCGACATAGTTTGGTGGGATATGCTGTTTGGAACTTACGAAAATCCCAAAAAATTTAAGACATCTTGTGGCTTTGATACTAAAAAGGAATTGCGATTATTTGATATGCTTGTGTTTAAAGATGTCTATAAAGAAAAGGAGGAATGAACTTTATAATAATATTAATCGAAAAGCTGCGGATATTTATGCAACGACAAATTGCTGGTTTGTCTGTATCATCATCAACAAAGTATCTTTTAAAAATCCTTTAAGGCTAAGATCTTCATCCAGTCTGGGCCAGTGAATACCGGTTCCTCCAGCTATGATTTCAAATTTTTGTAAATCTTTAGGGCTGGCATTTTCCAAAGATTGATATTTTGAAATAGGTATAGCCAGTATATGGTTGGTATTAAGAAATACGAGAATTTTAGCTATGTCCCGGCGTATTTCAATATTCTGAATGCGAAGTCCCTCATCAAAGATGATCTTTTCTATAGAATCATATTTATTTTGCGAAATATTCATTCCATTTTTGTTTAAAGTTTTCGACATGCTGTTTAGCTATTTGTAAGATAATGTTTTGTTCTTTTTTAGTAAAGCCGTAAAAATAGGCTGCAATGATTTCAGGCTCCAACCAAAGTTTGGCCACCGAATTACCTTTGGTTACATGCACATGAACAGGTTCGTCATTTTCATTGCTGTAAAAAAAGAACCTGAAACCCTGAACCAATAATAATGTCGGCATGCTCTTGCAATTTAATAAAATAACCCACACCCAGCAATTGAAAGGATAAGTTTGTTGTGGCCGTTCTCGCTTTCCAACGAGGTCTTTTTTTGGGTATGCAAGTTCGAGACACCGTCCGAATGCCTTAACTAAACAATATTTAAAATTTTAAGGAACAATTTTTGAAGGATGGTGCCTGTATCAAATAATTTGAAATATGGACAAAACAGAAAAATTGCATCTCATGGAAAAAATTCTCCGTGAGTTGGATGATGTAGTAAATAGTCAAACATCTTTATTAAAAAAAGTAGCACAGCTTGAGGCAGAAAATATAAACCTTGGTAATTCATTACTTGAAAAGCAACTACCCGAAATTCATTCAAAAGCTGACGATGCGCTTAACGCCGCTTCAAATCTTCAAAGTGAATTTACTGACGCAAAAGATAAATTTATAAAAGATAATAAACTGGATGAAGTATTGCCCGAAGCGCAATAACAATTAAACTTTTATCTTATTTCTGCTGAAGACTATAAAGTCAGTGGCAGGAATTTTTTCGATTCCGTTTTGCCGCATCATTGTCACTAATTGGCCGCGGTGATAAGTTTGGTGATTAAACAAATGAAGTAACATTTCGTAAACCGGTTGTTTAAAAAATTCTTTTTTTGAATTTTGATATCCAAATACATGATCAAGATTTACGTCATTTGTGATTTGTATCCAGTCATACCATTGTTTGGAAAGCGATAGTAATTGTTGGGATAGCTCTTCAAAATTTCCGTCAAAACTTTTACCCGGCCATTCAACATGCTCCTGTAATTTTAAGCGCTGCCACCAGATGCTTTCTACATCCATGAGATGAACAACTGTTTTATAAATGCTATTAAAACTGCTCTTTGTTTCTTTATCAATAATTTCTTCAGGTAGTTGAGCTATTCTTTCTGTGATTACCTTATTTCCCCATAAATTATAGGCGGCATATTGATGCAAAAGTTGCTTCATGTTTTTACTACTTTTGCCAAACTTAAATATTCATTTCTTCATTTCGGTTTATTAATTATTCACATGCCTTTACAAAAAGATTTTATCAACGGCTTCGGTTCTCTCGCTATTCATAGTGGTCATGAAGAAGATGGCAATAATGCACATCTTACACCCATTTATGCAAGCAGCACTTATGTTTTCGATAATGCAGAACAGGGCATGCGTCGTTTTAATGGCGAGGAAAAAGGTTACATCTATAGTCGTTGGGGTAATCCGACAATGGCGGAGGCTGAAAGAAAAATCGCGGCCCTGGAAAGTTTTAAAATAAATGATGAAAACGGGAGCCCTCTTCAGTTAAAAACCTTGCTGCATGCGAGCGGAATGGCTGCTTTATCTACGCTTGTGTTGGGAAATTTGAAAACCGGCGATAAAATTCTTTCACACTTTTCTTTATATGGCGGAACCCAGGAATTAATGGAAAAAGTTTTACCGCCCTTAGGAATAGAAGCAGTCATTGTTGATTTACGTGATTTGAATAAAGCTGAAGAAGTTTTAAAAAGCGACAGTAAAATTAAAATGATGTACCTGGAAACTCCTGCAAACCCCACCATTCAATGCGTGAACATTCAGGAGCTTACCAAAATTGGCAGACAGCATGATTTAATAGTGGCAGTGGATAATACTTTTGCCACACCTTTTTTACAACAGCCTTTTAAGTATGGTGTAGATTATGTTTTCCATTCAACAACAAAATTTTTAAATGGACATGGAACCGCAATCGGTGGAGCTTTAATAGGAAAAGATATAGAGCATATGGAAACCAGGATGACTAAAGTACATCGCCTGCTTGGAGGAAACAGCAACTCGTTTGACGCATTTTTATTGGTACAGGGAATGAAAACTCTCGAACTAAGAATGGAGCGGCATTGCAAAAATGCAATGGACGTAGCTAAGTTTTTAGAGCAACATGCTTCCGTTGCTAAGGTAAATTATCTTGGGCTCGCCTCACATGCTGATTATTCTACGGCAAATAAACAAATGAAACATCCGGGCGCCATGTTAAGTTTTGAATTAAAAAATGGATTACAGGCTGGAAAAAATTTTATAGATAAATTACAAATGTGCGTCAGGGCTGTATCATTAGGCTCATGTGATACATTACTATCTCACCCGGCTTCAATGACACACTTTGGAGTACCAAAAGAAAAAAGAGAAAAGTATGGCATTACTGATGGCCTTATAAGAATGAGTGTTGGGATAGAAAATGTTGAAGATATTTTAAATGACCTTGACCAGGCCTTATCCTAAGTTAACCCATGTTTACCTATCACCTAAATAATCAATGAGAGTCTACAGCTTAAAGTTTATTTCTCTTTTCTTATTGCCTGCTATCCTTTCGTGTACACAAAAGGCAAAATACGATACCATTATTCGCAATGGTGTAATTTATGATGGAAATGGCGGTACGCCTTACAACGGCGATATAGGTATTTCCGGAGATACCATTGCCTTTATCGGCGACCTTTCAAAAGCAGTTTCAAATAATGAAATAGATGCACGCGGTAATGCAGTTGCTCCGGGCTTCATAAATATGTTAAGTTGGGCAAATGTTGATCTTATCGAAGACGGCCGTTCTCAAAGTGATATAAGGCAGGGTGTAACGCTTGAAGTAATGGGTGAAGGATCAAGCATGGGTCCGCTTACTTCTGAAATGAGAGAAAAAGATCAAAATGCCCAGGGAGATATTAAATACAAAGTAGCATGGAATACACTCGGTGAATATTTAAATTACCTTGAAAAAAAAGGAATTGCATGTAACGTGGCTTCATTTGTAGGAGCTACAACCGTAAGAGAATATGTAATTGGCGAAGACGATCGGGAGCCAACGGCTGCTGAACTGGACAGTATGCGGCTTCTTGTGCAGCAGGCAATGGAAGAGGGCGCCCTTGGTGTGGGTTCATCTCTTATTTATCCGCCTGCTTTTTTTGCTAAAACAAATGAATTGATAGCATTGGCTGAAGTTGCGGGAAAGTATGGCGGCGGGTACATTTCGCACATTCGCAGTGAAGGGAATAATTTATACGAGGCGGTTGAAGAGTTAATCACTATTGCACAAAAAGCAAAAGTACATGGAGAGATTTATCATTTGAAAGCAGCGGGGAAAGATAACTGGAATAAGATGGACAGTGTAATAAAACGAATAAACAGGGCAAGGAATGAAGGAGTGGATATTGGGGCAAATATGTATACTTATCTTGCAGGTTCAACAGGGCTCACGGCATCATTGCCACCTTCCTTACAGGATGGAGGATTTGACAAATTATGGCAGCGTTTACAGATGCCCGTTATAAGAAAACAAATGGCACAAGCCATGAGAACAAATGCCAGGGACTGGGAAAATCTATATTACGCCTGCGGCTCGCCGGATAATGTTTTACTATTAAGTTTCAAGCAGGATTCTTTAAAAAAATTTAGCGGTAAAACCCTGGCACAGGTAGCAAAGATGCGGGGTACTTCGCCTGAAGAAATAGCTATGGATTTGATTGTACAAGACAGTTCAAGAGTTGGAGTAGCGTTCTTTTTAATGAGTGAAGACAACGTAAAAAAAGAAATCGCAGTTCCATGGGTAAGTTTCGGTTCCGATGCAGGCTCCTATACTAATGAAGGAGTTTTTTTAAAATCCAGTACCCATCCGCGGGCCTATGGAAATTTTGCAAGAGTAATCGGCCATTATACAAGAGATGAAAAAATAATTACTTTACCTGATGCAATAAGAAAATTGACAAAACTATCTGCTGAAAAATTGCATATAAAAAATCGTGGTGAATTGAAAGTGGGCTATTACGCAGATATAGTAATTTTCGATCCTGCAAAAGTTGAAGATCACGCTACGTATGAACAGCCTCATCAATATTCCACAGGGATAATAAATGTATTTGTAAATGGAGTGCAAGTATTGCAAAATGGTGAACCGACAGGAGCAACACCAGGCAGGTTTGTAAAAGGGCCCGGGTGGAATCATCAATTAAAAAACCAATAACTCGTTTTAATGGAAATAGTTATTAGAAGCGCTGTAAAAAATGATTGCAAAAGGTTGATGGAATTAATTCAGCAACTGGCGGTTTATGAAAAGGCCCCGGACGAAGTAAGTGCAACGCTGGAACATTTTGAAGAAAGCGGATTCGGGGAAAGTCCTGTATGGTGGGCCTTTGTAGCTGAAGCCGATGGAATTGTACAGGGCTTTGTTTTATATTATATTCGCTATTCAACCTGGAAAGGCCGGAGGATGTATCTTGAAGATTTTTTGGTGAATGAAGAGGTAAGAGGACACGGAATTGGTAAATTATTATTTGACAAATTAATTGAAGAGGCAAAGGAAAAAAAATTTAGCGGAGTCGTTTGGCAGGTGTTGGATTGGAACGAGCCGGCGATTAATTTTTATAAAAAATATGAAGGTGTGAATTTCGATGGAGGTTGGCTAAATTGTTCTTTAGAGATAAAAAAATAATCAGGAAAAGGAAAATGGTCAATAACAATAACAAGCAAAATATAAAATAATTAACACCTTCCTATCCATGGCTCTCTCCATCGGAGAGAGCCTGTCCCGATTTTTTTCGGGAGGTTGGGGTGAGGTTCTTAAACCGATACATTATGGCAGAAAAAATTACAATGGGTAGCAATGGTAAGTTAGTTGTTCCCGATAAACCTACCATACCGTTTATAGAAGGCGATGGCATTGGCCCGGATATATGGAAAGCAAGCGTACGTGTTTTTGATGCAGCAATACAAAAAGCTTTTAATGGAAAGAAGAAGATAGAATGGAAGGAAGTACTGGCCGGTGAAAAAGCGTTTAATGATAGCGGTGAGTGGATGCCTGAAGCAACCATGGATGCCTTTAGGGAATATTTAATATCAATTAAAGGCCCTTTAACAACGCCTGTTGGTGGTGGTATTCGTAGTCTTAACGTGGCTTTGCGGCAGGAGCTTGACTTGTATGTAAACCTTAGGCCCGTAAAATATTTTGAAGGAGTTCCCTCTCCTATGTGGCAACCAGAGAAGGTGAACATGGTCATTTTCAGGGAAAATACGGAGGATATTTATGCCGGTATAGAATATATGACTGGTACCCCGGAGGCTAAGAAATTATTAGACTTTCTGCAAAATGAATTGCACGTAAAAAACATTCGCTTCCCAAACACATCATCATTTGGAATTAAGCCTGTAAGTAAAGAAGGTTCAGAAAGGTTGATCCGTTCTGCTATTGATTACGCTATTACTAATAAGCTGCCGTCTGTAACATTTGTTCATAAAGGAAACATTATGAAATTTACTGAAGGCGCTTTTAAAAAATGGGGCTATGAATTGGCTGAAAGAGAATTCGGCGGAAATGTGTATACGTGGAACCAATGGGAAAAAACAAAAAAAGAAAGTGGTGAAGCAGTGGCTAATGAAGAAATGAAAATAAGTTCCGTTGGCGGAAAAGTAATTATTAAAGATGCGATTGCAGATAATTTTTTACAACAGGCTTTGCTGGCCCCGCAGGATTACTCTGTAATTGCAACTTTAAATTTGAATGGAGATTATATAAGTGATGCATTAGCGGCACAGGTTGGGGGCATTGGTATTGCCCCTGGTGCAAATATTAATTTCATAACCGGCCACGCAGTCTTTGAAGCAACACATGGTACCGCACCAAGATTTGCGAATACCAATACCATGAATCCATCGTCTGTAATATTAAGTGGTGTTATGATGCTTGATTATATGGGCTGGCGTGATGCAGCGGAATTAATAACCAATGGAGTTGGAAAAACTATCAGGAATAAAACGGTGACAATCGATTTTTATAACCTTATGAAAGATGCGACACTTGTTAAAACCAGTGAATTTGCTGATGAAATAATAAAGAATTTGTAGATTTTTGGTGTGTATGAATTGGATTATATTTGTGTATAAATAAATTTAGAAATGAGAACAAATATTGAAATTAACGATGACTTGATGAGGAAGGCGCTTAAATATTCAAGGTTAAAAACTAAAAAGGAAATTATTAATGAAGCCCTATCGGAATATGTTAAGTATCAAATGCGACTTAAATTATTATCTCTCCAAGGCAAGGTAAAATGGATAGGCAATTTGGATAAAATGAGAAGGAATGCCTAAGCTGATTGTTGACAGTTCTGTTTGGGTTGATTTTTTTAATAAAAAGACTTCACCTCAAATCGAACATCTTCGGGAATTACTTCTTAATAATCCGGCTGCGTCGCCGGTTGTTATACTTCCTGTCATTATGCAGGAAGTTTTGCAAGGAATCGAAAATGACAGGCTCTTTATTACAATTAAAGAAAACCTGGAGGGGTTAGACCGCGTTGATTATGAGCCATACTCAATTGCAATCAAGGGTGCACAGTTGTACAGGTCATTACGCCAAAAAGGAATTACTATAAATAAAATTAACGATTGCCTTATTGCCGTTTTATGTATTGAAAACGATCTTCCCTTACTCCATAAAGACAGAGATTTTGACAACATCGCAAAATATACCTCTCTAAAAATTTATAAATCTTAAAATGACGAAAATTAAAGTAGCCAATCCTGTTGTAGAACTTGATGGTGATGAGATGACAAGAATCATCTGGAAATTTATCAAGGACAAATTGATACTACCTTATCTCGATTTAGAAATACAATATTTCGATCTCGGCATGGAACATCGTGATGCTACCAACGACCAGGTAACTGTGGATGCCGCTAATGCCATAAAGGCTTGTGGGGTTGGAATAAAATGCGCTACCATTACTCCCGACGAACTAAGAGTGAAAGAATTTAATCTTAAACAAATGTGGAAAAGCCCGAACGGCACCATAAGAAATATCCTAGATGGGACAGTTTTTCGTGAACCAATTGTCATTAAAAATATTCCCAGATTGGTTCCAAATTGGACTGCCCCTATAATTGTTGGCCGTCATGCATTCGGTGATCAATATCGTGCAACCGATACTGTTATAAAAGGTAAAGGAAAACTTACCATGAGCTTTACTCCGGATGACGGTGGCGATTCACAAACGTTTGAAGTGTATAATTTTAAAGGCGATGGTGTTGCGCTATGTATGTATAATACCGATGAAAGTATAATGGGCTTTGCAAGGAGCTGCTTCAATATGGCCCTTAGTAAAAAATGGCCATTGTATCTTTCAACCAAGAATACAATTCTAAAAAAATATGATGGCCGGTTTAAAGATATCTTCCAGGAAATTTATGAAAATGAATTTCAATCAAAGTTTGAAGCTGCAAATATTGTATATGAGCACAGGCTTATTGATGATATGGTCGCGAGCGCTCTGAAATGGAATGGCAATTTCGTTTGGGCCTGTAAAAATTATGATGGCGATGTGCAAAGTGATACAATTGCCCAGGGATTCGGATCATTAGGTTTAATGACTTCAGTTTTAGTAACACCTGATGGAAAAACTATGGAGGCAGAAGCGGCACATGGAACTGTTACCAGGCATTACCGGGAGCATATGAAAGGAAGACCGACGTCCACAAATCATATTGCTTCAATTTGTGCATGGACCAGGGGTCTTGCGTTTCGGGGGAAATTAGATGAAAATGAAAAATTGATTGAGTTTTGTAATACGCTGGAGAACGTTTGTGTAGAAACTGTTGAAAGCGGCAAAATGACCAAAGATTTGGCAGTATGTATTAGTGGTAACAATGTTTCGCACGACAAGGATTATCTATATACGGAAGAATTTTTAGAGGCAATCAATGAGAATTTAAAGAATAAATTGAAGTGAGTTTCGCCAGAAGATTCCAGGATTTTTTTTTTTCGGAACAAATTTTGATGCAAAGTAGTATTCAAAATTTAAAAGCTGTACTACTTATGGTATCCGTTGCCATCATATTCCTGAAGTTTGCAATTTTGTTTAATAAGTCAACCTGATATGTCGAAAATTCTTGTTGTTGATGACGATATTGATATATTGTCTGTAATGGAAATATTTTTAAAAATGAAAGGCTTTGAAGTCGAGGTTACTTCGAAAGGGGAAAATACTTTTCCAAAAATTGAAACTTTCAAGCCCGACCTTATTCTTTTGGATGTATTGATTTCAGGATATGACGGGCGGACCATTTGCCGGGAATTAAAATCAGATAGTAAAACCAGCCATATACCTGTTATCATGTTTTCTGCTCACCCGGGCGCAGCTGCTTCCATTAGAGAATATGGCGCCAATGATTTTATTGCTAAACCTTTTGATGTTGGCAATCTTATTGACAAAGTAAACTACCAGCTTGAGTTGAGCAGAAATTGAAAAAGTAATAGCAAAATTAGCTTCAGGTGGAAAATGTCCCGACGAATTTGATTTAACAATTTTTACATAAATGCAATACTGATTTTGAAATTTGAAGATTGGTTTAGTTGATAAAATTGCCGACTTTTATTTTTCTAAACTTTTCGTTTGATGAATTTTAATGGTTCTTATCCAAAACTGAAAATTGATCTAATCTTTTTTTTCCTTGTAGTTCCCGCCGCTTTAGTATTTAATTCCTGTCAAAAAAAAAATAAGCCGTTAGAGGTTGACCCTGCTTTTAGTCAATATATTGATGCGTATACGTCAGGGACTATATCAAAAACAGCTTCCCTTAGAATTAAACTTGCGGCCGATGCTTCTACGACACATGCATTAGGTGAGGTGGTTGATAAATCACTTTTTGATTTCATCCCTGCAGTAAAGGGTAAATCTGTATGGCTCGATGCACGTACCATTGAGTTTCATCCTGATGAGAATCTTACTCCCGATAAATTGTATGAAGTCAGTTTCAGTTTGGGTAAGGTGATGCACATTCCTTCTAAATACGAGGAGTTTAAATTCAATATTAAAACAATAAAACCATCGTTTACTGTAATTGATTTTGGTTTAAGGAGTAACGGGCAAAAAGACAAAATGATATTGCTGGGCGAAATTGAAACCGCTGATATCGAAGCGTCGGATAAGGTTGAAAAGCTTTTATCAGCATCAAAAAATAACAAAGCGCTGGAAATAAAGTGGCAACATAACGGTGCAGGCAAAATGCACAATTTTACAGTTAATAATATTGACAGGGAAAGCAATACGTCAACGCTTCAGCTTCGTTGGAACGGCAAACCTTTGAACATTGATATTGCAGGGAATAAATCTATAGAGGTGCCGGCCGTAGGCGATTTTAAGGTGATGAATGTGCTGGCAATGAACGAGGCTGAACAGTATGCCTCAATACAGTTTAGCGATCCGGTTGCTATAGGGCAGGAACTTACAGGCCTCATAACTATAAGTAATCAGTCCGACATTAGTTATACGATAAACGGCAGCGAAGTGAAGTTATATGCCGGCGATAAACTTGATGGTGATTATGTCGTGAACATAAATCCCGGAATTAAAAATACCTGGGGCGATACATTGCAAAAGGGATATACGGCAAATGTTTTCTTTGAGAACAGGATGCCATCTGTAAAAATTCAGGGCAGGGGAAATATTCTTCCAAATTCCGGGCACCTTGTTTTGCCTTTTGAAGCGGTGAATTTAAATGCAGTGGACATAAGCATTATAAAAATTTATGAAAATAACATACCACAATTTTTACAGGGTAATAATTTAGGTGGCGATGAAGACCTTCGCCGTGTTGCAATACCCGTTGTTCAAAAAACCCTGCGCCTTGATGACGATAAAACCTTAGACCTTCACAAAAGGGAACGCTTTTCATTGGATATAGATAAGTTTTTAAAAACCGAACCCGGTGCAATATATCGCGTTACCATTGGTTTCAGGCCCGATTATTCCTTATATACTTGTCATTATACTGATACCGCGTCAAAAAAGGATGATGACGAGGAAGATTATTATGGGAATGAAGGTTACGGTAATTCACAAAATGCGCAGGATGACGATGATGAATTTTGGAGAAGGTATGACAATTACTATCCCTATGGATATAACTGGCGGCAAAGAGATAACCCCTGTAAAAAATCGTATTACAACAAAGACAGGTGGGCTACACGAAATATTATTGCATCCAATATCGGGCTTACTGCAAAGAGAGGTACCAATAATTCAATCACGATAGCGGTTTCTAATATTTTGACGGCGGATCCAATGCCGAATGTTGAATTGGACGTCCTGGATTTTCAGCAACAGGTTATAGCAAAGGCAAACAGCGATAATGAAGGGTTTGCCCATTTTGATCTTAAAAGAAAACCTTACCTCGTTATTGCGAAACAAAATAACGAGAAAGGATATTTAAAACTGGATGACGGCAGCAGCCTGCCTCTTAGCCGCTTTGATATTTCCGGTGAAGAAGTGAGGAATGGTATTAAAGGTTACATTTTTGGCGAACGGGGCGTCTGGCGTCCGGGAGATTCCTTATTTATTAATTGCATTGTAGAAGATAAAAATGAAAATCTTCCACCTGATAACCCGGTACAGTTTGAATTGTACACACCGCAGGGCCAGCTTTACACACAAATAATACAGGTAAATGCTAACGAAGGATTTAATGTTTTTAAAACCGCTACCGGGCAAAATTCTCCAACAGGAAATTGGCTTGCCAGGGTAAAAGTGGGTGGTGCCACCTTCGAAAAAAGAATTAAAATTGAAACCGTTATGCCTAACCGTCTCAAAGTTGATCTTGATTTTGGCGCTAATCCTATGTTAGGCAAAAATGCATCAAATACGGGGCAACTTTCTGCACGCTGGCTTTTTGGAGCAACGGCAAAAAATTTGAAGGCGAAAATTGATGCATCACTTTATTCCAAAAAAACAGCCTTCCCAAATTTTGAAGGCTATCGTTTTGACGATCCCACGTCTTCCTATTCAACTCAAACAACAACAATCTTTGATGGACAAATGGATGCAGAAGGTAATGCAACTATAAAACCTGATTTTAAAACAGATGATAATGCTCCTGGTATGTTGAGCGCAAATTTGTTTGTAAAGGTTTTTGAGCCTGGCGGAAGTTTTAGCATAGATAATGTTACCGTTCCATACAGTCCATATAAAAGTTACGTGGGAATAAAAACGCCTGAAGGCGAAAAGCCCTGGGGATTTTTGTTAACGAGTAAAACACATATCGCTCAAATTGCAGATGTTGACAACCAGGGTAAATTATTACAGGGAACAAAAGATGTTGAGGTGCAATTATATAAGATTCAATGGCGCTGGTGGTGGGATAACAGCGGCGATAACCTCAGCAATTTTACACAGGATAAATACAATAAATTAATAAAAACTGAAACGGTCCATCTAAATAACGGTATGGGCAAGTGGAGTTTTAATGTAGGTGAAAACGAGTGGGGACGGTATCTTGTTTTGGTTAGGGATTTGCAAAGCGGCCATACTACCGGTGATATAATGTACATTGATCAGCCCGGTTGGCAGAGCCGTGATAATACGGATGATCCT